>DASRII010000030.1:0-23165 GCA_035650075.1 Micromonosporaceae bacterium | reverse complement strand
ACGATTGTCCAGGACGGGGCGCGCGTGCCCGTCGAGAACGCCTCCAACAACGCCTCGATCGCGCCGGGACAGAGCCGCGACGGGATGGGCTTCAACGCCACCTGGAATGGGGTGACGAACGGCCGACCCACCGCGATATCGCTGAACACGACCCCGTGCTCGATTACTAGCTAGTCCCCTCGGCGGCGGCGGCTCACCATCGCGCCGACCACGGCTCCGAGAAGGGCCGCCGCCGCTCCGAACAGCACGCCCCGGGCGAAGTCCGGGGCGTTCGCTGTCGGGACGTGCGGGCGGGTGTAGACGGCCGGCTCACCCTCCACAGTGGAGGGTACAGCGCCTGTCAGCTCACCGTTGACGGCCAAGAAGAACTCGCCCGCGGTCTTCTTCGCCACGGTCGCGAGGATCCGCTGCCCCACTCCGCCGATCATCCCGCCCACGATGGCATCGGCGTCGTAGCTGACCATGGTCGTACCGTCGGGACCGCCGGCCAGCGTGACCCGCGCCGTCGCCTCCACCGTGCCGGGCGCACCCGACCCGGATGCCTTCAGCACGAACGCGTTCGGCGCGTCCTGCTCGCTCAGCCGAACCTCACCGGAGTAGGTCCCCTTTATCGCGGCCACGCCCGCGGTGACGACCATCCGGTACGCGTCCGTGCCGATCTGCTCGAGCCGCTCGCAGCCGGGGATCGTCTTCACCAGCACCGCGGGGTCGTTGAGCATCGCGTAGACGCGATCGACCGGGCCATGCAGCGTCGCGTCGCCGGAAACCTTCATTCCCTCATACTCCATAGGTCGGCCGGGGAGATGGGCATCTTCCGGATAACGATCCCCTCGGCATCCTCGATGGCCGACGCCAGCACCGCCGCACCCGGGATCACGCCGGCCTCGCCGGCGCCTTTGATACCGAGCGGGTTGAGCGGCGACGGCGTCTCCAGGTGGTCGGTCTCTATCTTGGGGACTTCCGAGGCGTACGGCATCAGGAAGTCCATATAGGACGCATTGAGCAGCTGGCCGTTCTCGTCGTACACGATCCGCTCGTAGAGCGCGCCGCCGACGCCCTGCGCCACGCCACCATGGATCTGCCCCTCGACGATCCGCGGGTTGATCAGCCGGCCGCAGTCGTGCACGACGCAGTACCGCAGGATCCGGATGTCCGCGGTCTCCGGATCGGTCTCCACGACCGCGGCGTGCATACCGGCCGCGAACGTGGACCGCATCGGCGAGTAGTAGTCGGTCGCCTCGAGCCCGGGCTCGTCGTCCTCGTCGATCGGTGGCCGGTCCATCCCGCCGCCGACGGCGAACTGGGTGGCCCGCTGGGTCTCCGCGTCGAACGCGTACCGCAGGGGGTTCGACAGCACCGCGACCGTCGACAGTGGAATCTGCGCCGTGGGGCTGCCGGAGACCGACACCACGCCGTCGGCGACCTCCAGGTCGCTCGCGTCGACCTCCAGAGCCTCGCCGGCGATGCGCAGCGCCTTCGCCCGTACCTTGCGCGCCGCGAGCGCCACCGCGTTGCCGCTCATCACCGCGGCTCGCGAAGCGAAGGTACCGACGGCGTACTTGAACCGCCGCGTGTCACCGGTAATCACGGTTACCGCCTCGATGGGCACGCCCAGTTCGGCTGCGGTGATCTGGGCGAACACCGTCTCGTGCCCCTGGCCCTGCGTGGTCAGCCCGGTCGACACCACGACCTTGCCCGACGTCTCGACGCGTATGTGCGCGCCCTCGTACGGCCCGACGCCGGTACCTTCGACGTAGCAGGCGAGTCCGATGCCGACGCGACGGCCCTCCGCCCGCGCCTGTTCGCGGTACTCCGCGAACTCGTCCCAGCCGACGAGCTTCTTCAGCTTCTCCAACAGGGCCGGGTAGTCGCCGGAGTCGTACTCGAGTGGCCGGCCGTCCTGGAAGATCAGCCCGTGGTCGTACGGCATCTCGTCGGGCTGGATGAAGTTGCGCTCGCGAACGACCGTCCGGTCGAGACCGAGGTGCGCCGCGATCGCGTCCATCGTGCGCTCCATGACGAACACGCCCTGCGGCCGGCCGGCCCCGCGGTACGGCGTCACCTGCACCGTGTTCGTGTACAGCGAGCGGAACTCGACCCGGTACGCCCCCGGCTTGTACGGCCCGAGCAGCTGAGTGGCCGTGATGACCGGCACGATGATGCCGTACGGCGTGTAGGCCCCGTTGTCGTGCAGGAAGTCCACGTCGAGCCCGAGCAGCCGGCCCTCGTCGTCGAAGCCGACCTCGACGGTGTGCAGCTGGCCGCGCTCGTGCGCTGAGGAGACGAAGTGCTCCCGCCGGTCCTCGGTCCACTTGACCGGCCGGCCCAGCCGCATGGCCGCCCAGGGGACGAGCACCTCCTCCGGCCACGGGTGCACGATCTTCACACCGAACCCACCGCCCACGTCCGGGGTGACCACCTCGACCCGGTCGACCGGTACGTCGAGCTTGGCCGCGAGCGCGAACCGCACCGACGTGGAGGTCTGCGTCGAGGTGTACACCCGCAGGGACCGGTCGGCGTCGTCCCACCGCGCGTACACCCCCCGGCCCTCCATCGGCATGGATGCCGACCGCTCGATCTCGAGCTCGAGGTGCAGCCGGTTCGGCGCCGCCTCGATGGCCGCCCGGGCGTCCCCCACCTCCTGCACGAGGTGCGCGGCCACGTCGTCCGCGGCCCGCGCCGCCGCGAGTCCGACGACCGGCGGCAGAGTCTCGTACGAGACGACGATCCGCTCGGCCGCGTCCTCGGCGAGGTACCGGTCGGTGGCGACCACCATCGCGACCGGCTCCCCCACGTGCCGCACGACGTCGCGGGCGAGGGGGTACGCGGTCCGCGGCGCGTGCAGCGCGGGATGCGGGATCAGCAGCGGCAGCGGCTCGGCGACCCGGCCGGTGAGGTCCTCGTACGTGTAGACGGCGACCAGCCCGTCGACGTCCAGTGCCCCGGACACGTCGATGTCGACGACCCGGGCGTGCGCGTGCGGGCTGCGCACGAACGCGGCGGCGACCGCCTCGGCGCCGAGGTCGTCGAGGTACCGCCCGTCGCCCGAGACCAGCCGCGGGTCCTCCCGCCGCGCGATCGGCTCGCCGAACATCCGCGTGGTCACGATCGGCTCCCCGCCCCCGGACTCGGTTGATCATGAAGTTCGTCACGCGACACGCCGTCCACCCCGAAACTAAGTTCATGATCAACGGGGTCGGAGGGCGGCGGGTCGGGTGGCGGGGCGGAGCGCATGAGTTCGGCGGCGCGGAGCACCGACGCCACGATGTTTTGGTAGCCGGTGCAGCGGCATAGGTTGCCGCCGATGGCTTCGCGCGCCTCCTCTTCCGTCGGGGCCGGGTTCTCCTGGAGAAAAGCGGTGATCGTGGTGATGAAGCCGGGTGTGCAGAATCCACATTGGAGGCCGTGGCAGTCCCAGAACGCCTGCTGTACCGGACCCAAGCCACCGTCCGGCGTGCGGCAACCCTCCACAGTGGTGATTGAAGCACCGTCCACAGTGACCGCGAACAGCAGGCAGGACCGCATCGGCTTGCCGTCCACCAGTACCGTGCACGCGCCGCAGACACCGTGCTCACAGCCGACGTGCGTCCCGGTCAGGCGTAGGTCGTGCCGCAGGCAGTCGGACAGCAACCGGCGGGCGGGCACCCGTACCGTGTGCGGCACGCCGTTGACCGTCAACCTGACTTCGTGGTCACTCATGCACAGCCTCCGCAGCGCGCGCACATGCCCGCGCGGTGAGCACCCGGACGAGGTGCCGGCGGTACGCAGCCGTCGCGTGGATGTCGTCCTCGGGATCGACCGCAGCGGCGGCGAGTGCACCGGCCTCCGCCCAGTCCGCCGCGTCGGTCAGGTCAACCAGTACCGGTGTCGGGCCGACCGAGATGAAGCAGGCCCGGGCGGCGACGACCCGCCGGTCCTCGTCGAGCGTCACGAGCGCGCCCACCCCGCACAGCGCGTAGTCGCCGCGCCGGCGGGAGATCTCCAGCCACGCCGTACCGGTACGCGCCGGTGGCCGCGGGAACACCGCCTCGACGGCGAGTTCGTCGGGCCGCACAGCCGACTCCAGCGGACCGATGAAGAAGTCATCCGCGCCGACGGTCCGGCGACCCGACGACGACGCGAGCACGACGCTGCCGGCGAGCAGCGAGAGGACGGCGGGCAGCTCGGCGGCGGGGTCGGCGTGGGCGAGGCTGCCGACCGTCGTACCCCGATTTCTGACGGCTGGATGGGCGACGTGCGCGGTGGCCTGGCGCAGCAGGGGGATGGCCGCGAAGGCGGCCTCGTCCCGTTCGGTGTCGGCGTGCCGGGCGAGCGCGCCGACCCGCACCTCGCTATCGGAAACCCGCACGTACGAAAGCTCCTCGAGCCGGTTGATGTCCACCAGGTGCCCCGGCGCGGCCAGCCGCATGTTCAGTACCGGTACGAGGCTCTGGCCGCCGGCCAGCACCTTGCCGTCCGGGCCGACCTCGGCGAGCGTGCGCAACGCCTCGGTGACCGTAGTCGGTCGGTGGTAGGTGAAGGCCGGCGGCTTCAAGGGCTAACTCTTCTCGTCGACGTCGTCTTCTTTGTACGCGCCCGGCCGGTCGATCACCACCACGGCCCCCTCCCCCGCCTGTTGCTCGCGAAGGTGGGGCGGCGCGAGTACGCGGGCAAGATGGTATCCGGCGATCGTGACGATCGTGCCCAAGGCGATACCGGCGAGCTGGAAGTCTTCGGTGATCTCCAGCGTCGTGTTACCGATCGCGATGATGATGCCGGCGGCGACCGGTACCAGGTTGATGGGGTTACCGAAGTCGACGTTGTTCTCCTTCCAGATCTTTGCGCCGAGCAGGCCGATCATCCCGTACAGGACCACCGTGATCCCGCCCAGCACGCCGCCCGGCGTGGCCGACACGAGCGCGCCGAACTTCGGCGACAGCCCGAAGACGATCGCCACCGCGGCAGCCACGAAGTATGCGGCCGTGGAATAGATCCGGGTGGCCGCCATGACGCCGATGTTCTCGGCGTACGTGGTCGTCGGCGAGCCTCCCACGACACTGGTCAAAGCGGTGCCGACGCCGTCGGCGGCGATCGCCCGGCCCATGACCGGGTCGAGGTCGGTCTTCGTCATCTCCGCGACGGCCTTCACGTGCCCGGTGTTCTCCGCGATCAGCGCGATCACCGCGGGCAGCACGAGCAGGATGAACACGATGTTGAACGACGGCAGGTGCCAGCCGACCGTGACGTCCTTGCCGTCCGGACCGATGACGGTCTGCGGCGGGAAGCCGATCCAGTCCGCCGCCTTCACGCCGGCCCAGCTGACCCGGTCGTGCGTGGTGACCGCGTTGGCCGCCGGGTCGAACGAGGTGATCGGGCCGAAGGCGAGGTCGAAGAACCACGACAGGACGTACCCGAAGATCAGCCCCAGGAACACCGCGATACGGCCCAGGAAGCCGCGGAAGCCCAAGGCCATCGCCATCACCGCGACCATCGTGAGCAACGCGATCCACTGGTCCTGCGGCCAGTAGATGTTCGCGACCACGGGCGCGAGGTTGAACCCGATGAGCATGACGACCGCGCCGGTGACGACCGGCGGCAGTACAGCATGGAGTACCCGGGACCCCAGATAGTGGATCGCGAGCCCGCACAGCGCGAGCACCAGGCCCGCGACGAGGATCGCGCCCGTCACGTCGGGCGAGTTGCCACCCTGCGCCCGGATCGCCACGACCCCGCCGACGAACGACGCCGATGTGCCCAGGTAGCTCGGTACCTTGCCCTGGACGATGAGTAGGAACAGGATCGTCGCGAAGCCGCTCATCATGATGGCGAGTTGCGGGTTGAGTCCCATGACGATCGGGAAGACGAACGTCGCGCCGAACATCGCGACCACATGCTGCGCGCCCAACCCGATCGTGCGCGGCCACGACAGCCGCTCGTCGGGGCGGACGACCTCACCCGGCGGGGGCGTCTTTCCACCGTGGACGACCCGCCAACCCAACATTGTCATGCCGGCACAGTGGTCTTCTCTGGCGTGGATCTCAATTGGCAAGATCTGCTAAAGCTAGCTTTGGGCTGGACCTGCGCCGAGCGAAGGTCCAGGCGCCTCGGCCAGCACAGCCCGGACACGCAATGCCACCGCGAGGTCCAGGCGCAGCGCGGCCGAGGTGGTGAACGGCCCGACCATACGCTCCAGCTTCGAGATGCGATAACGCAGGGTGTTGTAGTGAAAGTGCAGACGCCGCGCCGACTCTGCCACGTTGCAGTTCGTGTCCAGCAAGACCTCGAGCGTCCGTCGCAGGTCAGCCCGGTCCGGCTCGTCGGCGGTCAGCTCGCCGAGCACGTCGTCGACGTACCCGCGCAGCTCCCCCGCATCGGGGATCAGCGCGAGCAACCGGTGCACGCCGAGCGTGTCGAAGCTCGTCCGGGCTCCGGGGCCGGTCAGCCGGCGGCCGATGCCGATGGCCTTGCGCGCCTGGGCGTACGCGGCGGGCAGGTCCTCGGCGCCCTGCGCCACCCGGGACACGCCGAGCGAGTATGACGGCGCCTCAACTGTCCGGTCGAGGTCCGCCACGAGCCGCGTGACGTCGCCGTCCGCGGGCACGCCAATCAGCAGCACGACCTCGTCCGCGAAGTTCACCACCGCGGCGCGCGGGTCGCGGGACCGCACGGCCGCCTGCCAGGCCGCCGCGAAGCGCTCCCTCGCCTCAGGGTTCCGGCCACCGCCGGGGTCGAGCTCCGCGACCAGTGCGACCTGTGGCCGGTCGATCTCCCAGGCGAAGGTACGGGCGTACTGTGCCGCAGCCCGCAGATCCTCCACCCGACCCGTGAGCACGTCGCGCAGGAAGTCGGCGCGGTACTTGCCCTCCACCGCCGCGACCGCGAGCCGCTTCGTGATCGCGAGGGCGGCAACGGTCGCGGCCCGCTCGAGGCTGTGCACGTCCGCGTCGGTGAACGCCGTCGCCGACCTGGCGATGATCCGGCCGTGCTCGACCCGGCCGGCGACGATCGGTACGACGGCCTCTTCCTGCTCGGTGAGCTCGCCGGCTTGGGCGAGGACTTGCCCCTCCGGGGAGGTCACCACGATCGAGCCGCCGAGGATGCGGGCCAGCTCGGTAGCCAGATCGGCCAGCTCGCCGCCCTCGAGCACGACACTCACCAAGGCCCGGTGTACTTCTTCGCTGCGGGCGAGCACGGCGGCCTGGCGGTTGAGCATCTCGCTGAGTACCTCGTTGAGCACGTCGTCGAAGCCGACGCCGGCCGGGAACTCGATGATCGGGAAACCGCGGCGGTCCGCCTCGGCGAGCATCGACGGCGGTACCTCGTCCAGGTAGCGGTGCAGCTTGATCGCGAGCGCGGCCAGCCCGCGGTCGTCCAGCTCCGCGACGAGGTCGACGAGCGCGTCGGGGTTGTGCCGCAACGGGTACCCGGTGGTCAGCAGTAGCTCGTGCGGCTTGACCCAGGGCAGGATGTCCGGCACCTCCATGACGTTCAGGCGCTGGACGACCCGGTCCAGCCCCTGCGCGCCGGCGAGCACCCGGGCACCGGCGAGGGAGGAGGCGCCCAGCACCTCGCGTACGCGCAATCCTGCCGAAGAAGCCAGATGGCCCTTGGCAACTTTCTCCATCTCGAGAGGGTAAGCCAGTCTCTACGGTGAAGCCATGATGGCCGCTTCGATCGCGGTGGCTCCGGTGCTGACCGGGCCACGCCGGCCCGTGGAGGTCGCTCTCGTTACGCCGTCGGCGATGTACCTGGCGGCCGGTGACGACGTGGTGTGCCTGGCTACTCCCGAGGCGGTACGGGTGCCGTGTGCGGTCGTGGTACGCCGGCTGCCCGTGGTGTCCGTGGGCACGATCGGGTCCATTGGTGGCGGTGAGCTGACTCTCGGCACGTTCACGGATCGGGTGGGCCGGTGGTGGCGGCCGCCGCGGCCTTCGCTGGATCCCGCCTCGGCCGGTGATCTTCTCGCGGCCCTCGATCGTTGTGAGGTCGTACTGGGAATCGACTTGCTGGGCCGTGGACCCGGACTGACGCCGTTCGGGGATGACGTGCTGGCCGGTGCGCTCGTGACGCTGCGCGCGCTGGCATCTCCGCGGGCTTCGTCGCTCGCCTCGGCGGTAGTCGGCCAGCTGCACCGGACGACCGTGGTCTCCGCGGCTCTGCTGCGCCACGCGGCTCGTGGTGAGTGCATCCCCGAGCTCGCCGCAGTCCTCGCTCCCTCGGCTGCCGCGCTACCCGCCCTGCTCGCCGTGGGCCACTCCTCCGGCCGCGGCCTCGCCCAGGGCGTCCGCGCCGGCTTGTCCGGGGGTGTGCGGTGACGGTGCGGCGGGTCGAGACGCGGCGGGCGTACCGGGACTCGGTGGCGCTCATGCAACTCAGCGCGCGGCTGCAGGCGCTTCCCGGGGTGTCGGCCGCGCTCGTGGCGATGGCTACCGACGTCAACGTGGAGCTGGCCGTCGGGATGGGCTTCCCAGCCCCGGCGCAGCCGCGGCCCGACGACATGCTCATTGCGGTCGCGGCAGCCAATCAGTCCACTGTGGACGAAGCATTCTCCTTTGTGGACGGGGAGCTGGCGGCACCGGCCCCGAAGCAAGCGGCCGGTACCGGTGACGTGCCGCCACGGACCCTCGGCTCGGCGGTGCGGCGGGCCGGTGCGCAGGTCGCGCTCGTCTCGACGCCGGGCCGGTACGCGTTTCTCGACGCGATGGACGCCCTCGACGCGGGAGCGTCAGTGATGATCTTCTCGGACAACGTCCCGGTGGCGGACGAGGTGGTGCTCAAGGAGCGCGCCGCAGCCGCCGGGTTGCTCGTGATGGGGCCGGACTGCGGTACCGCCATCCTCGGTGGGGTCGGCCTCGGCTTCGCCAACGTCGTACAGCCCGGCCCGGTCGGGATCGCGGCCGCCTCCGGGACCGGAGCGCAGCACGTGATGAGCCTGCTGGACGCGGCCGGGGTCGGGATCTCGCACTGCCTCGGTCTGGGCGGGCGGGACCTGTCGGCGCCGGTGGCCGGCCGGTCCACGGTTGCCGCGCTGGACCTGCTGGACGCGGACCCGGCTACCGAGCTGATCCTCGTGGTGTCCAAGCCACCCGCACCCGAGGTCGCCGAGAAGGTGCAGTCATACGCCGCGCGGCTGGCGACGCCGGTGCACTTCGCGCTGCTGGGTCCGGACCAACCGGACCTGACCGAGGCGGTGGCGGGGGTCCTGGCTCAGCTCGGGCGGGCCGTCCCGGCGCCGTGGCCGGTCTGGCGGCCCACTGCCCCGGTACCGCCCCGGCGCGGCCGGCTGGTCGGGCTCTTCTGCGGCGGCACGCTGCGCGACGAGGCCGCGGTCATCGTGGGTACCGCGCCGGCCGACCTCGTCGACCTGGGCGCCGACGAGTTCACCCGGGGCCGGCCGCACCCGATGATCGACAACTCCAGCCGCCTCGACCGGATCGCCGCCGCGGCCCGCGATCCGGACTGCGGCGTGGTGCTGCTGGACGTCGTACTGGGCCACGCCGCCGACCCGGACCCGGCCGGGTCTCTGGTGCCCGCCCTGCGGAACCTGGCCGACGCGGGGGTGCCTACGGTGGTGTCGCTGACCGGTACCGCGGGCGACCCGCAGGACCGGGACCGGCAGGCCGAGGCGTTGCGTGCCGCCGGGGCGGCGGTGTTCCTGTCCAACGCCGAGGCGGCCCGGTACGCGGTGGAGCTGGCCCATGGCTGAGCCGATGCAGCATGACCTCCTGCACGAGCCGACCGTCGCGACCGCCGGGGTCGAGCTGCTCGACGCCGCCCTCGACGCGCAGTTGGTACCGCGCCTGGCCGCGGCCTGGCAGCCGCCGCCGGAGCGTTCCGTGGACGCGCTGACCCGGGTGCTGGCCGATCCGCGCCGGCCGGCCGCGAACGCCGAGGCGGTACGCCGCATGCTCGCCGCCGGCGCCGTGCTCGTGGACGTCGCGCCGGCCGCCGAGGTACTGGGACACCACCGTGGACAGTTCTGCCACGCCGGCCCGCCGATCGGCTGGGACCGGGCGTCCGGGCCGCTGCGCGGCGCGCTGATCGGCGCGACACTGCTGGAGGGCCTGGCCGACGACCCGGCCGGCGCCGAGCGCCTGCTCGCCTCCTCCACTGTGGACTGGGCGCCGTGCCATTCGCTCGGCGGGGTCGGACCGATGGCCGGCGTGGTGTCTCCATCGATGTGGGTGTTCGTGCTGCGCGACGAGGCGCACGACCGGACCAGTTGGTGCTCGCTCAACGAGGGCCTCGGGGCGGTCCTGCGGTACGGCGCGTACGCGCCGCCGGTCATCGAGCGGCTGCGTTGGATGTCCACTGTGCTCGGTCCGGCGCTACGCGGCGCGCTGCGGTCACGCGGTCCGGTCGACATCGCGTCGCTCATCGGGCAGATGCTGCACATGGGCGACGAGGGGCACAACCGGAACCGGGCCGGTACGCTCATGCTGCTCCGCGACCTGCTGCCGGACCTCGCGACATCGGTACCGTCCGACCAGCTCGCGGACATCGCCCGTTTCGTCGGCGGTAACGACCACTTCTTCCTCAACCTGGTGATGCCCGCGTGCAAGCTGGCCACCGCCGCGGCGGCCGGCATCCCGGGGTGCAGCGTGGTCACCGCGATGGCCCGCAACGGCACGGACTTCGGCATCCAGGTGTCGGGCTGCGGGGACACCTGGTTCACCGGGCCGGCTGCGGTACCCCGTGGGCTCTACCTCGGCGCGTACGGGCCGGACGACGCCAACCCGGACATCGGCGACTCGGCGATCACCGAGACGGCCGGGATCGGCGGCTTCGCGATGGCCGGCGCACCGGCGATCGTGCGGTTCGTCGGCGGTACGGTCGCCGACGCGCTACGCACGACCCGGGAGATGTACGAGATCACGCTCGCCGAGAACCCGGCGTACTCGCTGCCGATCCTCGACTTCCGGGGCGCACCGACCGGGATCGACGCGACGCTCGTGCTGCGTACCGGCGTGCTGCCGCAGATCAACACCGGGATCGCGGGTCGGGTCGCCGGGACCGGTCAAGTCGGCGCCGGGTTGGTCGAGCCGCCGGTCGAATGCTTTACAGCGGCCGTCGATGCTCTCGCGTATGGTGCGCAGCCATGACAGCGATTGTGGGCCTTGCCGAGCGCGGCTCGGTGTACCTCGGCGGGGACAGCGCCGGGGTCGACGGAATGAGCCTGGCGGTCCGCGCCGACACGAAGGTGTTCCGCACGGGTCGGTACCTGTTCGGCTTCACGACCTCGTTCCGGATGGGCCAGCTGATCCGGTACTCCCTGAAGCCGCCGAAGCCCAAGGGTGACCTCGAGGACTTCATGGCCACCAGGTTCATCGATGCGTTGCGCGAGTGCCTGAAGACCGGCGGGTGGGCGCGGAAGGAGAACGATCGCGAAGAGGGCGGTACGTTCCTCGTCGGCATCCGCGGCCAACTCTTCGCGGTCTACGAGGACTACCAGATCGCCCGAGCGGCCGACGGCTTCGCGGCGGTCGGTTGTGGCAACGAGATCGCGCTCGGCGCGATGTACGCCACCGCGCGTACCGGCCTCGGACCGCGCAAGCGCATAAGGATCGCGCTCCGGGCGGCCGAACGGTTCAGCGCCGGCGTACGCGGTCCCTTCGTCTGCCTGTCGCTATGAACATCAGATCGGCGGAAGCCGACGACTGGCCGCGGATCTGGCCATTCTTCGAGCGGATCGTGGCCGAGGGCGAGACCTACGCCTACCCGGCCGACCTGACCGTCGAAAGTGGACGGTCACTGTGGATGGAGGAGCCACCGGGGCACACGGTGGTCGCGGTGGACGACGACGGTACGGTGCTGGGCTCGGCGAAGATGGGTCCCAACCGGCCGGGCCGCGGTGCCCACATCGCGACCGCGAGCTTCATGGTCGACCCGGCGAGCCAGGGCCGGGGCGTCGGTCGGGCGCTCGGCCGGTACGTCCTCGACTGGGCTCGGGAAGCCGGCTACCACGCCATGCAGTTCAACGCGGTCGTCGAGACGAACACCGCGGCTGTCGCACTGTGGCAGGCACTCGGCTTTACGATCCTCACCACCGTCCCCGAGGCGTTCGACCACCCCACGCATGGTTTTGTCGGTTTGCACATCATGTACCGCCGTCTGCTATAAGCTCATGTGGTATGTGCCGATGGCTGGCGTACTCGGGCTCGCCCGTGCTCCTCGAGGATCTGCTCTACAGACCGGCTCACTCGCTGATCGACCAGAGCCAACATGCCCGAATGGGCGTTGAGACGACCAACGGTGACGGTTTCGGCGTCGGTTGGTATGCCGAGGAGATCGCGCCGGCGGTGTTCCGCGGGGTCGGCCCGGCATGGAGCGACCGGAACCTGCGCGAAATAGCGGCGCACACCCGGTCACCGCTGTTCTTCGCGCACATCCGAGCATCGACCGGGACGGCGGTGCAGGAAACCAACTGCCACCCCTTCCGGTACGAGCGCTGGTTGTGGATGCACAACGGCTCGATCGCCAGCTTCCACTTCATCAAGCGGGAGCTCGTGGTGGCGGTGGATCCATCGCTGTTCGGGTTCATCGAGGGTTCCACCGACTCGGAGGTGATGTTCTATCTCGCGCTGACGTTCGGTCTGGCGGAGGATCCGCCCGGTGCGGTCGAACGGATGGTGGGTTTCGTCGAGGCGGTCGGCCAGCGTAACGGCGTCGATCACCCGATCCAGATGACGGTCGCGACCACAGACGGCAGTCGCATGTGGGCGTTCCGGTACTCCAGCGAGCACCACTCACGGTCGCTGTACTACAGCACGAGCGTGCAGACGCTCCGGCAGACCCATCCGGACAATCCCGCCCTGGAACTGGTGTCCGACGACACCCGGATCGTGGTGTCCGAGCCACTCGGCGACCTGCCCGGTGTGTGGAACGAGGTGCCCGAGTCCACCTACGGCATCATCCAGCACGGGCAGGACGAGATGCATCCGTTCCGGCCGCAAGAGTACGCGTCACTGCTTCGGTGAGCCGCGCGGCCGCCGCGACGCATCCGTAGTCGACGTGTTCCGGGGTGTCGGAGTCGAGGTGGTAGTGCGGAATCAGCTTGCGACTGTCCACCGATACCACGGTCGCGGTGGGGAACCCGTACCTGCTCGGCACCACACCGTCCGTGCTGTTGCGCGAACGCAGCCCACGCAGCAACGGGATGCCGGCGGCGTCGGCGCAACCCGCCACCAGATTCTTGAACCCGCTATCGTATTCGTGCATGCGCACCGGACCCTCACCCTCGAGCAGCACCAGCCGTCCGGAACCGACCGTGTCGAGATTGACGAACCACGTGGACGTCAACGACAGGTCGGCAAAGTACCGGCGGGCGAACCCGCGGATGCCTTCCTGCAGCGCCTCTTCCGCCCCGGCCGACACCAGTAGGACCCGCAGGCCGCTCACCGGCGTCTCGGCGAACGCGCGGGCGAGGTCGAGCAGCGCGGCGACACCGCTGAGGTTGTCGTTCGCTCCCGGTACCGCCGGCCGCCGCCCGATGTCGACCATCGCGGCCAGCGATCCGAGCGCGCCGAGCAGGCCGGCCCAGCGCAGTCGACGGCTCCCGGTGACGCTGCCCAGCGCGACGAGGGCGGGTCCGGCGATGACCGGCCACCACAGTGGAGGGTTGCTCTTCATCGACTCGACGACGTCCGGGTGCTTCGTGGCCAACCACTCCTGGGCCCGCTGGTCGAAGACCAGGCCGGAGGGTGCGGCGTCGTGGTGGGCGAGCACGACGAGGGTACGCAGGGCCGCCGGGTCACCGGTCTCGGCGACGACGTTGTACGCCGTCCCGGAGCGCATCGCCAGCCGCCGGCAGAGCATCGGGCCGCCGGTGATGTCGTCCACCACGCCGAGCGCCGCCGCGGTGCCGCCGAGCGCGCCGAGCACCCGGTGCCCGCGCAGGCTGGCGATGCCCGCGGCGACGCCGAGCGCGCTCAGTACGCCGATCGGCCAGGCGTACGAACGGTAGGCGGGCACCTCCTCGACGGCCGCCCGGCACCCGAGCCCCTCCAGCCGCTCCCGGATGACGTGTGCCGCCTGCCGCTCCCCCGCGGACGTCGGCAAGCGCGGTATCGCGGCCAGCTCGGTGACGATCGAGCGCATCTCCACCTCGGACACGTGGGCAGACTATCGTGCCAGTCATGGCAGCCGATATCGCCGAGCGCATCACGATCGCCGTTCCACCCACCGAGGTGTACGCGGCGGTGTCGGATGTGCGCCGCATGGCACGGTGGAGTGCGGAGTGCTTCGCGGCCTGGGTCTGGTCGCGGCGGGACGGCGTACCCGTGCGCTTCGTGGGCTGGAACCGGCGCGGACCGTTCGTGTGGTTCACGACCTGCCGGGTGGTGGTCGCGGCCCCGGGTGAGGAGTTCGCGTTCGACGTGACGACGTTCGGCATGCCGGTGTCGCGGTGGGGTTACCGGTTCGCGGACGTGGACGGTGGAACCGAGGTGACCGAGTACTGGTCGGACCGGCGCGGCCGCGGTGCCCTGGTGCTGGGACGGATCTTCACGGGTAAGGTGACCCACCACCGACCCGAGGCGAACCGCGAGAACATGCGCCGCACGCTGGATCGCCTCAAGCGCGAACTGGAGGCGTGATGGAACGGATCCGGCCACCGGAATCTGGAACGGAACGCGAGACACTCGTCGGGCTGCTCGACTTCCTGCGGTCCACTGCGGTCCACAAGGTCGAGGGCCTGACCGACGAGCAGGCGTTCGGTACGCCGGTTCCACCGTCGACCCTGACCCCGGCCGGCGTCGTGAAGCATCTCACCGGCATCGAGCGGTTCTGGTTCAGTGTCGATTTCGCCGGGGCCGACGTACCGTGGCCGTGGACCGACGAGAATCCGCACGGCAACTTCCCGCTCGCACCCGGAGACACCCTCGCCGGAATCGTCGAGGAGTATCTGGCCGAGTGCGAGCGGTCCCGCCAGGCGATCGCCGGTGCCGACCTGGACGACCCGGCCCGGGGCGAGGGCATGACCTTCAACCTGCGGTATGCCCTCGCCCACATGGTCGAGGAGACCGCGCGCCACTGTGGACACTTGGACCTGCTGCGCGAGCGGATCGACGGTCGGACCGGCGAATAGTCCAAATCAGTGAGTGGTACGCATCATGTGTTGGATAGAGGGCACGGCCGCCGCCTTGGTGGTAGCCGCGGCCGCCAGTGAACCACCCGGGTGCGGTGGCTTGCCTTCCTGGAACAGCCATGCGTCGAACAACGCGTCGAGCTGCTGGCCGGAGATCTGCTCGGCGAGGGCGATGAACTCCGGTGTCGACCCGTTGCCGTTGCGGTGGCTGGCCGCCCAGGTGCGGACGATCCGCCAGAACGCGTCCTCGCCGACGGTGACCCGCAACGCGTGCACGGTCATGGCACCGCGCCAGTAGACGGACGGTCCGAACAGTTGGTCCACTCCGGGCTCGCCGGGCGGCGGACTCCAGATGGGACTCGTCAGCGGCAGGTTGTACAGGAAGTCGAAGATCTGCTGCGGGGTACCCTCACCCAACCGGTCGCTCCACAGGAACTCCGCGTACTTCGCGAACCCTTCGTTGAGCCAGATGTCCTTCCAGAAGTGGACCGCCACGCTGTCGCCGAACCACTGGTGGGCCACCTCGTGCGCGACCACGTACGTCTCACCGGTCGTGGTACCCGACTGGAAGAAGAACTTGGAGTAGATGGACTTCGTCTGGTTCTCCAGCGCGAAGAGCAGGTTGTCGTAGTCGTCGACGATCGCGCCGTTGGCCTCGAACGGGTACGGGCCGAACTGCGTGGCGAGGAAGTCGGTGACTTCGGCGGTACGGCCGACCGCGTCGTCGGCGAGGTCGGGTGGCAGGTCGGGGTCCACCGCGATAATCATCTGCCGGCCGTTGTGCCGGGTCTCGCTGATGCGGAAGTTGCCGATGGTCGCGGTGGCGAGGTAGCTGATCATCGGAGTGAGCTGTAGCCAGTACCAGGTCGACCAGCCGTTCGTCGTGACCGTAGCGAGGTGGATGCCGTTGCTGAGCGCGGCCAGTCCCGCGGGCACCGTGATGGCGAACGAGTAGCTGGCCTTGTCCAGCGGGTGGTCGTTGACCGGATACCACGCCGCAGCGACCTCGGGTTGACCGGCGACGACCGCGCCGTCGTCGGTGTGCATCCAGCCGGTCTGCAACGGGGTACCGGGCAGCGTGAACGTCACCGGCACCCCGTGGTATCGAACGTCCACTGTGAACAGTCGGTTGCGCGACAGCCCGCGCCGCGGCGTGACGGTCAGCTCCTGGCCGTCACGCGACCAGGCCGCCGCCCGGCCGTCGACGGTGATCGCGTCGACGGTCAGCCCGACGAGGTCGAGGTTGAAGCTGGACAGATTCTGGGTCGCGGTCGCCCGGATCACCGCGTGCCCGTCGAGGACATCGGTCGCCGGGTCGTACCGCACCTCGAGGTTGTAGTGCGCAACGTCGTATCCACCGTTGCCGTAACCGGGGAAGTAGGGATCCCCGACGCCCGGTGCGCCCGGGCTGAACCCGCCCGGATCCGCGCTGGCGGTCGTGCCGACCAGCATCGCCGCCGTCAAACCGGCGACCACGGCCGTGCCGAACCGCGTCTCGAGTAGCCGCACTGGCTTCCTCCATGGCTCACGACGCGGTCCATAACACGTTATCCACGGCCGGATCTCGGTCGGGCACCCGGCCGGCTAACGAATTCGTTACAGGAGCGGCGAATGGCCCTGTACGACCGCACGGTTTAAGCGCCGCTTCAGGTCCTTTTCTGCCCTCGGTGCCAGGCTGCGCCATGCCTTTCTTGCTTCGTTCCAGACTGGTCCCGACAATGGGACTGGTCGTAGCCCTGGTGGCGCCGGCCACTGTGGCCAGTGCCCCGGTGGCGACCGCGGCACCACCACCCAGCACGGTCGAACGGGTCTGCGAGACACCGGCTCGCAAGCTCGTCATGAGCTGTACGGCGGTGCGCCGTACCGACATTCCCGGGCGGATGAACCTGTTCGGGGACACCCCGGAGGGCTTCGGTCCGGCCGACCTGCAGGACGCGTACGACCTGCCCGTGTCCCAGGGCGCCGGGGTAACGGTCGCGATCGTCGCCGCGTACAACAACCCCAACGCCGAGTTCGATCTGGGCGTCTACCGCCAACAGTTCGGGCTGCCTCCCTGCACCACGGCCAATGGCTGCTTCACCGTTGTCAACCAGCGCGGTGAGACCAGCCCGTTGCCCATCAACGATCGCCGGTGGGCCCAGGAGATCGCCCTCGACCTCGACATGGTCTCGGCCGCCTGCCCGCTGTGCCACATCCTGCTCGTGGAGGCCGACACAGACGACACGTTCAACCTCTA
Source organism: Micromonosporaceae bacterium (assembly GCA_035650075.1). Classification (GTDB taxonomy): domain Bacteria; phylum Actinomycetota; class Actinomycetes; order Mycobacteriales; family Micromonosporaceae; genus DASSUC01. The sequence continues at coordinate 5,865 of DASRII010000030.1, read as the reverse complement.
CGAGGCGGTCGATGTCGCCGCCTCACGGGCCTCGTTCGTCTCCAACAGCTGGGGCTACTTCCTCGGCGAGTACGGGGGCGAAGACGTCGACGACGTGCACTTCGACCATCCCGGCGTGGCAATCACGTTCAGCACCGGGGACAACGGCTTCGGCCCCCAGTATCCGGCCACGTCGCCGTTCGTCACCGCGGTCGGGGGTACATCCCTGTCGCGCGCCAACAACCTCCGCGGTTGGACGGAGAAGGCATGGAAGGGTGCGGGTTCGGGTTGTTCGGCATACGAGTCGAAAGCGCCGTGGCAGACGCCCAAGACCAGCTGTGGCGACGCGCGGGCGGTCGCCGACGTCTCCGCGGTGGCGGATCCGGACACCGGCGTCGCCGTCTACAACACGTACATCGATGACGGCTGGATCGTGCTGGGCGGCACGAGTGCCGCGGCGCCCATCATCGCGGCGACGTACGCCCTGGCCGGCACGCCCGGCCCGACCGATCGCCCGGCCGCCTATCCGTACCTGCACGGGAGCCTGTTCGACGTGCTGTCCGGCAGCAACGGGGACTGCGGTGCGCCGATATGTTCGGCCGGACCCGGGTGGGACGGTCCGACCGGGCTGGGCACACCCGTCGGCGCCGGCGCGTTCGCGCCACCGATCGCGCACCCGACGATCAACGATTTCGGGTACGACCAGGGTTGGCGGATCGACCGGCATCTCCGGTTCGTGGAGGACATCACCGGCGACGGGCATGCCGACGTGGTGGGCTTCGGTGAGGCGGGAGTCTTCACCGCGGTGGCCAACGACGACGGCACCTTCCAAACGCCACGGTTCGTGCTAGCCGACTTCGGCTACGAGTCGGCCTGGCGTACCGAGTTGCACGTCCGTCAGGTGGCCGACATCACCGGCGACGGCCGCGCCGACATCGTCGGATTCGGCACGCCGGGCGTGTTCACGGCGGTGGCCAACGATGACGGCACCTTCCAGACGCCACGGTTCGTGCTAGCCGACTTCGGCTACGAGTCGGCCTGGCGCAACAATCTGCACGTGCGGCTGGTGGCCGACATCACCGGCGACGGCCACGCCGACATCGTCGGATTCGGCACCGCCGGTGTCTTCACCGCGGTAGCCAACGACGACGGCACCTTCCAAACGCCACGGTTCGTGCTAGCCGACTTCGGCTACGAGTCGGGTTGGCGTACCGAGTTGCACCTGCGTCAGGTGGCCGACATCACCGGCGACGGCCACGCCGACATCGTCGGGTTCGGCACGCCGGGCGTGTTCACGGCCGTCGCCAACGACGACGGTACGTTCGGAACGCCGCGGTTCGTGATAGCCGACTTCGGCTACGAATCGGGCTGGCGCAACGAACTCCACGTGCGGCAGGTCGCCGACATCACCGGCGACGGCGACGCCGACATCGTCGGATTCGGTAAGCCGGGTGTGTTCACTGCGGTCGCCAACGACGACGGTACCTTCGGTCCGTTGCGGTTCGTCGTCGCGGACCTCGGATTCGAGCAGGGATGGCGGGTCGAAAGGCATCCGCGCTTCGTCGCCGACGTCACCGGAGATGGTCACGCCGATCTCGTCGGGTTCGGGGCCGCGGGCGTCTACACGGCGGTCGCGAACGACGACGGTACGTTTGCCTTGCCGCGGTTCGTGAGCGACTTCTACGGATACGACATCGGTTGGCGGGTGGACCTACACCCGCGGACGGTAGCCGACATCACCGGCGACGGTCACGCCGACATCATCGGGTTCGCCGCCACCGGAATCATCACGTCCGTCGCGAACGACGACGGGACCTTCCGGTAAGAAAGCAACACACCGAACGACGTGGTGGCGGGCAGCACGCCCGCCACCACGTTCAACTGGTTACCGCACCCGCACCATCCTCAACGTGGTGTTCGGGCCCACGGTGAGCCACTGGGACCGGTAGTACGTCAACGTGCCGTCCATCGAGCTGACCCAGTTCTCGTTGAGATTGTCCTCGTCGTCGGTGTAGACCCAGCCCCACTGGAGCGCCGGTGACTGGGTGTTCGGGGCGAACACCCCGTACTCGCCACCCAGGTACGGGAACGCGCTCGACGGCGGGTTGGGCGCGTTGGTGGCGTAGTTGAGGAACCAGCAGAACCTGAAGTACGTGTTGCCTCCCACCGAACGTGTGCCGCTACCCGCCGGCACGTTGCTCCACGACTGCGGGTTGTTGTCTTCGTCGTCGACGTAACGGTCGAAGGTGATGGCACCGCTCGGGCAGGTCGGACCGAGCGCCAGTACGGCGAAGTTCACCCGGTACGACCGGAGGCTGATGAACCGGTCGCCGTCCACGGCGCACAGGTAGGTACGGGTGTTGCTGTCGGACTTGATTCCACCGATCCACCCGTACCGGTTGTTCTCGTTGTTGTCGTCTTCGTTGTCCTGGTACAGCGTGTACTTGGGAAGCCCGCCGGGGCACACGCCGGCATAGTTCGGCAGGACGGCGACCAGCGGACCGGCGGCCTGCGCGGCCGGAGTCGCGATGAATTGCACGGCCGCGGCCACGAAGGCTGCGCAGAGGGTTGCAGCGACGGTCCGCAGCGGCATGGACATTTTGCTCATCACTATTTCCTTTCAGGCAATCACGTAGTACGTCGCGACGACGACGTTGGATGACGCCTGCGCCATGGCCGGCGGCAGGCTTGTGCTGTAGCTGGAGACGAATGCGACGAGATACGTCTTGGTCTGAGTGGGCCAGAAGGTCACGCTGCAGGTCACGCCCGAGCCGCACACCGCGAGCCGGGTGCCGTTCTCGTTGAAGATCTGGATGTAGTACGGCGTTGGACCGACGTCCACAGTGGACGTGGCGGTAACCGTCACCGGCGAGTTGTAGCTCACCGGCGGCTGGCTGAGAAACAGGTGCCAGCCATTGTTCGACCAGGTCACGAAACTGGTCGACGAGGTCTCGATCAGACCGGCGGGTGGGAAGGTGGCGCTGGACTTGGAGAGGAATGCCTGGTACGCGTGCGTAGTGGCGCCGGACTGGCTGACCTGGGTACTGCACGAGGTCCCGACACCACACTGTCGTAGGAGTGTGCCATTGGTGGCGTCGAAGATCTCGATGTAGAAGGGTGACGGCCCGACGTCCAAGGCCGTAGTCGCGGTTACCGTCGTGGTCCCGCCGACCGCGAGTGTGGTCGGGCTAGCCGACAGTGCTAGTTGCGCTCCGTGCCAGTACACATCCCGCGACAAGGATGTGGCCACGGACGGACCGCCGATAAGTTCGACGCGGGCGGTGAACCCGTCGAGCATGACGGTGGACTTGGTCACGGTGGCCGAACAGGTCGTGCCCGAGCCGCAGGTCGCGATGTAGGTGTACGCCGAAGAATCGAAGATCCGGATGTAGTACGGCGTAGGCCCGACATCCTGGTTGGCCGTCGCGGTGAGCGTGGTGTACTGCGTCGGCCACAGGTAGGTAGAGGTGGCGGAAAGCGATACCGACCAGCTCGAGGTGGTGACCATCTCAGAGGTACGCGGCGGCTTCGCCTGGGTTCCGGACGTGGTGGCCGGGCGTACCGGTGACGGCTTGTCGGGTGCGAGCCCCGGCCGTTCGTGGTCCGCCCAGGCGTGGGCCGGCATGGTGAAGAGGGCGGCTGCCACCGCCAACAAGGCGGCGGCTCTCAATGCAATACGCATGGGGCATGTGTACGGTGGCAGCGGTGGCATGCCGGTGGTCGTTCGATCCTCCCGCGCCGGAAAGATCACCACCGTTTCACCACCGGCGCCTGTGCACACTGCCCGGTATGAGTTCGCGTATGTCGGTTTCCCGATGGCTGGCCCTCGCCGCCGCCATCATGTTCGTTCTGCCGGGCACCGGCGGGTGCACGGGCGCCCAGCCGCCGAAGTGTGGCGGCGACGATCCCTGCTACCACGTCGACGACTTCGTCTGCATCTCGGGGGGTTGCCAGGCTGTGTTCACGCGGGACTGCATGGTGTGCGGCCCGATTCAGGTCGACTGGTCCACGGAGGACATCACCGCAAAGGCCGGCGTGGACTATGTGGGGGTACCGTCCGGCCGCGCCGAGTTCCCGGCGGACGTCAAGACCGCGACCGTGACCATCGAGACGCTCGAGCAGAGGGAGGCCACCCAGTCGAAGACCTTCCGGGTGATCCTCTCGGTCAATGGCGCCGTGGTCGGCAGCGGGGTCGGTACGATACCGCCCGCCACGTAGCGGTCAGGCCAACGCGGCCTCGAGCTCGGCCGCTTCGCTGGTCGCGTTGGCCTTCTGGTAGAGCCATACCGCCCGTTGCCGGTGTTCGTTGGCGATCGCGACCTGACCGGTCCGGCGGGCCAGTTCCACCATGGCGCGGTGGATAGCCGCCTCCTCGTACGCGTCGGGGATGGCGGCCCGGATCGCGAGGGCGCGGCGCAGGCATTCGCCGGCCGCGTCGAGTTCATCGCGGCACAGCTGAGCCTCGGCGAGCGTCTTGAGGCACACCGAGATCAGGTGCTGGTCGGCGAGGTCGTGGCTGAGTTCGAGGGCGGCGCGGAGATGGTCGACAGCGGCGGGGTGTTCTCCGTCCTCCAGCAGCGTGGTGCCGATGTTGACCAGCGTGTCCACCTGGTGCCGGCGGTCGTCGATCGCTTCCTGCACCGTGAGCGCCCGCCGGAACGTGTCGAGGGCGGCGTCCCGCCTGCCCTGCCGCAGGTACGCCTCCCCGGTGCTGCCCAGGACGATGGCCTCCATCCGCCGGTCGCCGGTCTCCTCGGTGAGCCGCAGCGCCTCCTGCAGGTACCGGAAGCTCAGCTCGGGTTGTCCCTGACGGACCCGGGCGGTACCGATGTTGTTGAGGGCGACGGCCACCCCCAGCTGGTCACCGTTGGCCTGATGTACCGCCAGCGCCCGCTGGTAGGTCTCGACCGCCTCGTCGTAGCGACGTAGCCGGGCGTACGCGGTGGCGATGCTGTTGCGGATGCGGCCCTCCCCGCGGTGGTCACCGGCCGCGCGGGTCCGTTCCATCGCCGGGTACAGACAGTCCAGGGCTTCGGAGAAGCGGAGCATCCTGATGTACGCGGTACCGAGCGCGCTGCCCATCAGGCCCTCCGCGATCGGGTCGGCCAGCCGCTGCGCGGCGGCCAGACCGAGCTGGCACAGCTCGATCCGATCGGCCCACCGGCCGCGGGAGTCGAAGAATCCGGTCAGCAGGTAGACGAGTTGCCACGCGGCGACATCGCGGCCCTCCTGCGCGGCGAGGCGGACCACCGGTACCAGGTTCGCCCGCTCATGGTCGAGAAACGCGAGCGTGCTCTGGTGGTCGGCGGCGAAGGGTGGTTCTGGTAGCCGGTGGGACAGCGCCGGGGTTACCTGGTCGTAGCTGCGGTCCAGGGCGCGGTTGGCGATGTCGGCGACACCGAGGTACCAGTCCACGAGCCGGGTGACGGTGGCGGTGCGGTCGGGTTGGCTCTCGTCCAGGCGCGCGCACTCGGCGGCGTAGAGCCTGATCAGGTCGTGATAGCGGTACCGCCCGCCACCGTGCTCGGTGAGCAGGTGGGCGGCGACGAGCTCGGCGAGCGCGCGATCTGTGTCGGCCGAAGGCAATCCGGCCACCGCCGCGGCGAGGTGCTTGCCGAAGACCACACCCGGATGCAGCCCGAGCCGCCGGAACAGCCGCGCCGCCGGCGCCGACAGCGTCCGGTACGTGCTGGCGAACACGGTACGCACGCTGCGCGAGTCGCCATCTATGCGCAACGCGTCCAGTCTATCCACAGTGGACAGTTCGCGAGCGAGCGCACCGAGGGCCTGCTCGGGCTGGTGTACCAGTTTCGCCGCGGCGATCCGCAGCGCTAGCGGCAGGCCCGCACAGCTGGCGACGATCCGTGCCGCGTCGGCCGGTTCACG
>DASRII010000029.1:0-2707 GCA_035650075.1 Micromonosporaceae bacterium | reverse complement strand
AGGCGATGGCCGAGCTGCGCCGGCTGCTCGTGGTCCTGCGGGCGAGCGAGAGCGACGAGGACAACGGGCTCGAGGACAACCACCAGCCCGGCCTCGACGACCTCGACGACCTGATCCGCACCTTCCGCGACGCCACGCTGCCGGTGCGGCTCGAGGTCCGCGGGCAGAGCGGGCCGCTGGACCGCAGCGTCGACCTCGCCGCGTACCGGATCGTGCAGGAGGCATTGACCAACGTGATGAAGCATGCCGGACCGGACACGCCGACCGTGGTCGAGGTCGACTGGAACCGTGACCTGCTCATCCTGGTCACCAACAAGGAACGCGGCCGGCCGCATCGCGGTGTCTCGACTCTGGCCACCGGGCACGGGCTGCTCGGGCTGCGGGAACGGGTCAGCGTCGCCGGGGGCACGCTGGACGCGGGCCGCACCGCCGACGGCGGGTTCCGGGTCATGGCATCGCTTCCGCTGCCGGCGACCGTGGGCGGTCGGCCGTGACCGTCCGGGTCCTGGTCGCCGACGACGAGCCGCTGGTCCGGTCCGGGATCGACATGCTGCTGAGCTCCTGCCCGCAGGTCGTGGTGGTGGGGGAGACCGCGGATGGCGCCGAGGCGGTGCGCGAGGCCCGCCGTCTGCAACCCGACATCGTGCTGATGGACGTGCGGATGCCCGGTGTGGACGGGGTGGAGGCCACCCGGCAGATCACCGCGGACAGCTTCTCCTCGTCACCGGACAGTCCCATCAAAGTGTTGATCCTGACCACGTTCAACCATGACGAGGCGGTCTACGCGGCGCTGCGGGCGGGCGCATCCGGGTTCCTGCTGAAGGAGGCGGCCCGGGCCGAACTCGTCCGGGCCGTGCTGGCGATCGCGGCTGGCGACGGCTGGCTCGATCCGGCGGTGACCCGCGGGCTGCTCAGCGAGTTTGCCGCGCGGCCGGAGCCGTACCGGCCGACGCCGACCCAGCTCGACGAACTGACCCCGCGCGAGCGGGAGGTGTTCGTGCTGGCGGCCTACGGCATGTCCAACAGCGAGATCGCCGAGCACCTCTACATCGGCGAGGCGACGGTCAAGACGCACTTCGGCCGGATCCTGATGAAGCTCGGGTTCCGGGACCGAGTGCAAGCCGTGGTGGCCGCCTACCAGAGTGGGCTGGTCACGCCGGGCTCCGAGCCGCCGCCCCGGTCGGTCTGACGACGCCAGAATCGGCGGGCCCGCGGCGGGCCCGCCGATCCAGCGTCCACAGGGGACGATCACCACCAGCAGTTCACCGAGGAGACGATGTTGTCGAACCCGTACCACGACAGGTTGGCGTAGCCGACGCCCTGGAAGTACAGCCAGGACCCGGTGTACTCGATGCCGTCGTAGATACTCGCCCGGCCGTTGATGTAGATCGAGGACGCGACGTTGTCCCAGACACCGGCGCAACCGAACCACCCGCAGCCACGCGGGATGCCGGCCAGGTAGTTGACACCGTAGGGCGAGTAGACGGCGAACCGGTCACCGGTCAGCTCGTCGCCGGAGAAGAGCTCGACGTACTGGCCGCTCTGCTGGGTACCCGCCCGCCCGTCCGTGGCCGGCGCCTTCATCCGAGCCAGCGCCGCGTCGACGTCCTTCTTCTGGGTGTACCCGACCATCTCGGTCGGTCGGGCCATGTCCACGGTGAAGAAGAGCTCCCGCCCGTCGAACAGCGAGATCTGGCTGGGCTGGTACCGCACGCCGTCGACGACGAACGGGTAGCGCGGAGCCGTGCGCTTGTCGGCCGATGGGGCCTGCGTCGGCGTGCCCGGTGCGGATTCCGCGACGGCGGCCGTGCTCGCCGCGAAGACGCTGCCTCCGATGAGCGCGGCGATCACGGTCAGGTTGGCGATGCGCCGGGTGATCGACCGGCGGTCGGTGCGGGACTCGGTGCTCAAGGCATCCTCCTGGACTGTTCCTGTTGCCGCGCCGTTGCGCGACATGTCGAGGTTGGCCGATCCCTCGACCGGTGCCATCCGCTCTGGAGTGGACGGTTGCCTACGCCGTGGCGGCTAGGGGAATTCGGTGGGCCGGGCATCCGGGCCGCTGTACGCTGCCCGGCATGTCAAATCTGGCTGAGGCGGTCGACGCGGTCGCGGCGGAGACGGGGTTCTCCGGTGTGGTCCGGGTGGACCGGGCCGGCGAGCTCGCGTTCGCCCAGGCGTACGGACTGGCCCACCGCGCGTACGGGATCCCCAACACGATCGACACCCGGTTCGGGATGGCCAGCGGGTCCAAGGGGATGACCGCGCTCGCCGTTGTCAGCCTGGTCGAGCAGGGCGCGTTGAAGATGTCGACGACCGCGCGCTCGGTGCTCGGCCCGGACCTGCCGCTGATCGGTGACGACGTCACGGTGGAGCACCTGCTCGGGCACCGGTCCGGCATCGGCGACTACCTCGACGAGGAGGTTGACTACGACATCAACGACTATGTGCTCGCGGTACCGGTGCACCAGCTCGACACCACCGAGGCGTTCCTGCCGGCGGTTGACGGGTTCCCGACCAAGTTCCCGGCCGGCGAGCGCTTCGCGTACTGCAACGGCGGGTACATCGTGTTGGCGCTGATCGCCGAACGGGCCAGCGGTACCCCGTTCCACACGCTCGTCGAGGAGCGGGTCTGCGGCCCGGCCGGCATGGGCGACAGCGGGTACTTTCGGTCGGACGAACTGCCCGAGCGCACCGCGATGGGGTATCT
>DASRII010000028.1:0-5105 GCA_035650075.1 Micromonosporaceae bacterium | reverse complement strand
CAGCTCCTCACGGCTCAGACCGTCCAGATCGGACACCGGTGCACAGTAGAACCCGGACCACGACGCCGCGATCAACCAGAACCAGGCGCGCCCACCACGAAACCGACACCACGATCAACCACAGGCCTGAATGGATACGTTGCCAGCCCGTGCCGACTGATCGATACTCTCCGTCGGGCGCTCGGAACCAAGATCGGATGCACGCATCTGCCGCGACCGGGGCGCTACGGAGAGACACCCTTTCACAAACATCACCGACAGCCGACGGCGAGCGCAGCGAGACCGGCCGAAGGCCGGACACGCGGTGATCGAGTGGGCGTGCGCGGATCTGCCGCTGCCCGCGCGCGCTGGTCGAGGCACCGATCAGTTCGCTCGTTCCGCGGTACGGTGACGAAGCCTTCGATCCACATGTCCAGGTCGAGGGTGTAGCGGTCGATGAGGAAGCAGTCCGGCTCGTCATGAAACCCGGGCAGTTTCCGTGCATGGACGATGCGCTCCTGAGCCTTCCGCTCGGTGGACTAGTCCGCACTGCGCGTGCCGTGCTGATCCGCCGCCGAGCGAGCGCTACGCAGTGTCACCGCAGGCGGCCAGGCCGATACGCGGTCGTGCCGATGAGCGCGCGTTACGTAGCGGCTCGGGCGGACATGGTCCGGTACCCGCAGTGTGCCGGGCTTGGACGCCCGCGACTGGGTGGGCCGCCGAACCGGTCTGGCGCGGACTTTGCCGTCGGTCCGGCGATGGCGGTAACGCGGATCGGGGTTCGCCGGTTCCATCGATTCGGGTCGGTAACCAGCTTGTTTACTGTCTGTCTGTGACTGGCGACCATGCGTTCTGTCCGGGAGTGTGGTGACGCACCATTCGCCGCGGGAGCCGAGGGGACGCCATGTTGAGCAGAGTCGTTGTGCGGGTCGCGGTGGCCGCCGCGGTCGCTGGGGTGGGGTTGATCCTGCCCATGGTGGCGGTGGCCGACCCGAGCGCTGCGCCGGATACCGGTGCGTCGGGTTCGCCGTCGCCGTCGTTGTCGTCGTCGGCGGGGCCCACCGGGTCTGCGGACGAGACGACGGCGACGGCTATGCCGAGGACCAATGTGCAGGCGGTGGTCGATCCGATCGCGGTCCGGGTGCGCGATGGTGTGCGTATCCGGGTCGGGATGCGTAACGCCGGTCCTCGGTCGATCACGGCACCGGTGGGTACGCCGGCGGTGACGTTCAACCTGTACATCGTCAGTTCGGCGTATATCAACCGGGTGCGCTCGCTGGGCGGATGCGGCTACGTCGCGGAGACACCGCCGCGCGGTGACCCGCCGGTCATCGACGTGCCGGTCTCGTTCTTCGCGTGTGCGTCCGGCCGGACCCTGCGGGTCGGTGAAACCTTCTGGCAGGCGTTCGTCTTCCCCGACCTCAGCGGCTTCGACCTTGGCGTCACCATCGACGGCAGCGGCTACGCCGACGACCCGGTCCCCGCCGACAACAGCCGCACGGTACGAGTCCGGCTGGGCGGCAGCGACGGCGGCGGCGCACCGGGGCTGCCCGCCACCGGTGCGGCGGTCGGGCCGCTGGCCGGCGGCGGGCTGGCCCTGATCGTGGCCGGCGTGCTCCTGCTGCGGATAACCCGCCGCCACACCGCCGGCCGACGAGCCGCCGGTCAGAACGGGCCCCGGGTCGGCGCCGCCACGCACCACGAACCACAGTCGTCATGAGCTCGTCGGGTACCAGCATCCGGCAGCGGACCCGAGAAGTCCCGATCGGGTGGTGGATCGTCATCTGCGCCCTGGCCTGCCTCGCCTTTGGTGCACCCCCGCTGGTCGACAGCCTGCGCTTCGTGGCCGCCGCCGAGCAGGCCACCGGCGTCATCGTTGAGGTGATGCCGGCCAGCGGGAAGTTCAAACCGATCGTGCAGTTCACCGGCCCCGACGGACGGCCCCTACGATTCACGGCGAGCCAGAGCGCCGGTGACCGCTCCCACTTCCGGGTCGGCGACCCGATCGGGGTTCTCTACGCGCCACACAATCCCGCCGATGCCCGGCTTGACACCTGGCAGAGCCGATGGCCCCGCGAGGCGGTCATTCCCGGCCTGGGACTGTTCATGCTCGTTCTCGGCGTCCTCAGCCTCCGGCAGAGCCGACACGACGACGGCCCATTCCAGGCCGAACGCCACTTCCCCACCTCCGCGGTAGCGACGTACACCGCGCTGAACACCGCGGTAACGACCAGATTCCGCGTCCACCGGTGCGACCAGTCCACCATGCGCATCCGGTTCACCAGCCCCATCAACGTGTTCACCTGGGGCGAGACCTTCACCGCCCAGGTCCGGCCAGCCCCTCCCGGCGCCGTCGTGCACGTGACAGGTGCGGGCCACATCCCCACCGTGCTGTGGCAGACCTGGCGGCTCAGAACCCTGGTCGACCGCCTGTTCGCAGACATCACCACCGTGCTCGACGCCACCAACGACCAAGCCGCGCCGCGGCGCAGGTTCGATCCACCACAACGAACGACGGCGTGAACGGATGCCGTGGCGGCCCGAGCCGGGCAGCGACGACGACGCGCGGCAGATGCGGGTTTACCGCGACGCCGCCTTCCATGCTCGGTAACGCACAGTTCGTCGTAGTGCCACCAGCCGTCGCGTGTGCCGGTGTCCAGCAGTTGGCGTACAGCACCTGGGTGGTCACGCGCCAGAGTAGGGGTGTTTCCCACGCAGCCCGAAGTAGTGTGGACGGTCCGCTTCGGCGTCGGTGACTCCTGCAAGTCTTGAGCCGCGACACGGCGTGGGCATCCGACCTTGGCACACTGGCAGGCATGACCGTGTCCCTGCACCACATCGTCATCGATGCGCACGATCTACCAGCTCAGGCCCGGTTCTGGACCCGGGTGTTGGACTGGAAGATCCTGTCCGAGCGTGAGCGCGAGGTCGTCATCGGGCCCGACGAAACCGCGTTGACAGGAATCTGCTTCATGCCGGCCACCGACACCAAAGCGGTGAAGAACCGTCTGCACCTTGACCTCGCCCCTGGCCCTGATGGCCGTGACGCTGAGGTCGAGAGGATTGTGGGGCTAGGCGCGCGGCGAGTCGACATCGGGCAAAGCGGAACGGAATCGTGGACCGTGCTCGCCGACCCCGAGGGAAACGAGTTCTGCATCCTGCGCCGGAAGAAAACGCTAATCGCGTGAGCGCTGACTGACTCGACACTTAGCGCCAGTGGGTTGGCCGGCAGCACTCTGAGTTCAGCAAACCCGGCTGCGGCCTCCTCATCCGCCGCGACTCCCGCGATCCGCTCACGCTCGCGCTGTTAGCCATCGGTGTGCGGGGTTGATCTTTACGGATCTGCCGCCGTCCGATCGTCACAAACCGCGGCGCGCGCGTCGCTTCGCTCGCGCTGTCTTCTTCCGGTGCGGGGTTGATCGTGGTGTGCGGATCTGCCGCCGAGCGAGCGCTGCGCCGCGTCGAACGGGCGGACCCAGACAGCGCTGCCTACCGGCCTGACTGTGATCCCACGGCCGCAATGACGCTTAGCACCGGGATAAGCGCCGTGCTCGCCCTGCAACGCTGATGGCCTGTTGGTGGGAGTGGAGATAATCGGTGCTCGAGCGGTTTTGTCCCCCGAACTGCTGGCCATCGCCCAATATTGATGAGCCGGGTGCGTAGGGTGGCGCCTCGAGCCACGGCGTAGCGGGTCGTGCCGGTGAGGGTGCCGGCGGCGCGGAGCAGGTTGTGGGTGATCGCGGCCAGGATGGTCCAGGCGGCGTTGGCCGCGAACGAGCCGGACGGCTGGTGGGCCCAGGGCCCGTCGATGAGGTCGGACCAGACGGTCTCGCAGATAGCGTGCTGCCGGTGGGTGATGTCGGCTTCCGCGGCTGGTTCGGTGGCGCTGGTGAAGAACGGGTGGTATCGCCAGACCGGGAACAGCGGGTCCTGGGTGTTGGCGTCGAGCACGCGACGCACGACAAGCCAGCCGGTGATCTCGTATCGGGTGCCGGCAAAGGCGGTGAACTCTACCTCGGCCACCTGGGCGTCGGAGATCAGCTCGCCGGTGTGGGGATCTGTGACCGCGCCGGGGTAGTGCACCGGCGTGTACTGCCCGTCGGGGATGCCGCCGATCGCGGCGTCGACCGCGGGGTTGCGGGCAATGGCGAAGGAGAATCTGGCGCCGGCTTTGACAACCGCGGCGACGACCTTGCCGCTGCAGTAGGCGGAGTCGCCGCGCACGAGGATGTGCTCCGCCTGCGCGCGGGCGGCTTTGGCGGTGTTGATGCCTTCGGTGACGATGCTCGCCGCGCCCTTGGCCGAACCGGCACGTCCGGCCCGCAGCCGCACGCCGGCCAACACCGGCGCCGCGGTGGCGGTGGCGACGATGACCGCCAGCGGAGACAGTCCCCGGCGCAGGATCGCCTTTCCCGCGATTTTCGTGTGCCCGAACGAGGCGCCCTGCTTGGCATGCCCGTACACCGGACGCAGTAGCGAGTCGATGTCGATGAAGGCGCGCTCGCCAATGCCGTCCAGCACCGGAGTCTGCTCGGCCAGCGCGACCAGATGCTTGCGCAGCACCGCCGACAGTTGCCGGGTGTGGCCATGGGTGAACTCGCGCAGCAGGATGCCCAACGTGGCGGTGGCGTAGACCCCGCTGAACACCTTCTTCATGCCGCCGGCGCGGAGGACGTCCAGATCGTCGATGCTGTCGGCGCCGGCGGCCATCCCGGCGACAATCGAGGTCAGCTTCGGCGTCGCGTTGGCCGCGCCGGACTTCACCCGCTCATCGACAAACCTCACATGCTCATCCAACAGCCGTGACAGTCCGGACCGCTCGGCCAACTCCAGCAACGGCACCAACCCCGCATGCGACACCAGGTTGTTGTCGTCGAACACTGCGCCATCAGCGCGCCAGACATGCAATGCTTGCACCGAGAGTGCCCTTCCAAGCTGGTATGAATCGAGTCCTAGACAAACCCGATCATCCCAGCCCGCAGGGCACTCTCGTCACATCTCCACGCCGTTCCGATCACAGCGCCACCATCTCGTCCACGGATCGAGGCCTAAACGAGTACGAGCACGCCGCTTGACCAGCCCGGACGTGATTTTCGGCAGGTACAGGTCGCCGCCGCGGTGGCGGA
>DASRII010000027.1:0-12249 GCA_035650075.1 Micromonosporaceae bacterium | reverse complement strand
CCAGCAGGTTCCGGGCCGGCAGGTGCTCACCGCGTCGGGTGAGCAGGATCGTCAGGTTGTAGAGCGACCAGAGCGTGTCCGGGTGGTCATCGCCCAGCACCTGACGGCGAAGGTCGAACGCGGACTCCGCGTGGCCGCGCGCTTCGTCGATGCCGTCCCGCCGCGCGGTCGCGGCGGCCAGGTCGTGCAGCGCGTCCAGCGTCGTCGGGTGCCGCTGTCCGAACACCTCCAAGCTGACTTGGTACGCCTCACGCAACAGCCGCTGCGCCACCGTGTAAGCCCCGCGGGAGAACTCGACGCTCGCCAGGGACATCGTGGCACCGATGGCGAGGAGTGGGTCGGTGTCGATCGGGCGGCGAGTCCGCGTGGCCAGCTCCTTGGCCGTCGTGAACGCGACATCGAGGCGCCCCACGGCGCGCAGATTGTTCACGAGGTTGCCCATCGTGCCGAGCGTCTCCGGCGCGTCGTTGCCCTTCACCCGACGCCACGTCACCAGCAACTGGTCGTTCGCTTGCAACGCCAGCTCGTGAGAGCCGAGCGCGTGCAGGCAGATGGCCTGTCCGTACCGCGCCTCGAGAGCGGCCGGGTGGCTCGCGCCATGATGAGCGGTCTCTTCCTTCATCAGGTGGCGGAACAGGATCTCCGCATCGAGGTAGTGGCCGAGGGCGCCGCTCACCGTGGCCCGCATGGCCACGTCCTCCGCGAGGGCCGCGCAGTGCCGCCACTCCCCCATGACGAACAGGTACCGGCACACCTGGTCCCGGGCGTATACCGCCTTCGGGCTCGCACCGCCGATCGCCCGGAGCAGATGAGGTAGCAACCTCGCCCAGCCGGGCCAGTTCGCCTGGTTCCGTGGGGATCCGGGCAGGGCGTCGACGAGAAGCGACTCGACCTGGTTCCGCCGGATCGCGCTCTGTTCCGGCGACAGTCCCCCGCGTACCACCGCCTGCACCACCGGATGCACGAACACGTCGGCCAGGTCGCGCTGGGCGAGGCTGACCCGGACCAGATGGTCGGCCGCCGCCTCCACCTCATAGAGGTCGCGACCGGTGGCGAGAAGGCTGATCGGTACCGGCTCCGGGGCGAAGAACGCGAGCACCTCCAACAGGTTGCCCGCTTCTGGCGAAGACCGGCGGAGTTCGGCGACAACCCCGGCGAAGGGGCCGACATCGACCGATGGCAACGTGCTGGATGGGGCCCTTTCGAGTTGGTCCAGGTACCGGCCCACCGGCAGCGAGGTCTGGCGCAGGTAGTTGGCGACGGCGACGATCCAGAACGGGAGGCCGCCACACAGCTCGGCGAGCCGACTGGCGTCCACAGTAGACACATCGGGCATCCGCTGCATGATGAGCTCGGTCGCGTAGGCGGCGGGCAGCGGCTCGAGGGTGACCAGATCAGCCGCCGCCGCCCAGTCCCGGTACTGCGAGGTCACCAGGATGTCCCCGATATCGGTCGGCAGCCGAGGCAGGGTAGCCGGCGCGGATGCGCCATCGAGCACGACGAGAGTGTTCGCTGGTTCGACCACTTCGGTCTCCAACAGGTTCAGCAAGGACCGCAGTTGAACCTCTACCCCCGCCGCTGGGCCGTCCGCGTCGATCCACCACACCGCGTCGTAGCGGGCGACCGAGCGATGGGCGTACTCGATAGCAAGGGACGTCTTGCCCACGCCGGGCATGCCGACGACCGCGACCACCGCGGACCTGTCCGCGATCCGGAGCCGCTCGGTCAGCACCCACAGTTCGTCGGAGCGTCCCACGAAGTTCTTCGGTCGCGGTGGCACCTTCCAGACCGCGGGCGGCGCACCGGGGAACCGGACCCTCTGCGTACGCGGCGAGTACCGGCCGCCGGATGTCGCGTCGACCAGGAGCTGGGTAGCCCGGCGCTCGTCCAGCCCTACCAGGTCCACGGACCGGATTGCCTGCAACAGCGGCGGTACGTCACACGGGGCGACCCGGACCGGCAGCAGCCGGCGGAAGCTGCCCCGGGGGTCCGTCCGGAATGCCGACTGCCATTCGGTTGCGGCGAACTCGTTGGCGAAGTAGTCGTCCGACAACACCGCCACCACGTGCGAGGCGCGGGACAGTGCCCGCTGGAGCTCGAGCACCCAGTTGCTGCCGGGCGGCAGATCCCACGGGCGGTACACGGTGCATCCGGTGTCCTCGATCACGTTGGCGATCCACTCGGCCCAACGCCGGTCCTCGGACGCGGCGCTGATGTAGTACGAGTGGTCGTCGCGGGGCAGGCGAGCCCGCTCGAACTGAGCGAGCAACCGGCGGCGCTCGGTCTCGTCCAGCGGAACGAGTTCGGCCACCGCGCCGTCGGTGAGGTGGCGGGTCAGCCGCTCGCACGCGGCCATGACCGAGCCCGGCTCGTGCGGCCGATCGCCGATGGTCGCAAGGATCTCCTCGTACGCGTAGAAGCTGCGGTACGGGATCTCGACATCCCCCCAGTACCGCTGTCGCTGGTCCTGGCTCATCCCGGTGAGGTGGTGCGAGAACCGGGACTGGGCATAATCCCGGCCGAGCTCGGCCTTCGCGGGGTCACCCGAGTCGTCGACGCGCATCAGCAACGGCAGGATGCGGGGCGGGTCGGCGGCCCGCTGCCGGCCGACCTCGTCGGCCACTTCGGCGGCACCGGCGATGCTCTGGGTGTTGAGCGTGAAGCAGGCGACCAACGTGTCGGGCAGCTGCACCGTGCAGATTCCCGACGTGTCACTGAGTCCGGTCCGGCTGTCCACGAGCACGTAGTCGTATTCGGCCCGCATGCTCTTCTTCAGCGCCTCGACGAAGAGTCCTCCGCCCAGCCGGTCGTAGAAGTTCGCCCAGTCGAAGGTGCCGACCCGAGGCCCGTACGCCAGGTTCTGCTTGCCTGCCGGCAACAGGTCGAGCGTGGCCCGCTTGCCGAAGTCGTGCCGCAGCGAGACGGCATACGTGAGGACGTCGGCGTAGGACACGTACCAGTCCGGGCCGGTGTCGCCGGACGTGTCCATCGCGGCCGTGGCGAAGTCCCACAGCAGATCCATCAGCCCGGGGGTACCGCGCAGCTCCTGGTCCACCAGGAAGGGGTGGAAGTACCGGTGCAGTCCCGGCGCTTCCAGGTCCCAGTCGACGGCCAGCACCTTGTACCCGTTGCTCGCCAGAATCCACGCCACGTTGGCCAGCGCCATGGACCGGCCGGTACCGCCCTTGAACGAGTAGAACGTGACGATGCGACCGAGCGGCGCCTTCTCGGAACTCATGGCCGGCCGCCCGGCCCCGTCACGCCCGCCGATACGCCCAGCGTCGGGAACTCGATGACCCGGTCGCCGACCGCCGGGCGCGGGACATGGTGATTCCCGCGGATCCACGACTGGATCTGGACCAGCATCTTGCTGAGGTCGGCTTTGAACTCGTCGACCGACCGCAGCCAGATACGACAGCTCTCCGGCTGGATGAGACGGTCGTCCAGCGCGGTCTCGACCTGGTCGACCAGCTCGTCGCTTCGCTGCGCGGTCTCGTCGTCGCTGGGCCAGGGCACGAGCGCTCCCGTCCGGCGCCGTTCCGCCCCGTTGTATTCGCGGATCAGCCGCTGGTAGCTGTCGACCTGAAGGGCCCACGGGTCAACCAGCAATACGACGATCTGGTTCTTGTCGGCGGCCCTGGCGACGATGTCCGCCAGATCGGGCCCCGCGGGCTGCGGATGCGGTACCAGCTCCTGCTGGTGTGCGATCTCACAGGCGCGCAGCACCAGCGGTGATACGTCCTCGGAGTACGGTCGCCAGTCCTCGGCGAGTGCTCCGTACTGCTCGACGGTGCGCCGCAGCGCCCGCATCTCCTCCGCGGTACCGGCGGCCACCACGAAGTACACGTGCCGGGCCTCGTTGCGGTCGATGGGCAACGCGTGGCCGGCGACCGGGGCGTCGCCGAGCCGCCTCCCGTGCTCCGCGAAGGCGTCGACCGCTGTGGCAAATGAGATCTCGTCGCCGCTGTCGGCCAGTGGTGACTCGTTGGCCGCCGCGATAATCATTCCGGCCAACTCGTAGATGACGGTCCGGTACTCCTCGGAGTGGTGGTTCTTGAGTTGGACCAGGTGCCGCATCCCGCGCCGGCGATAGGTGTCGCCGAGCCGCTCGTTGGTACGTTGCAGAGCTCCCGCCATCGCCGGCATGTGCGGCTTGAAGTCCGCCGGCGACTCCCACGACACCGGCACGATCCCGCTGTGCGTGGCGGCGTCGTCGACCCGTCGCCGGGTGAAGACCCACCACTCCTTGCCGCACGACTCGCTGCCGAAGTAGTGCGGCGAATAGAGCGGGACGAACACCTTGCAGGTGGACAGTGCCTTGACGGTCACCGGATCCCACACCGTACCTATCGGCATGTCGACGTCGCGAAAACCGACCGCGTCCAGAGCCCGGCGCGGGGTACGCCGCCAGATCTCCTCCCGCAGGTCCGTGTAGAAGTCCCGGACGAGGTTGCCCGCGTCGTCGTCACGGGTGTAGCTGAGGAAGAAGTCAACCATCGGCACACGCCTCGTGCCGCCGCTCAGCCGCCACGACGCGAGCCTAGTGGCACACTGTCGGCCCTGCGAATGTCCGCTAATCGACAATCCAAATACCCGACATGGCGCGCGGTACCTCCGATAGGTGATCTTAGGCGCCATTGTTTCGAGCGCTTCCGCTATGCTTTGCGGCTATTGCGCTCACGGCTCGATTTTGCTTCATCCCCTCGGGAGGTGACGTGGCGACGTTGACGTTGCGCGACGCGACGAGGATCCGGCGGACACCGTTGTTCGCGTGGTACGTCATTGCGGTGGTGGCACTCGGTGCGACCCTCGCCGCGACCCACCTCGACCAGGTACGGGTGGCCGCCACTACGAAGCCCGCCTTCTGGTTGATGGCCGTGCTCGCCGTACTGGCCGGTACGCGAGCCTTCGTGACATCCGGGCCGCGCGGTGGGCCGATCGTCATCTGCCCGACGCTGTGCTTCACGTTCGCGATCCTGCTCTGCTGGGATCTCGGCCCGGCGATCGTCGCGCAGACCGCCGCGATCGTCGTGGTGGCGTGGCGACTGCGGCACACGAAGACCCATGCCGCGCTCGTAGCCGGGCAGTACGCGCTGTCCTTCGCGGCGGCGTACGCGGTACTCCTCATCGGCAAGCCCGACCCGTTCCGCCATTCCGGTATCGGTTGGGCGTTGCGGGACGCGGCCTCCGTTGCCGGTGCGGCGGCCGCCTGGCTCGTGGTGTACAGCCTGCTGGTGCTCACCGCCAACCGCCTGAAGCACGGCGGGCCATCGCTGCGCCAGGCCGTCGGCGGGCTCGGCTACCAGACGCTGTGCAAGGGCGCGCTGCTGTTGCTCAGTCCGGTCCTCGCGGTCGCCGCGCACGTGAACCCCGCCTTCGTACCGCTCATCTTCCTGCCGCTCTACGCGGTCGACCGGATGGCCCGGCTGTCGGCCGAGCGTGATCGCGCTTCGCGGATCGACCTGCTGACCGACCTGGCCAACCGCAACGGGTTACAGAGCCGGTTCGCCGAGCTGATGTCGCCACGCAACCGGATCAGTCCACGGTCGGTGGCGTTGCTGATGCTGGACCTCGACAGGTTCAAGCAGGTCAACGACACGCTCGGCCACGAGGTCGGTGACCAGCTTCTCGTCGCGGTGGCCAGGCGGCTGGCGGACTCGGTACCGAGCGACGCGGTCGTCGCCCGGCTCGGCGGCGACGAGTTCGCGATCGTGGCGCCGGACATCCGCGATGCCGCCGCGGCGTGCGAGCTGGCGTCGCGGGTCACCGCATCGCTCGCGGAACCCGTGCGGCTCGACGGTCTGCAGATCGACATCGCCGCGTCGGTCGGCATCGCCCTCTACCCCGACCACGGCGGCGACTTCGCGACCCTGATGCGCCACGCGGACATCGCGATGTACGAGGCAAAGCAACACGGTGACGCCGCCACGGTCTACCGACCGGACTCAGATCACCATTCGCCGCACCGGCTCAGGTTGCTGACCGACTTCCGGCACACGCTGCAGGTGCAAGAGGGCCGGGACATCACCATGCACTACCAACCGCAGGTCGCCATGGCCACCGGAGAGGTCGTCGGCGTCGAGGCGTTGCTGCGCTGGCGCCATCCCACCCGCGGGACGGTCGACACGCAGGAACTGGTCCACGCCGCCGAACACACCGCGGTGATGCACCTGATCACCCGCCGGGTCATCGACGAGGTCGTAAGCCAGGTCGCGCGGTGGTCGGCGAACGGCATCCAGCTCCGCGCCTCGCTCAACGTCAGCAGCCGGGACCTGTACTGCGACGAGATCGTGCGACAGCTTTCCGCGCGGCTGGTCGAGTACCGGGTGCCGCCCGGCCAGATCCAGCTCGAGGTCACCGAGAGCGCGCTGATGGCCGATCCGAACCGCGTACTCAACACGATGACGCGACTGTCCGCGCTCGGTGTGGACATCTCGCTGGACGACTTCGGTACCGGGTACTCGTCTCTGCAGCACCTGCGCAAGCTGCCGCTGGCGGAAGTCAAGATCGACCGGTCGTTCGTCGGTGGCATGTCCCGTAACGGTGACGACGCCGCGATCGTACGGTCGACCGTGGAGCTCGCCCGGAGCCTCGGCCTGCGCGCCGTCGCCGAAGGTGTCGAGGACACCTGCACCTGGCAGTTGCTCGCCGATGCCGGCTGTGATGTCGCGCAGGGCTGGTACACCGCCCGGCCCATGCCGGCCGACCAGTTCCCGGCGTGGCTGGCGGAGAGGATCGCGCCGCCGGCGGCGGTAATGGCCTCCTGATGGCCTCGACATGGTCAGGCCCTCGACCGCATATTTCGGGTCGTGGAGGGACTCGGCCTGATCTGCCTCGTGGTCGTGGGGCTGATGGCCGTCGGCGCGGTCGGGGCCATCGCCCTCGACCTGATCGGTGACGTCTTCGAGGGCGTCCTCGACCTGATCGGGCCGATCGGCGCGCTCATCGCCGGCATCGTCGTGATCGTCATCTGCTGCAACGTGGTCTCGTCGGCGCTCTGACGAGCGCGTCAGCTAGCAGACAGTATCTCCAGCGCCCGTGGCTCCTCTTGTCTACATCGCTTCCCTCCACCCTTTGTAGAAAGAGGAACTTGTCATGAGCACTCAGTGGGTTGTCACCGGCTCCGCCGAGCGGATCACGTTGACCAACGAGCGGCACGCCGAGGCCACGTTCACGGTGAGCAACAAGGGTCGGCTCGCGGACCGTGCGGTGTTCGACATCGTCCCCGGCGACGGTGCGGACCGGTCCTGGTTCACTGTCGAGGACCCGCAGCGGCTGGTACCGGCTACCGGCTCGGTGGCCTACCTGGTGTCGGTGGACCCGCCGGCGGACGCCCCGGCCGGCTCCTACTCCCTGCAGGGCCGGGTGTACTCGGCCGACTCCGCGCCCGAAGAGGACTCAGTCCTCAGTGGACGGACGGTCTTCGACCTCGGCCTGTCCACGGCGCCGGCGCCGAAGCCGAAGCCGTGGTGGCTGATCGCGGTAGCCGCGCTCGTGGTACTCGTCATCGGCACCGTGACCTGGCTGGTTCTGGCCAGCGGTGGCGACGAGCCCCCGCCGTCCGACACCATCGGCGCGACCCCGCCGCCCACCTCGGCCGCGCCGGTCCGGATGCCCAACCTCGTGTCGCTGACCATGGAGCAAGCCACCGCCGAGCTGAACAACGCCGGGCTGGCGGTCGGCACGGTCAAGCACCAGCAGAACCCCGCCCAGAACGGCAAGGTACTGCAGCAGGGTACGGCCCCCACGACCATGGTCGATTCGGGTAGCAAGGTCGACCTGGTGGTCGCGGTGAGCCTGTCCGCACCCACGTTCACGCACCCGAGCAGCGGTGGCTCGTACAGCGGCTCCACCGTCACAGTGAGCTGGAACCAGACCGAGACGTGGGTCGCCAAGTGGAAGATCAACACGACCAAGCGGAGCTGCTACTTCTACATCGGGCACGAGAACCGCGACTGCCAGTGGGACGCCCAGGCCAGTGCCGACGTGACCGCCAAGACGTACCAGTCGTCGTTCAACCTGGACTTCCAGCCGGCGCTGAACATCGGGCGGTTCAACACCGGTCCGGTGCAGGCGATCGTGGCCGCGTACGACGACTTCGGCAACCTGGGGCCGAGTGCCACCGTCGAATACCGGGTCGGCTGACGCGACTTCGTCATAGACCGGCGGGCCGAGCCCGCCGGTCTACGGTCGTGTCAAGGAGTCGAGGGCGTCGAGGTCCTCAGTGGACGGTTGCCAGTGGCCGGCCTCGACGTTGGCCCGTACCTGTTCCGGTGTCGTCGCCCCGGCGATGACCGAGCCGACCACCGGCTGTGCGGCGAGCCAGCCGATCGCGACCTGCAGCAGGCTGAGCCCGCGCTCCGCGGCGAACTTCTCCAGCGCCTCGATCGTGTCCCACGGGGCGTTCGCCAGCCAGGCGGCGTGCCGGTCGGCGGCCAGGCGGGTACCTGCCGGTGGCGGCGTCCCGCGCCGGTACTTGCCGGTGAGCAACCCACTGCCGAGCGGCGCGTACGGCAGCAGCCCGAGCCCGAACCGCTCACACGCCGGCACGATCTCGGTTTCGATGCCCCGGTCGATGAGGCTGTACTCGTTCTGCGCGCTGATGAACGGCGTCAGCTGGCAACTGCGCGCGGTCCAGTCGGCGTCGGCGGCCTGCCAGCCACGGAAGTTGGAGTGCCCGAGGTAGCGCACCTTTCCGGACCGGACGAGGTCATCGAGGGCGGACAGCGTCTCCTCGATCGGTGTCCCCGGGTCGGGCACGTGCATCTGGTACAGGTCGATCCAGTCGGTGCCGAGCCGGCGCAGTGACGCCTCCGCGGCCCGGATGATGTAGCGCCGCGAGCCGCGCGCGCCGAGGTCGACGCCGTTGGCGCCCTGCATGTCCATCCCGAACTTGGTCGCGATCACCACGTCGTCGCGACGACCCCGCAGCGCCGCGCCGAGGATCGCCTCCGAGGCGCCGGCGCCGCCGTACCGGTCGGCCGTGTCGAAGAGGTTGATGCCCTCGTCCAGCGCCGCGGCGATGACCGTAGCCGAAAGCTCGGAGTCGGTCCGACCGCCGAAGTTGTTGCAACCGAGACCGACCACGGACACCGCGAGGCCGGACGCACCCAACCGGCGATAGCTCATCTCACCCATGGTCGACAACCCTATGCCCCGCCCTCTCGCCCGTCGCCCTCCCCGTCGATCAAGGACTTGTGCACATGGTTTTGTGATCAAACCATGTGCACAAGTCCTTGATCGACGGGGGTGAATTAGCATCGACGCATGACTACGGTCCGTATGCTCATCGCGACCCTGACGGCAGTGGTCACGGTCGCCGTCACCTCCGCACCGGCACAGGCCGCGGACGCCCCTGGAGCGCCGGGTGGCGGTACGGCGTGGACGACCGGTGCGAAGCAAGGGCTGGGCACCTCGGCCGGCACGGCGTCTCGGGTGTGGTACACGATCGGGCAAGGCATCACGCACGAGGTCTACTACCCGACCGTCGACGTGGCCAACGTGCAGGACCTGCAGTACGTCGTATCCGACGGCACCACCTTCTCGCAGCTGGAACGCGACAACACCGGCAAGCAGATCGCGCTGACGGATCCGCGGTCGCTGTCCTACCAGCAGACCAACACGGCCAACAACGGCCGGTACCGGATCACGAAGACGTACGTCACCGACCCGGCCCGAGCCACCGTTCTCATCCGGACCCGGTTCCAGGTGCTCACCGGTGGGCCGCTGGCGCTCTACGTCCTCTACAACCCGTCGCTGAACAACACCGGCGGCGGCGACACCGGCGCCAGCTCCGGCGGGCGGCTGGTCGCCTCCGACGGCCCGGTCGCCAGCGCGCTGGCGGCATCGACGGGCTTCAGCAAGCTCAGCAACGGGTACGGCGGCACGCCCAGCGACGGCTGGATCGACCTGAGCGGCAATCACGTGCTGGACAACCAATACGACACCGCGAACACGCCCGGCAACCTCGTGCAGTTCGGCCAGATTCCGGTCGGTACCGACACGACGTTCACGCTCGCGCTCGCCTTCGGTGCCAACCGGACCGACGCGTCGAACAACGCGACCGCGTCGCTGTCGGCGGGCTTCGACGCGCTCGATACGAGCTACCGCAACGGATGGCACGGTTACCTGGACTCGCTGTCGGCGATCCCCGCCAGCATTACGGCCAACGGCTTGACGACTCAGTACAACGTCGCGCTCATGACGTTGAAGGCGCACGAGGACAAGACCTTCCCCGGCGCGAACGTCGCGTCCCTGACCAACCCGTGGGGGCAGGCGGTCGACGGCAACTCCACCCAGTGCGGCTACCACGCCGTGTGGGCACGCGACCTCTACCACGTGGCCACGGCGCAACTGGCCGCCGGGGACACCGCCGCGGCGAACCGTTCTCTGGACTACATCTTCACCTTCCAGCAGCGCGCCGACGGCTCGATCAAACAGAACACTCACTTGAACGGCAGCGACTGCTTCACCGGTACGCAGCTCGACGAGGTCGCGTTCCCGATCGTGCTGGCCTGGCAGCTCGGCCGCTTCGAGAGTGCACTGTGGACGAAGATTCGGCTGGCCGCCGACTACCTCGTCGCGCACGGACCATTCGCGCAGCAGGAACGCTGGGAGGAGGAGGACGGGTACTCGCCGTCCACCATCGCCGCCGAGATCGCCGGGCTCGTCGCGGCCGCCGACATCGCCAGCCGCAACGGCGACTCCGGCCGGGCCGGCACCTATCTCGCCACGGCCGACAACTGGCAGAGCAACGTGCAGAACTGGACCCAGACCACGACCGGCCCGCTCGGCGACGGCCGCTACTACATCCGCGTCAACAACAACAGCAACCCCAACGACGGCGCCAGCCGCGAGATAAACAACGGCGGGGGTACCTTCGACGAGCGCTCCATTGTGGACGCTGGCTTCCTGGAGCTGGTGCGGCTCGGGGTCAAGCCGGCCGCGGATCCGGCGATCGCCGGCTCGCTGCCCGAAATCGACTCCACGATCCGGGTCAGCACACCCAACGGTCCGATGTGGTACCGGTACAACCACGACGGGTACGGCGAGACGTCCAGCGGTGGACCGTTCACCGGAGCCGGCATCGGACGGCTGTGGCCACTGCTGACCGGGGAACGCGGCGAGTACGAGCTTGCCAACGGCCGCCCTGCCGTCTCCTATCTGACCGCGATGGCCGCGACCGCCAACGCAGGCTTCCTCATCCCGGAACAGGTCTGGGACCGCGCCGACGCCTTCGGGTTCACATTCGGCGAAGGTACCGACTCGGCCACTCCCCTAGCCTGGTCGATGGCCCAGTTCGTTCGGCTGGCGCACTCCATCGACGCCGGCGCCCCGATCGAGACCCCGGCCATCGTCAAGGCGCGGTACGCCGGCGGTGGCGGCACGGTCACCACCACGATCACCGTGACCGTGCCCGCGAACACCGACTCGACGGGCCGGACGGTGTACCTGGCCAGCGCGCCCGACTGGAACGCCGCCGGTACCGCGCTGACCCGGATCGACGCCACGCACTGGCGTACGACGTTGACGTCGCCGCCCAACGCCACGCTGCAGTACAAGTACACGCTCGGCGACTGGACGACGGTCGAGAAGAGCGCCTCGTGCGCCGACGTTGGCAACCGCACCAGAACCCTCGCCGGTGGCTCGGTCTCGGATACCGTGGCCGCCTTCGGGGTGTCCGCCGTCAACTTCGAAGTCAACGCCACGACCGTCCTCGGGCAGAACATCTTCGTCGTCGGCGACCGGCCAGAGCTGGGCGGGTGGAACACCAACAACGCGGTAGCGATGTCCGCGGCCAGCTACCCGATCTGGAAGGCGACGGTCACGCTGCCGTTCAACACGGCGGTCCAGTACAAGTACATCCGCAAGGAAGGCGGCACAGTCACCTGGGAGTCCGGCGCCAACCGGACGTTCTCCACCGGTACCGCGTGCACTCTGACCCGTAGCGACACCTGGCGCCCCTGACCGGGCTCACGCAGTGCGCCGTTCGAGCGCGAGGTGTTGGTTCTCGTCGCCCGAAGGCACGGTCGAAACCCACGTCGGACGCATCCTCGGCAAGCTCGACTTGCGCGACCGGGTGCACGCGATCATCCTCGCGTACGAGTGTCACCGTGCGGTTGACACGCGACCTCTGGCAACTCGAGGAGCGGCATGTCGAGCTGGCTCGAGCGGTCTCGGCGGTGGCCCAGAAACACGGCGCCACGGCCGACCGCACGCTGGCGCAGGAGGTGCAGCTCGCCATCGCCG
>DASRII010000026.1:0-2692 GCA_035650075.1 Micromonosporaceae bacterium | reverse complement strand
TGCGTTGCATCCAGGTGGTACCCGCCTTCATCGAGGTCGAGATGACGACGTCGCCCGGCCGCAGCGTGACATGGTCCCACCGCTCGCTGTCGAGGTGATGGCTGCGGTAGGTGCGGGTACGACGCGGCGTGTCCATGCACTACTTCCTACGTGGACCCCGGCAACGCGGGCCATCCGTCGTACGGGGGTCAATTGGGACTCGAACGAAACCGAACCGCTAGCTCTGAGCGACGTGCGGCGGAGCACACGAGCAATTGTCAGTACCGGTGGATGGGATCTTGACTATGCAGCCGTCTCGGTGAGGCCGCGGGCGGTGCTTCGTTCGACGAGCTTGCCCTTCTTGAAGACTGCGCCGTTGCGGACGAGGGCGACGAGGTGTGGCGCGTTCACGGCGCGCCAGCGGCCTTGCGCGGCTTCGATGAGCTTGAACGCCATGGCCAGCCCGGCGGCCTTCGAGCCGGGTCCCTTGGTGACCTTGGTGCGGTGGCGGACGGTGGCGAAGGTCGACTCGATCGGGTTGGTCGTGCGGAGGTGGATCCAGTGCTCGGCAGGGTAGCCGTAGAACGCGAGCAGCTCGTCCATGCCGTCGGTGATCTTCGCGGTCGCTTTGGCGAACTTGGCGCCGTAGGCCAGTTTGAAGGCGGACACGGCGCGGCGGGCGTGGTCGCGGTCCTCGGCGTTCCAGATCTCGGCTAATGCCTTCTTCGCGCCCGGATGCGCGGACCTGGGCAGCGCGGCGAGGACGTTTGCGATCTTGTGGAACCAGCAGCGTTGCTCCCGGGCCTCGGGGAACACCTCCCGCAGCGCGCCCCAGAACCCGAGCGCGCCGTCACCGACGGCCAACACCGGGGCGCGCATGCCGCGGCGTTTGCAGTCACGCAGCAGGTCGGCCCACGAGCCGGTCGACTCGCGGTAGCCATCGGCCAGGGCGACGAGCTCCTTCATACCGTCGACCCGTACCCCGATCATGACGAGCAGGCACAGCTTCTCCTCGTCCAGACGGACGTTGAGGTGGACTCCGTCGGCCCACAGGTATACGTAGTCCACACTGGACAGATCCCGGTCGGCGAAGCGGTGGGCGTCGTCCTGCCACTGCGTGGTCAGCCGGGTGATCGTCGCCGCGGACAGGCCGGCGTCGGTGCCGAGGAAGCCTTCCAGCGCCGGGGTGAAGTCCTTGCTGGACAAGCCGTGCAGGTACAGCAGCGGCAACACCTCGGTGATCTTCGGGGACTTGCGGCACCAGGCGGGCAGGATGGCCGAGGAGAACTGTCGCCGTTCGCCGCTGGTCTCGTCGACGCGCTTGTCGTTGACCCGCGGCGCCCGTACGGCCACCGCACCCGCCGAGGTGAGCACCTGCCGCGGCACGGCGTGGCCGTTGCGGACCACCAACCGGTGGCCTCGCTCGTCCAGCTCGCCGGCGTGCGCCGCGATGTAGGCGGCCACCTCGACCTCCAACGCCGCGGCCAGCATGCGCCGCGCACCCTCCCGGACGATCTCGTCGATCAACGACGCGCCGCCAGCTGGCTCTGCTGGCGCGTCCTCGACGTTGGTGACTACCGTGAGCACGGGCGTACCCTTCCGACCCGCGTTGGCGCGCGGGCCTCACTCGATTCCTGGACTTCGGACTCGTCGGGAGGGTACGCCCCCCGACCTCATCCACAGGTTTCGAGCATTGCTCCATCAGGTGGGACGCGAGTGTCAAGCATCTACTGGGACAGCACAACGTTTCCGTCCCAGCTGTTGCTTGACGGTTGGTCTAGGTTTCTGGTCCCTCGTCTTCCTCGTTGTCGAGGTAGTACTCGGCCCACCCGCGTGCTTGCTGGTCGACGGAGAAGTCGTCGAAGTCGCCGGCTGCCTCGCAGTCGGACAGGTAGCGCAGTGCTTCCGAGGCCGTCTGGGTGCTCTCGGCGGCCAGGTGCGCCTTGGCGGCGTCGAGGCCCGCGCCGCAGAGCAGCTGGACATCGATGGAACAGTGGGCGTCCCAGCTCGATTCCTTGGCCTGCCAGATGGTCAGCACGTCGTCGAGCTGGCCGGCGTTGAACAGCTGGACGCAGCACAGCTTCATCAGCTCGGTGTCCTGGTCGTCCTGCTCGAGTCGGGCCTGGGCGCGCAGGATGCCCCGGATCTCATCGAGGTGGCCGGCCGACGGCTGCAGGCCGTAGCAGCGAAGGCTTTCGTCTTCGTCCACGAATCTCCCTCGTTGCTGCGTTGCGAACCGACGCCTTCGGGCGGATCGTACGGGGCCATCGACGCAGACGACGACCAGGTATGTGTCGTCCGTTGTGGACCATGTCAAGCATCTGGTGGGACGCGAGTGTCACGCAGGTCCCGCAATAGGAAAGCGTGTGTCGGGCGTGCCGAACTCCAGTTGATGCGTTACGGATCAGGATCGGTTGATCCGTAACACGTAGCGACGGCGGCGTACAGGTGGTCGAGGTTCATCGTCGGCGTCTGCGACGGCGGCGGCGAGTAGGCGGACGCCGGGTAGGTCGTTGCGCCGCAGCAGTGCGTGGCTGGTGACGCCAGTGTCGGCCGGGTCCAGGACCAGGCGCAGCAGTTGCGTTGCGGCGAGGGGGTGGTCAGCCCATCGGGCTAGGTCGGTGCCGGCCTGTGCGCGCGAGGCCGCGATCCGGCGGCGCTCGGCTCGCCCGCTCATCACGGCGTGTCAGTCTTCACGAAGGCGTAGCCGTGC
>DASRII010000025.1:0-3156 GCA_035650075.1 Micromonosporaceae bacterium | reverse complement strand
CGATCTATCGATCAACCCGGCGGGATGGCTCGAGCGCGCCCTGCACCTGTGGACGCCCGAGATCACCTTCGGTCAACTGCAGAACCAGGCCTACGGGTACCTGTGGCCGATGGGGCCTCTCTTCCTTGCGGGCACCTGGATCGGACTGCCGGGCTGGGTGATCCAGCGGCTGTGGTGGGCGCTGCTCATGTGCGTCGCGTTCACCGGTACGGTCAAGCTGGCCGGGCGGCTCGGCATGGGTACGCCGGCGTCCCGGCTCATTGCCGGTGCGGCTTTCGCGCTGTCACCGCGCATTCTGACCCAACTCGGCATGCAGTCCATCGAGTCCTGGCCGACCGCCCTCGCCCCGTGGGTACTCATCCCGCTGATCGGCCTCGCGAAGGGCGAGCCACTGCGCCGTTGCGTCGCGCTGTCCGCGTTGGCGGCCGCCTGTGCCGGCGGCGTGAACGCGACCGCGGTCTTCGCCGTGGTACCGCTTCCGCTGCTCTGGTTGGCCACCCTCGAGCCGGTCCGGCACCGCCTGACCGCGATCGCGGCCTGGTGCGGCGCGGTGTTCTGCGCTTGCGCCTGGTGGTTGCTTCCGTTGCTGGTACTCGGGTCGTACAGCCCGCCGTTCCTCGACTACATCGAGAGCGCCGAGGTGACCACCCGACCGACCGATATCGTCTCCAACCTTCGCGGTGCGTCGTTCTGGCTGGCGTACCTCCGCACGCCCTTCGGCCCCGTGCTGCCCGCCGGATGGCGGTTGGCGGCGGAACCGATCATCATCATCGCCACGATGGCCGTAGCCGCCTTCGGTCTCGAGGGCCTGTCCCGCCGCGGTACGCCGCACCGGCGGTTCCTCCTGACCGGATTCATGTTGGGCCTGGGGCTCATCGCCATCGGGCACGTGGGAAAGCTGGACGGCGGTCTCGGACAACTCGGTCGCGAGTTTCTCGACGGTGCCGGTGCACCGCTGCGCAACGTGCACAAGTTCGATGTCCTCGTCCGGCTACCGCTGGCGCTGGGGCTCGCCTCGTTCGTCGGGATACTCGGCCGGGCCGGGAACATCGCCCGCGGCCCGTTCCGCCCGATGCGGGCGCCCACGATGATCGCGACGGGTACCGCCGTCGTCGCGTTGGTCGGCGTCGCCAGTCCCGCGCTCGCGGGCGGGCTCGCGCCAACCGGCGGATTCCGCAACATCCCGAGCTACTGGCAGGAGGCGGCGGACTGGCTGAAGGCGCAGGAGGGCGGCCAACGCGTGCTGGTCGTACCGGGGGCCAGGTTCCCGCACTACCGGTGGGGACGAGCCACCGACGAAATCACGCAGCCGCTACTCGACACCCCATGGGCGGTCCGCAACGCGATTCCGATCACGCCACCGGCCACGATCCGGATGCTCGACGCGGTCGACGCCGTACTGGCCACCGGAGCCGGATCCACCGGTCTCGCCGACTTTCTCGCTCGAGCGGGAGTGCGTTACGTGCTGCTCCGCTCCGATCTGGACTATGGCCGGTCCGAGACGACCCGACCGCTCGTGGCCCGGCAAGCAATCGAACGATCGCCGGGCCTCGTCCCGGTGGCAGGCTTCGGTCCGGTCGCCAGCACGGCACGGCTGCCGGACATATACATCGACGACGGCCTCGACGTCCCGTTACAGGCGCTCGAGTTGTACCGGGTCGATCGACCCGTGGCACAGGTCGTCGCGTACGACGTCGGCGACGTAACGACGGTCGTCGGCGGCCCGGAGTCGCTCCTGGAACTCAACGCGACCGGCCAGCTGAGCCCGGCGCCGACCGTGCTCGCCGGCGATCTCGAAGGCCGGGTGCCCACCGGCAAGGTCGTGGTCACGGACGGGATGCGGCGACGCGATGTGGCGTTCGGGGCGATACAGGACAACGTTTCGGCCACGATGACGGCGAACGAGCGCTACGCCACCTCGGCGCCGGCTCACGACTACCTGCCTTCGTGGGGCGACCAGCTCGCGACAACTGTCCGCTACGACGGGATCAGCGACGTCACCGCGTCGACCTCGTGGGAGCGCAACAGTGATCTCGGCGGCCGGCGGCCCGAGTACCAACCTTTTGCGGCACTCGACGGCGACAACAAGACGTCGTGGCGATCCGCACCGGGTACCAGGGCGGGCGGTCAGTGGTTGGAGGTGACGCTCGGGGTACCGCAGACCGTGTCCGAGGTGACGCTTCGCTTCGACGTCGCCGCCCAGGCGGTACCGGCAAAAGTCACCGTCGTGGCCGGGATCGAGCGCACCACGGCCGATGTCTTCGCGGAGACCGCCACGATCCGCCTCCCCGGCCTGCACGCCACCCGCGCGGTACGCGTCATCGTCGACTCGGTCTACGGCACCTGGGACGGCCGCGGCACCGTCGGCATCGCCGAGCTGACGATCCCGTCTCTGCGAGCCACGCGGACCCTGGTGGTTCCGGCCGCTCCGGTGACGACCGGCCCGATGTCGATGGTGTTCAGCGCGGCTTCGGCCACCCCGGCGTGTTACTTCATCTCGGATCAGCCGAAGTGCTCGCCCGAGGTCGCGCGCGGCTCCGAGGACGGCTCTGTCATCGACCGTACGGTCCAGGTGCCCGTCGGCGGCTCGTACACCCTCGGCGCCTGGGCTCGACCGCGGCCCGGCGCCGCGCTCGACGCATTGCTGGACAGCAGCATGAGGACGAGCGGCACACCGAGCGTGTCGGCGTCCTCGTCCAAGGTGGCCGACCCGGCAGGGCGGGCGGGTGTCGTTGTCGACGGTGATCCGACGACCGCGTGGAGCCCTGCCGCTGGCGACAGCAACCCCTTGTTGCGTCTCACCTGGCCCTCTCCTCGGGAGATCACCAGCGTCCGGTTGACGACGTCCCCCGCTGTCGCCGCGTCGCAGGTCAGATTGATCCGCGTCATTGGCGACAGTGGGTTCCGCGACGGGTTCCTCGGTGCGGACGGATCCATCCGGCTCGACCCGCCGCTGCGTACCACCGAGCTGACGGTCTTGTTCCTGGACCGGCCCACGGCGCTGTCGTTCGACCTGTACACCAACACCGCGCGACAGCTACCGATCGCGGTGGGCGAATTGGTGGCTCTGCCCGGCCCCGCCAATCGGACGGCCGACCTCGACCGGCGGGTGGACCTGCCGTGTGGCAGCGGGCCGACGCTCCGGGTGGGCGACGC
>DASRII010000024.1:0-5363 GCA_035650075.1 Micromonosporaceae bacterium | reverse complement strand
CGAAGTGATCGGCGTCGAGCAGCTGCGCCTGCGCGAGCGCGTCGGCGAACACGCTTCTGTCGAAGGTGATGTCCGAGCGCTCGGCGAGCTCCAATAGCATCGATCGGTCGTAGCGACCTGACCGCAGCACCGCGTCGATGTCGATGAAATCACACGCGTGGGCACGCTCATAGAGCGCGCGCATCTTGTTGGCGACCGCGTCGTCGGGATGGAGGACCGGCCCGATCGGCATCCGGACTGGTTCATGGGCGCGAAACTGCAGGCCGATCTCAACCGTCGCGGTTCGCACGCCATCGGAGACGGTTAGGCGGGTGAAGGTGTCGTGCCCTCGTTCGGCCTGCACGCTCAAGTCCGCGGCGAGATATGCGTCGGCGATGGCCCGGACCCCTGTTTCGAAGTCGCCCCGCCGCTCCCAGACCGTGAAGAGATCGATGTCCTCGCTGGGTCTCTTCAGGAAGCCGGCCGCCTGCATCGCGTAGCCGCCGGCCAGGGCAAACCCGTACCGTTCCCCGGCGTCGAGGCCGATCCGGGCGAGACCTTGGTGGAAGGCGTCCACGCCAGCCCGCAGCGCCGTGCGGCGACGCCAACTCCGCAGGCTCTTCAGCGCACTCACGAGCATCGCGATCAGTCCGCCCACCACGAGCACAATGAGCGCGTGGCGCAGTCGGGCCGAATCGGAGAGTTCGACCAGCGCCGGTGATTCGGTGCGAAAGCCGTGAACCAGCTGGGCCACGGCGGAGCCGCCCGCGTGGGTGAGCCACTCGGCGCCCAGCAGCACCACGCCGGGCAGCGCACCGCCGACGAGGTACCACAGCACGCGGTTGCGCTCCACCCGCAGGAACAACAGCGTGTACGACGCGGCGGCCAGGCCGGTCACCAGCGACTGACCCAGGACGAACCGGGTGTTCGCGGCCTCGCCGCTGCCGAGGAGTTTCACCAGGTTGGGCTGCAACACGCCGAATATCACGCCGGCGAAGAACACCAACGTGGTGCCCCACAGCCCGACTTTCAGCACCTCGCCGGGCAGCACGGCCAGGGCACCGCCGACGATGCTCGCCGCGCCGACCGTGATCGCGAGCCCGATGATGGACCCGCCACCGCCGTACGCGAGCCGGATACCGACCGCGGCGGCCAGGCCGAAGAGGGTACCCAGGGCGAGGCCGGCGAGCAGCCGTCGGCCCGCGCTCTGAAGGTGTCGTCCGGCCACCGCGCCAATGGACGCGCCGGTGACCAGCATCGCGGCGACCACGCCGGGCAGGGCCGCGACCGCGGCGCCGAGCGCCCCGGAAACCTCTTTCCCGCCGCCGGTGATCGTGGCGTGGGCGGTGTACATGCTGGCGCCGAGCCAGACCAGCCCGAGGAACAGCTGGGTGAAGGTGCCCTTGGTGTCCTTGGCCATGCATCCAGCCTTGTCGACGGGGCGGATAGGTCAAGGATCGTACGCCCTAGTCAGGTCAGTCCCGCCGCCCTCGGTGACCGTACGGATCCCAGAACACCCATCCCAACCCGCCAACAGCTCCTACCGCTAGTAGTAGCAGGACGATTGGCCAGATCGATCCCGAGTAGCTGACCAGGAAGCCACCAAGCACCAGGCCCGCAACGAAAGCCGCGGCCGCCGCCCGGTTCGGGGGCTT
Source organism: Micromonosporaceae bacterium (assembly GCA_035650075.1). Classification (GTDB taxonomy): domain Bacteria; phylum Actinomycetota; class Actinomycetes; order Mycobacteriales; family Micromonosporaceae; genus DASSUC01. The sequence continues at coordinate 3,729 of DASRII010000024.1, read as the reverse complement.
CCGCAGTCTCTCCCGGTCTCGTGGCGGGGCGGGTTTCAACCGCCCCGCCAGGTCCGATTCGGGTACGGACGGCAGATCACGGGTCAGGACGGCAAGCTCGGACTGGGTGTGGGCCGCCCAGACGCATCGAGTGCGCCGGTCGAACTCGGCAAGATCCAGCCGGCCCTCCTCGAACGCGATGCCGAGCCAGACTGCGACTCGCGTACGTTCGGCATCGGAGGCCAACACGTGCTCACCGTCGCCATCGACACGCACACCCTCACTGTATCGACGTCGCTCACATCCAGCCGATCAAGATCGATCTTGGCAGCACCGCTCATGTGTCCGGCTGGCTACGTCGGCGCTCAGAGCACGCCGTGGGTCTGGTACCAGGAGCGGACGCGTGACAGCATCCCCTGGTCGAAGGTGATGCGTTGGTGGTCGTAGCCGGCGTAGATGTGTAGCTGGTGTGGCGTACCGTTGCTGGTCAAGATCGTGTCGAGGGTGCGGTCCAGGGGTAGCGGGACGACCTGGTCGGCGTCCCCGTGGTGCAGTTGGTAGGGCGTGACGATCTGTTGCGCGGCGGCGGGCTTCGTCGCGTTGGGCCCGTCGCTGACGCCGCCGGCGGTGTGCGATGCCGCCCGGAAGTCGGTGGGATGGGTGCCTAGGATCTGGCCGGTGACGAAGGCGCCCATGCTGTGACCGTGCGCCGCCACCCGGCTCAGGTCCACGCCGGCCACGCAGCCCAGCAGTTCGCGTGCCTTGTGCGCTCGCTGTACGTTCGCCTGTGAGGCGCCGTCCGGGCCGTCCGGTGCGTTGCCCAGATCTTCGGCGTCCGGCGCGTGGGTGTACATCGTGCCGATCGCGACCAGTCCCCAGCCGACCATGGTGCGGGCGATCGTTGCCGAGTAGCCGCGCGGCGTCCCGCCCTTGCCATGACTGACCACGACCGCCGGGAACGGTCCGGTGCCGGTAGCCGGTACGAACAGCACACCCTCGAGCGCGTAGCGAACACCCTGGTCGGTCGACCGGTAGGTCCACGTCGCGCCCGCGGTCGAACGCGGGTTACCACTGACCACGAACGCCGCGCAGTTGGCCTCGACCGCGGACTCCCCGGCCGGGACGAACGCACTCGACGAGGCCCACACGACCGCAACCATCAACGTCTTGGCCGATGCCAACATCATTCCTCCCACGATTCATCGTTGTAGATCAATATATTACGGCCGCCCTTGTGCCGGTGGCGTGTGCCCGCTCCTGATCGACGAACCGCTCGCGCTTACCACGCAATTCGTTTGCCGGCGGGTGTCCGCAGTGTGACGTTGAGGGCGTGACCTCCGACCCAGACACCGTCCCGGTACCGGATCGTCGCCTCGTCGACGTGAGTCTGGTGCGACGGCTGATCGCCAGCCAGTTCCCACAGTGGGCCGATCTCCCCGTTCGGCCCGTCGTGCTCAGCGGCTGGGACAACCAGACCTTCCATCTCGGTGACCGCATGTCGGTGCGGCTGCCCACCGCTCGGGAGTATTCGCTGGCGGTCGACAAGGAACACCGATGGCTGCCGATACTTGCCCCACGGGTGCCGCTGCCGATACCTGTGCCGTTGGCAAGGGGCATGCCCGACGACGGGTTTGCCTTCCCCTGGTCGGTGTACGAATGGATCGACGGAGAACCCGCCGGCATCGGCACCATTGACAACCTGTCCGAGTTCGCGGACAGCCTGGCCGCCTTCCTCGCCGCGCTGCGACACATCGACTCGACGGGAGGTCCGGAGCCCGGTCTGCACAACTGGTTCCGTGGCGGGCCACTGCAGGTCTACGACGCCCAGACGCGCCAGGCGATCGAGGTGCTCGACGGTCACGTGCCGCGGGATACCGTCACGGAGATCTGGCAGTCGGCACTGTCGGCGGGCTGGGATGGCCGGCCGGTGTGGTTCCACGGTGACGTATTCCCGGGGAATCTCCTCGTCCGTGACGGCGCGTTGGCTGCTGTCATCGACTTCGGCACCTGCGGTGTCGGTGACCCCGCGTGCGACTTGACGATCGCTTGGACGCTCCTGTCCGGAGCGAGCCGCGAAGCGTTCCGGGCCAGAGTCGACGTCGATTCTGGCACGTGGGCCCGCGGGCGGGGGTGGGCGCTGTGGAAGGCGCTGATCACCTACGCCCGTACGCTGCACCGCGACCAGGCCACAGCCGCGGAGGCGAAACGCGTCATTGACGAGATCTCCAAGAGGAGCCCAGTCTCGCCGAGCCATTGACAAAAAGTTCCTTTACGTAAAGACTAGTTTTCGTCATGAGAGACATCGTCTACCTCGACCAGCTCGAGCAGGCTGAGGCCCTGCTCAAGCCGCAGCGGATCGAAGTGCTGCGGCAGCTCGCCGAGCCCCGGTCGTGCACCGAGGTGGCGGTCGAGCTCGACCAGACCCCGCAGCGGGTCTACTACCACGTGAAGCGCCTGCTGCAGGCCGGCCTGGTGCGTCAGGTGGCCGAGCGCCGGGTGCGCGGGATCCACGAGGGGATCTACCAAGCGGCCGGCCGGTCCTACTGGCTGTCTCCGGGCTTGGTGGGTCGGATCGGGCTGCGCCAGATCCGCGACCGGCTCAGCCTGGGCTACCTGGTCGACTTGATGGAGGACGTGCAGGCGGACGTCGCCGCGCTCGACCTCAATCGGCCGGACCTGCCGTCGATCGGCGTGTCCGGTGACATCCGGGTGCGCCCGGAGCAACGCAAGGCGTTCCTCGACGAGCTGCAGCAGACGCTGCAGGACCTGTTCACCCGCTACGGCGGTGCCGAAGGTGACGCGTTCCGTCTGGCCGTCGCCTGCTATCCGAAGGGAAATCCCGATGACCGAGCCTGACCTGCGCCTACGCGCGGTCGTTCCGGCCCCATTGAAAGTCACGTACGAGGCGCTGACCGACCCGGCCGCGCTGCGTGTGTGGCTCGCCGAGCACGCCGATGTCGACCTGCCCGGCAAGTACGATTTCTGGGGCCGCTTCACGCCCGATGGCGCGCAGCCGCACCAGCGCGTGCTGTATGTGGACGAGCACACCATCCGGTTCGCCTGGACCCTCGACGGCGTCGAGACAACGTCGCAGATCGAGGTGGCCGAAGACGAGGACGGCACGCTGGTCACGCTGAGCCAGAGCGACCTACCCAGCTTCGCGGACGTGCTGGCCGACAAGGCCGGTGCCCGGGGCGCCCTGCAGACGTTCTGGTCTCTGGCGATCGCCAACCTCGCCGACTACCTGGCCGGCCGTGAGCTGACCCCGAGGGTCGACTTCACGTCGAGCGAGCTGCACGCGTCGGTCGTCATCGACGCGGCACCGGACAACGTATTCGACTCGATGATCCGGCCGGAAGTGTTCCGCACGTGGTTCGGCGCCAATGTGGACATCGAACCCTATGTGGGCGGCCGCTTCGCGATGGGCGGATTCGAGCTGGACCCCGGCGGGGCCAAGTTCGTCGAATTCGAACCGGGCCGCAAGGCGACCCTGCGGTTCGCCGACGGCGAGACCACCAGCTGGGAGCTGGAAGGCTCGGGCGGCAAGACCCGGCTCACCATGGTGCACAGCGGGTTCGACCCCGCCAACCCGCCGTACCCGGGCTGGGCCGGCTGGCTGGGCGGCCTCGCCGCGCTGCGCCGCTACCACGAGCTCCCGCAGTGGCGCTCGATCTGGCGCCAGATCGAGGTCGCCGGCGTACCCGAGGACATGTTCAGCACCGACCAGTGAGAGGAGTGCCCCGGAACGCG
>DASRII010000023.1:0-8459 GCA_035650075.1 Micromonosporaceae bacterium | reverse complement strand
GAAGACCCGGCGGGGCGCCGAGACCTCGCCCGGCCCGCTCGTCCCGAGCCACGGCCAACGCGATGCCCTCCCCGCAGCGCCACACGAAGTCACCCGGGTGGGCCGAGAGCACCAGCAGGCAGCGCTCCGACATGCCTCCTCCAGCGCCAGATTGTCAACATCTAAGTTGACAATGACGTAGGTTTCATCTTCGCGTTGATAAAACAAGAACCTATGCCATGGGTAGCCACCGCACAAGTGTTGACAATCTTGGCTTCCAATGATGGACTGCTGTTCCCATCGGCCGGACCGGAGAGGGACATGCCTGCGCAGCGCAAAGCCGCACCACGGCCGCCAGTAGCATCCGCCGACACTCCGGCCCGCGACGCATTGCGCAAGGCGATCCTCGACGGCGTCTACCTACCCGGCGAACGGCTGGTGGAGGCGTCACTGTGCGAGCAGCTCGGTGCCAGCAGGTTCATCATCCGGGCAGCGCTGGCTGACCTCGCCGCCGAGGGCCTGGTCGAGGTGCAACGCAACAAGGGCGCGCACGTCCGGAAGATCTCTTTCGAAGAGGCGGTCGAGATCACCGAGGTGCGGATGGTGCTCGAGGGCCTCGTCGCCGCCCGCGCGGCCACGCTCGTCACCGACGAGCAGGCGAGCGAGCTGGACGAGATCGCGCTGCTGATGCGCCGAGCCGTGGCCGCCGAGGAGTTCCGCCGCTACAGCGACCTCAACCAGCGCTTGCACCGGCTGATCCAGACCATCGCCCGGCACCGCACCGCCGACCGCCTCATCGAGACGATGCGCGCGCAACTCGTGCGCCATCAGTACACGCTCTCGCTGCTGCCCGGCCGCCCGGCTGCATCGCTACCGCAGCACGAACGCATCGTCGAGGCGATCCGGGCGCGCTCCCCGAAGGCCGCCGAGGAAGCCATGCGCGCCCACATCGCCAGCGTCATCGAAGCGCTGCGCAGCCTCGAAGCGGTCGGCCTGTCGTAATCGTCTCCAGGTCCGTGCGGGCGCGGGACAGGTCCGCCGGCTTGCCGGTCGACGCCGCCCAGTTCCACAGCTCCAGAGCGTGGTGCAGCTGGTAGATGGCGACCCGGTCTACCCAGTCCGGTGGCAGCGGACCGTACCCGCTGAGGAACGCGTCCCGTCGGGCCGGCTCCCGGAGCGCGTAGTAGTCGGTGCGGGCGAGGTCGAGCAGCGGGTCGGCCGCGACCGCACCCTCGACGTCGACGAAGCCGGTCACCTCCGACCCGGACACCAGCACGTTGCCGTCGTGGAAGTCGTTGTGGCACAACACCGGCCGGCCGCACGCGGCGAACAGGTCGGCGTGCCGGGCGACATACCGGTCGATCGCGCGAGCGACGGCCGGGTCGCCGCCGAGCGTGCCGAACACGTCGAGCTTGCGGGTGAACAGGTCGACCATGTATTCGGTGTTGGTGGGTTTCACATCCACCACGCGGGTGGTCAAGTAACCCCAGTCCTCCAGCGTGATCTGGTGCACGGCGGCGAGGAGCCTGCCCATCTGTCGGTAGACGCAAGCGAGGCGGTCGCGGACCTCCACCAGCGGCCGACCATCGAGTCGGGTCATGACGGCGTACGCCAACGGCAGCGCCGGTATCCCGAACGGCGCGGCGTGCAGGATCCGTGGGATGCGCCGGATGCCGTGCCGGGCCAGGAGTCGGTAGACGTAGACCTCCTTGACGAGCTTGTGCCTCCACTGTGGAGCGTAAAACTTGACGATGAGCGGACGGGCGGGACCGGCTCCCCGTATCTCGTAGACCGCGCTGACCTCGCCACCCGTGCGCGTTATCACGTCGGTCACCTGGTAGCCCGGCTCGACCGGCTCGACGATCGCCCGCGCCGTCTCGGGGTTCACGGCTCGACCGCGAACCCGGGTGGCAGTAACACATCGCCACGGCCGAGGTCGTGCACGCTGCCGTGGCCGAGGGCGAGCAGCGTGGAGTCGATGCCGTTGCGGAGCACGTCGAGGACGTTCTGCACGCCGGCTTGGCCGTTCGCGCCGAGCCCCCACAGGTACGCCCGTCCGATCAGCACCGCCCGCGCGCCCAGCGCAAGGGCCTTGACGACGTCGCTGCCCCGGCGGACGCCGCCGTCGAGCAGCACCTCGACCTGGTCACCGACCGCGCCCGCGATGGCCGGCAGCGCGCGGATGGCCGCCGGTGTGCCGTCGAGATTGTTGCCACCGTGGTTGGACACCGAGATGGCACTGACGCCGGCGTCCACGGCGCGCTTGGCCTCGTCGACCCGGACGACGCCCTTGAGCAGGAACGGCCCGGTCCACTGTGCACGCAGCCAGGCGACGTCCGCCCAACTGGGCGGTGGCGTCTGCATCCACTGGCCGTACGCGCCGAAGAACGTAGGTGCCGGCCGGCCTTCGTCGGTCATGTTGGGCACGGTGAGGTCGGGCAGGTGACCGGCGCGAAGGTAGCGGAGCAGCCAGCCGGGACGGGCCAGCCCTTGCGGGGCAAGGCGGAACAGCTCCCGCATCGTGAGGCGCTCGGGGATGCGTGGGCTGCCCCAGTCGCGACTGTGCGAGAACGACCAGTCGAGGGTGAGGATCAGTCCGGCCGCCCCGGCGGCCCGAGCCCGTTCGACGCGACGGGTCATGTCGTCGCGGCCGCCGATCCAGAACAGCTGCTGGAGAGTCTTCGGGTTGGCCGCCACCACCTCTTCGATCGGCTTGCTGGCAAAGGCACTCAGGCCCATCGCGGTACCGCGGGCGGCGGCCGCGCGGGCCACGGCAACCTCCCCGTCCGGGTGCACGGCCTGCACACCGGTGGGCGAGATGAGTACCGGCAACGCGACCTCCTGCCCCAGGACCGTCGTGCCGAGGCTGCGCTTGCTGGCGAGGCCGGCCGTGCGTGGAGCGAACCGGATCCCGTCGAATGCGTCGACGTTGTCGCGCAATGTGACGCCTCGTTCCGAGCCGGCGAGCAGCGCGGCGTACACGGACGTGGGCAGGCGTTTGCGCGCGCGTCGCTGAGCCTCGGCGACGGACTCGAACCAGGTGTTGGTCATGTCGGCCTCTTGACGGTCGGACGCAGTGGCGTGATGGTGCGGTGTCGAACGCAGCCCGCCCAGACACCCGCGCCGTAGGCCACATCGTCGGCCAGCGCGAGCGTGGCGAAACGGATCGGGTCGATCGCGGGCCGGCGGGTAGCCCACGCGGCCAACGGAGGGCCCAACAACAGCGATGCCACGGCGGCGCGACGGCCCCAGCGGCCCCGGCCGCCAGCCAGCAGGAGACCGAGGAGCAATGGCGTCGCGTACTGCGTGGCGTAGCGGCCGACGCCCAGCCAGGTCCTCGCCACCGCGGTGGCCCTCACCCGCACGACGCCCGACGAGGGCACGTCGTGTGCCCGCAGCGAGCGGTTCGTGGACAGTACCGAGAGTGCGAAAGCGGCACCCGCGGCGACCGGCCGGCGGGCCAGCAGTGCGGCCAGTGTCATCGCCGGCCACGGATCCAGCACCAGCGCTGGTATGAAGCGCGGATGGCGTACCGCCAGCGGGGCGGCCGAGGTGCCGTAGCTCAGTCGCCGGGCGAGCCGCGCCGGCCATGTCGTGGGTTCGTGGTGGCTCACCTGGACGGCCGGGTCGTAGCGGATCCGCCACCCAGCGATGTGCAGACGCCATACCAGATCGACGTCTTCGCCTACCCGCATCGCCGGGTCGAACCCTGTCACCGCCTGTAGAGCCGAGCGGCGGGTGACGAGCGCGGCAGTGGGCACATAGGACACTCGGGTGTTCGGGGCCACCCGGGCCGGTTGGTCGCCCATGTCGAGGCTCGGTTGCCCAGCGACGGCGGTGATCCGCGGCGCGACGGCAGCGACCATCGGATCGGCGAGGTGTCCGACCAGCCGGTCGATCCACCCGGGGCTCGGTACGCTGTCACTGTCCACAAAGGCGACCAGCTCCGTCGTCACGTGGTCCAGGCCGGTGTTGCGGGCGGCGGACGGGCCACCGTTGACGGACCGCCGTACCAGCTTCGCGCCGTGCGCGGCCACCACTGCGGCGACCGCCTCCGGGTCCGCTGAACCGTCATCGACCACGACGACCGGGTACGGGCCGGCGAGCGCGGCCAGGCAACGGTCGAGGAGCGGAGCACGATCCCGGACCGGTACCACGATCGTCACGTCGGCCGCACCGGCCGGTACCGGCGGCGGACACGGGTGAGCCAGACCCGCGTCGGTGAGGTGTCGGGCAAGCGTCGCGGCGGCGCGCGAGTCGACGGGGCCGGTCTCCAGTCGCCGCCACACGACCCGGCCGGCCGGGGTCAAGCGTACGACGCGCATCGGCGATCCTCCGGCCCATACGCCGGGCGCCAGTTCCCGGGTCTCGCGATCGAGCGTGATCCGAAAGCCGTCCGGGAGGGCGCTCATAAACTCAGTCCCCCGTCCACCGGGACCACCGCGCCGGTCATGGCGCTGCTCGACGGACCGGCCAGGAAAGCCAGTACCGCGGCGACCTCACCCGGGTCGAGCAAGCGACGCTCGGGTTGCTGTGCGGCGAACGAGGCCGCTCCGGACAGATCGTAGAGACGCGCGCTCTCGGCGAGGATGGGCGTGTCGGTCGAACCGGGACTGACCGCGTTGGCGGTCACGCCGGTACCGCCGAGTTCGGCGCCTAGTGCGCGGATGAGCCCGGTCACCCCGGCCTTGGCGGCACAGTACGCGGCCAGCATCGGAAGGCCCCGGGTGGCGGCGGCCGACGCTACCGCGAGGAACCGGCCCGACCGTGGTTGGGGCCGGCGCAGCAATGCCGGTACCGCGGCGTGGGCCAGGTTGACGACACCGCCGAGGTCGACGTCGAGTACGGCCCGCTCCTGCTCGGGTGGCAGCTCCCACAGCGGTACCCCGCCGGCTATGACACCCGCGGCGGCGATCGCGGCATCGAGGCCACCCCACCAGCGTTCCGCGTCCGTCACCGCCGCCCGTAAGGCATCCCGGTCGCGCACGTCGGCGACGCAGGCCCGAACCCGGTCGGCGCCGGCCAGCCGGTTGGCCTCGGTGACCACAGTGGACAGTTCGGTCTTGCTGCCCATCGGATAGGGCAGTGCGGGGTCGTCGGCGGCGATGTCGACGGCGAGGACGGCCCATCCCTGCTCGGCCAGCGCCAGCACGGTCGCGGCCCCGATCCCCCGCGCGGCTCCGGTCACGACGGCGACGCCCGCTAGCTCAGCCATGTCGCCACGTACCGGATCAGTTGTGCGGCCAGGTCGTCGAGCAACGCGGCGCCGTCCGCGGCCGTCGCGGTGGTCGGATCTCCGAGGACCCCGGTGGCGCTCACGGCGCGTACGCCGTTCACGCGCAATTGGGGCATCAGCGCGGCCAGCGGCGACGTGTTGCCGGCCTTCGCGCGGTCCATGCGTACCCGGCCTCGGTCCAGAGCCAACTGAAGAGCCGTCTCGTGGTGACCGGCGTGCGGGTCGCCCTGCCAACGGGGCTCGAAGACCTTCACGTCGCGAGACCCCAGCCGTGCGACCGCGCGGGCAACCGGTTCCGCGTTGCCGCCGTGGGCGGACACGAACAGCACGTGTCGGAACGTCTTCGTCGCCGAGCGGCCCAGTTCCAGTACGAGCTGCTCGACGGCGGCCCGGCCGATCGACAGCGTGCCGGCGAAACCGTCGTGCTCGCCGCTGGAGCCGTACGCCACCGCCGGCGCGATCAGCACGTCCGGTCGGGCGGACGCCAGCCGCTCGCACAGCGCGACCGCGATGTCGGTGTCCGTGGACAGCGGCAGGTGCGGACCGTGCTGCTCGGTCGAGCCCAGCGGTACCGCCAGCACCGCCCCCGCCGCGGCCCGCTCCGCGACATCCGGCCACGCCAGGTCGGCGAGCCACATCTCAACGCTCCGACAACGTGAGCGGGCTCTCGTCACACGCCCGCTCGGGCGGCCGGCGCCGGCCGATCGACACCGGTACCGGCTTGGTGCGGTGCGAGTGGTCCTGCGACGGCTTCGGCACGGTACCGGCCGGCACGGTCGCCAGCGCGGTCTCGCCGTGGCCGCGCACGCACTCCGGATCGGGGCCGTCCAACGGCAGGCCGGTGAAGAACTTGGCCGCCATGCATCCGCCCCGGCAGGCGTCGTACGCCGAACATGCCGAGCAGGCCCCGCCACCGGACGGGCGGCGCAGCTCGGCGAAGAGTTCCGAGGACCGCCACACGCTCGTGAACCCGCCGTCGTGGCGGACGTTGCCGGCCAGGAACGCGTCGTGAATGGCGAACGGGCAGGCGTACACGTCACCGACCGGATCGATCAGGCAGACCACCCGGCCGGCGCCGCACAGGTTCAACCCGGGCAACGATTCCCCGTACCCGGCCAGGTGGAAGAACGAGTCACCGGTGAGTACCCGCTCGCCGTGCTCGAGCAGCCAGTCGTACAGGGCACGCTGTTGCGCGGCCGTCGGGTGCAGCTCGTCCCACACGTCGGCACCGCGCCCGGACGGCCGTAGCCGGGTCAGCCGCAGCTGCGCGCCGTACCGGTCCGCGATCGCCTGGAACGCGTCGAGCTGACCGGCGTTGTCCCGGGTCACCACGACCGACAGCTTGAAGCCTTGGAACCCCGCGGCCGCCAGCCGTTGCATCGCTCGTACCGCCGTGCGGTACGACCCTTTCCCGCGCACCTTGTCGTTGACGTCGTCGGTCGCCCCGTCGAGCGAGATCTGGACGTCCACGTAGTCGCTGGCCGCCAGCCGCCGCGCCGCCTCGTCGGTGATGTTGACGCCGTTGGTCGAGAACTTCACGCCGACGTGGTGACCGGTGGCGTAGTCCACGAGATCCCAGAAGTCCGGCCGCACCGTGGGTTCGCCACCGCCGATGTTGACGTAGAACACCTGCATCCGCTCGAACTCGTCGATGAGCGCGCGGCACTCCGCCGTACTCAGTTCGCCCGGATCGCGCCGGCCGGACGAGGACAGGCAATGCACGCATGACAGGTTGCACGCGTACGTCAGCTCCCACGTCAGGCAGATCGGCGCGTCGAGCCCGTACTGGAAATCGTCCACAAGAGACATTCAGCCACTCCTCGGGCGGATCATCCGCGACGCGGCCAGCGCGGCCAGTGCGGCGCGGTACCGGGGCAGCTCCGCGCTCGACACCCCGGCCTGTACGCAGGCCGCCCGCGCACTGGGCTGCTCGGCGAGCCCACGCACCACGTCCAGCAGGACCGGGCTCTTCAGGAAGGACAACCGGCGAGTGCCGAAGTGGTAGAGGAGCGCGCCGAACCGCTCGGGTCGGACCGAGACCCGCTCGTCCAACCGCCACGCACCGTCCAGATCGAACGGACCGGCACTGTCCTCAGTAGACACCGCACATGCCGTCGATCGAAACCTCTTCTACCAGAAGGTTCTCGAGCAGCGCCTCATCCTCGGCATCCTCGACGGACTCGACCACGACGTCCTCGACCACGGTGTCTTCGCTCATCGCATCCACCTCCGGGAGTATTTCGGCACCGCGTGCCGAATATCGGTAGAGTAACGTGCTTGGATGACCGGAATCAAGCGCGGCCGGCCGCGCGGCACGAGCGCCCGCGCCATGGAACTGATCGCGCTGCGCCTGTTCACCGACCAGGGTTTCGACGAGACCACTGTGGACCAGATCGCGGCCGCCGCCGGGGTCAGCCGGCGCACCTTCTTCCGGTACTTCGACACGAAGTCCGACGTGCTCTGGAACGAGTTCGACGCCGAGGTGGAGAACATCCGCGGACTGCTGGCCGGTACTCCCGACGATCTGTCCATCATGGAGGGTGTACGCCGTGCCGTGCTCGCGGCGAACCACTACCGGGCCGAGGACGTCCCGGAGTTGCGGATGCGGATGAGCCTGCTCAGCTCGGTACCCGAACTCTTTGCCAGCGCGGCCATCCACTACGACGCGTGGGAGCGCGCGGTTGTCGACTTCGTCGCGCGACGGTCCGGACAGCCGGCCGACTCGCTCTACCCGCTCGCGGTCGGCCGCGCGGTCCTGGCCGCGTGCCGCGCGGGCTTCGACCGCTGGACCGCGCGCGCCGACGCCGACCTCACCGTCTACCTCGACGCGGCGCTGCGCGCACTGGCCGCCGGCTTCCGCGACGACGTCCTCACCGCGGAACCTGCGGCGCTGGCGGCTGTCCTGGCAGAGAACGGGTCGTCGTCATCCCGCCGTCGACGGACAGCACCTGCCCGGTGATCATCCTCGACTCGTCGGAGGCGAGGAACACCGCCATGTTCGCGATGTCCACGGGTTGGGCGAGCGGCGGGATGCCTGTGCCGTCGCCGGTCGGAAGGCTGCGGCCACGGCGGGCGAACGACGCGGCGATGCGATCCGTCGCGGTACCGCCCGGCGCGATCGCGTTGACCCGGATCCCGCTGACCGCGTAGCTCGCGGCCATCGCTCTGGTCAACCCCATGACTCCGGCCTTCGCGGCGCTGTAGCACGAACGGCCCGGAGCGACGCCCACCAGGGCCGCCGCCG
>DASRII010000022.1:0-9023 GCA_035650075.1 Micromonosporaceae bacterium | reverse complement strand
CATGGAGGTCGGCCCGGCCGGGTCCAGCGCCAACAACTCCGCCAACCCGATCTCGCTGCACGACGTGTACTTCCGCATCGGTGGTCCGGGGGTGGGCAAGGCGACCACGAGCCTCGTCGTCAACAGCCACCACGTCATCGGTGACCACATGTGGCTCTGGCGCGCCGACCACGGCAGCGGTGTCGGCTGGACGGTCAACACCGCTGACACTGGGCTGGTCGTCAACGGCAACAACGTCACCATGTACGGCCTGTTCGTCGAGCACTACCAGAAGTACCAGACGATCTGGAACGGCAACGGTGGCCGTACGTTCTTCTACCAGAACGAGATGCCGTACGACCCGCCGAGCCAGGCGGCCTGGATGAACGGCACGACCAGAGGGTACGCCGCGTACAAGGTGGCTGACTCGGTGACGACGCACGAGGCCTGGGGCACCGCCCTAAACTTTGGCCGTTTTAGTTTCTTTGGGTAGGTCGGGTGGGGTGATCGTTATCTCGTACGTGACGTCTCGCGTGCGTTCTGTTCTGCGTTGGGCGGCCGTGCGGGGGCCGGTGCGGGTGCGGGTGTGTCGGTTGCGCGGTTGCGCGGCGATGGCGGCGGTCAGGGTGGTGGCCGGGTCCGGGTCGCGGTGTCCGCAGTGGGGGCAGGCGCCGCGTTCGGCGGCCAGGTGGTTGCGGGTCAGGACGAGCACGGCGGTGAAGCTGACCGCGTCGGGGTCGACCTTCAGGTCGACCGCGGTGGTGACCGCGAGGCGGACGAGGGCGTTGTAGATGGCCAGTAGTGCCCACAGCTCCTGGTAGGCGAGCTCGGGTGTCTGCCCGCGTAGCCGGGTGCCGGGTTCGCGCAGGGTGGTCTTCAACCGGCCGTAGACCAGCTCGACCTGCCATCGTTCGGCGTACAGCGCGGCGATCTGGCTGGCGGGGTACCGGTGGTGGTCGAGCAGGGTGGTCAGTACCCGGTACCGGCTGGTCCTGGTCCGTGCGCTGCGGTCGCGGCTGGTGACGGTGAGCTCCACCAGGCGGGCGGTGACCGGCCGCAGGCGAGGCGCCTTCCGGTCGCCGGTGGCCTTGCGGCGGCGGGACAGCATGGCGTCGGACTCGACCAGGCGGACCTGTGCGGACCCGTCCGGCAGCACCTCGACCAGCCGTGCGGGCAGGCTGCGGGCACCGTTCTTGACCCGTTATGCCGAGCGGTGGATTATGCCGGGCGGTCGCCTGAGGCCCTTCGTCTTGATGGCGTCGGGTGCGGTTGCTCGGCATAATCCGACGGCGTGCTTATAGATCGTCGAGGAAGGTGAGCAGGGCGTCGGGTGCTCGGTAGCGCCCGGTTTGGGTCTTGGTGGGCGTGGTACGCGCTAGAGCTTGCTCTTTGAGTCGCAGGTCGGCGTGGAGATAGATCTGAGTCGTTGCAGTTCCTTCGTGGCCGAGCCAGAGGGCTATCACGGAGATGTCAACGCCGGCGTGGAGCAGGTTCATGGCTGTGGTGTGGCGCATGACATGAGGGGTGACCTTCTTGGTGGCCAGCGAGGCGCATTGGGTGCCTGCGGTGCCGGCGTGCTTGGCGAGCAGCCACTCGACAGCGTCGCGGCTGAGTCGGCCGCCGCGGTTGCTGGGGAAGAGCGGGCCGGTCGTTCCGCCTCGACGTTCACGCAGCCAGGCGGTGAGCACCGTGACGGTTTGCGTGGTCAGTGGGATGCTGCGTTGCTTTCGGTTCTTCCCGTGGCACGTGAGGTTGGCGCCGGTGCCAAGGTGGACGTCGTTGCGGGTCAGGCTGGTGAGCTCGGACACCCGCAGCCCGGCCTGGATGGCCACGTGCAGCAGCGCGTGGTCGCGCCGGCCGGCCCAGGTGTCACGATCGGGTGCGGCGAGCAGGGCCTGGACCTCCTCGTGGGTGAGAAAGCACACGATGGCGCGGTCGAAGCGTTTGTGGGGGATGGCGAGCACGCGGTGGATCGTTTCGGCGTGCTCGGGGTGGCGCAGGGCGGCGTAGCGGAACAGGGAGTGCACCGCCGCCAGGCGGGCGTTGCGGGTGCGTGCGGTGTTGCCGCGTTCCTGCTCAAGGTGGTCCAGGAAACGGCCGACCAGGCAGGCGTCCATGTCGGTGAGGTCGAGCCGTGAGGCGGCCAGGCCCGTCTGCTGGGCGGCGAAGCGCAGCAGCAGCCGGAACGTGTCGCGGTACGCCGCGATCGTGTGCGGGCTCGCCTGGCGTTGGGTCGCCAGCCGGTCGGTGAAGAACGCTTGCAGCGTCGGCGCGAGCAGGGTCATGGCAGCTCTCCCAGCGACGACTGCAGTAGCTGGGCAGCCGAGGCCATGAGCTCAGGCGACGCGGACAGGTACCAGTAGGTCGACGACGGCTCGACATGGCCCAGATAGGTCGACAGCCTCGGCATCCTGGCCTGCACGTCGAGCCCGCAGCGGTACCAGCCGACCAGGGTGCGTACCGCGAACGTGTGCCGTTTATGTGGAATTCCACATAAGCGGCATTAGGCGGACGGCTGGGTTATGTGCCCTGCCGTGGTGTTTCCGCTGCTAGGCGCGGCGGAGCTCGTGCTGTGGTCCGCATAACGCTCTCAGCGCCCGAGCGAGTCGAGCCAGCTGATCAGGGACGAGTCCAACGTCCAGTCCGGCAAGGCGTCTGGGGTGAGTGGTTCGTAGGCATTTTCGATCGCCTTGCGTTTGGCCTCGGCGTCTGCGCGGGCGTAGATCTCGGTGGTGGACACATTGGCGTGGCCGAGCAGATCACGGATGTAGATCAGGTTGACCCCGGCCTCGATCAGGTGCATGGCCCGTGTCCGCCGCAGCGTGTGGGGCGTGACCGGCAGGCCGGGAGCCCAGCCAGGGTCGCGTGTCCGGACGGCCCGCACGTGGCGGGCCAGCAGCTTGGCGACCCCGGACCGGGTCAGTCTGGAGTGGTTCGGTCCGGGGAACAGCGGGTCCGCGTCGGCGCCGAGGCCGGGATGCCGACCGCGGTGTTCGAGGTAGCCGGCGACGAGCTGGGCGGTCGGGCCCATCACAGGCACGTACCGGATCTTGGAACCCTTCCCGTGGACCACCACAACCATCGGGCTGGCGCGGCGGATATCGGCGACATTGAGGTCACAGAGCTCCTGGACGCGGGCGGCGCTGTCGTAGGCCAGGGCGAGCAGGACGGTGTCCCTGACAGCGCGTGCGTTGGCCGTGCCGGGCTCGGCGAGCAGCGTCTTGACCTCGTCGCCGGTCAGGTGTCCCCACTGCGGGGCTGGGGTCTTCTTCTGCCTGATCGCGAGGACCTGGGTGACCTGGTCGAGATGGTCGGGCTGCTCGACGGCGGTGTAGCGGCAGAACGACTTGATCACCGCCAGACGCTGGTTGCGGCTGGCGGCCGAGCAGTTGCGCTCGGCTTGCAGCCAGTGCAGGAACCGCAGGACCCGGGGCCGGTCGATGTCGGCCAGGCGCAGCTTCTCCGGCGGTATGCGCTCAGCGTCCCTGAACCAGGTGAGCAGCAGTTTCATCGCGTCCCGGTAGGAGGAGATGGTCTTCGGTGAGGCTGCGCGTTCCTCGGCCAGGTGGTCGATGAAGAACTTCGACAGCCAGCGCCCGGCAAGCTCCGGCGGCGGCGCGGGCCGCGGGTTCACTGCTCGTCCCCTGGTGCGGGGATGACGTAGCCGAACCGGACCTGGGCCTTGGCCATCACCTCGGGGTAGGCGTCCGCGGTCAGCCTCAGGTAGTACTGGGTGCCGCGAAGGTCGGCGTGGCCCATGTAGCACGCCAGGTAGGGCAGCATCACGGCCAGGTCCGCGCCTTGCGCGGCCCATCGTCTGAGGTTGGCGACGGCGAAGCCGTGACGTAGCGAGTGCGGGTGCGGGCCGCCGGTGAAGTGGGGGATGGCGGCGTCGGCCAGGTAGCCGCGGAACCGCACGTATACGGTCGACTGGTTGATCGGCCTGCCGGCGGCGACGGTGTAGAAGACATAGTCGCTGCTTTCGGGAGTGGGGTGCGCGGCCGTGATGTAGCCCTCCAGGGTCGCGGTGAGCCGGCCGGTGACCGGCACGGTCCGGCTCTCGCCGTTCTTGGACTCGCGGATGCGCAGCGTCCCGACACGGGTGTCCACATCGGCCAGGCTCAGGTTGAGTGCCTCGGAAACTCTCAGCCCGGCGCTGTAGAGCACCCTGAACAGGACCGGGTCGACCATTGCCTTGTTCGAGTAGCTGGACATGGCCTGGGAGTCGATCGCAGCGAACAGGCGGCGCACCTCGTCGTCGGTGAACACATACGGGGGCTGGTGGCGGACACGGACACGGGTTGCCGCGGCCAGAGCGCAGGCTTCCCAGCCGGCTGCCTGGGCGTACTCGGCCAGCTGACGCAGCGCCAGCTCGTTACGCCGAACCGTGGAGGAGCGCAGGTGGCCGCCGTAAAGGAACCCGTCGACCGCTTCTTTGGTGACTGACCCGTCCGGGTACCCCTCCCGCCGGCAGTGGTCGGCGAACTGGCGCAGCACCCGTTCCTGGACTTTGAACCGGTATCCGCCAGCGCGGCGCGTGGCGACCAGTTCGGCGACCAGGCCCGGCAGCGTCGTGTCAGGCACTGCGCTCACCCGCCCCTGCCTGGCCGGTGACGTCTTCGACGTCCAGTGCGCAGCATCGCAGCCGTTCGACGTCGAAGCGCAGGTAGTAGGCCTGGGTCGTGTCGCTGGAGGCGTGTCCCAGCACGGCCGACACCACTGGCATCGACGCACCGTTGCCGATCATGGCCACGGCCAGCGCGCCGCGCAGGGCATGCATCCCGCACACCTGGTCCGGCGGGAACTCGATCCCCGCGCGGGCAGCGTGGCGCGACAGCCGGCAGGCGACCGACGAGGAGCACCCGAACGTGTCGAAGGGATGGCGGTGCTTGACGAACACCTTCGGGCAGGCAGTTTCGGGGCGGCCGTGCCGGATGTAGTCGATGATCGCCCAGCCGACGTCGTCCAGCAGCGGCAGGCTTAACGGTCGGCCCGTCTTGTGCTGGACGATCGTGATGGTCCTCGCCCGCCAGTCCAGGTCGCCGAGCTCGAGCTGACGCAGATCGCAGATCCGCAGGCCGACCCGGGCGGTCATCAGGATCATCGCGTAGTCGCGCTTACCGGTGGCGGACTGGCGGTCGATCACGGCCAGCACCCGCCGGATCTCCTCAGCGGTCCACGGGTGCGGTTCGGACTCGTGGCGCAGGTGCCGGTGCGGCGGCAGACGGTCGGCCAGGCTCTGCGGGGTCCGGCCCGCAGCGGCCAGGAAAGCCAGGAAGTCCGCCAGGCACGACCTCACGGTCGCGATGGTCTTGCGGCGCAGCCCGCGTTGGCGCAGCAGGAAACCCGACACGTCCCGCACGCCGAGCACGGCCAGATCCCCGGCACCCACCTCGTCCAGGTAGCCCAGGAACCGGCTGACCGCCTTGTCCTTCGTGGCCACGGTCGCCTCGGCGTTGCCGCGCGCGCGGCACGCGGCAACGTAGTCTTCTCTGAGCGGACGGAACCTAGCTGGACAGCCGTCCTTGGCCGGGATCACCGACTTGTTGACGACGACCGCCCGGCCTGCCAGCGCGTCCGCCATCAGCACCACCGGCCGGCGGACCGCCTTCACATCCCTGTCCCTGGCCGGTTCCCGCAGCCCTGCCAGCCTGGTCCCGGTCTGGTTCGCGATGAAGTCCACGCACACCTGGTCGCTAGCCGTGTTCAGGCCCCGTCCGGCCAGGAAGGCTGCGAACCGCTCCAGCACGACCTCGTGGCGACGGACAGTGTGCTCGGACCTCCCAGCCTCGCGTAACGCCGCCAGGACACCGCCCACGGCGGCCCTGGCTATCGCCTCTCCCATGAGAACCACCCCTGCGTTCAGTAGCGGAATGAACGAACCAGGTGATTCTTCGGCGCGCGGGCATGCGCCCAGCGAGATTATGCGGACCACAGCACGAGCTCCGCCGCGCCTAGCAGCGGAAACACCACGGCAGGGCACATAACCCAGCCGTCCGCCTAATGCCGCAGGTCGATCAGGCGAGGCCGGTTGGGCACCTGTGGGTTATCCAGACCGGCGCGGCGGCACAGGTCGCGGAAGGTCTTCTGCACCACGCTCGCGTCCAGCCGGGAGCCCCTGGTGGAGACGAGGAAGCTCGACGTGTTCGGGCTGGGACACAACTGGTCACGCTGTCGGGCGTAGGCCCTCAGCGCTGTCGTGGTACTCGGGTGAACCATGACTTCCCTGGAGTTGTTGAACTTGCTCAGCCGCACCGTCAGCGCCCCTTCGCGCAGGTCGACGTCGTCGCGGTCGAGCCGGATAGCTTCCCCGGTCCGCATGCCGCTGACCGTGACCAGACCGATCAGCGTGTGGTAGGTCGCCGCCCGCAGCGGCGGGCCCAGCTCCAGCGCCGCGGTGAGCAGCCCGGCGATGTCGGCGTCGGAGTACAGGTATGGCGTGGCCCGACGCCGCTGGTAGCTCAACAGCCCGGCGGCGGGCACCTCAGTGGCCGGATCAAGCGTGCGCAGGTAACCAGCGAAGCCCCGCACCATGGACAACCTGGCTGCACACCAGCTCGGGGTCCCCGATGAGCTCGTCGCCCAGGCCAACGCCAACGCTGTGGTGACGGTGCTCACGCCGGCCTGCTCAACGAAGCCGGCGAAGTCGGCGAGGAGCCAGCCGTGGGCGGTGAGCTTGAAACCCAACGCACGGCGGATGGCCAGGTAGTCCTCCACCGCGTCCCGTAGCCTGCTCACGCGGCACCTCCCGGCCACGGGTGGGCGAGCCCACGCAGCGCGGACCGGTCGACCTTCGCATAGATCGCAGTCGTCGCCGTACTCCGGTGCCGCAAGACCCCGGCGATCTCCGCCAACGGCGCACCCGCTCGCAGCAGGTCGGTGGCCACCGTGTGACGCAGCCGATGCGCTCCCAGCCGGGGCAGCCCCGCCCGGTGGGCTGCCCGGGCCACGATCTCCCCGACGCTGTTACGGGTCACCGGCCCGTACGGGGCGCGCACCTGCACGAACAGATGTGCTCCCGCGCGATGGGGCCGGCCACGGAGCAGGTAACCCGCCAGCGCCTCTCCGACGTCATGCGGCAGCGGCAGCCGCTCATGGCGGTCCGCCTTACCCCGGATCGTGATCTCACCCGCGCGCCAGTCCACGTCACCGACCCGCAGCGCGGCGACCTCACCGATGCGCAACCCGAGACGCGCCAACAGCGTCAAGACCGCGAAGTCGCGCCGACCGGCACTGGTACGTCGGTCACAACTGCCCAGCAGCTGGGTCACCTGCTTGGCGTCAACCCCGCGCGGCAACGACGCACCGCGCCAGCTGGCGACGCTCGGCACCGCCGCAGCCAGATCGCCCGCGGTAAGGCCCTCCAGATACGCAAACCGCAGCAGCGACCGCAGCGCCGTGACAAGCATCCGGCCCCACCTGACGCTGCGCCCACGGCAGCGGACGAGCACGAAACGCGTGACGTCCGCGGTAGTAAGACAGGCCAAGCTTCCGCCACCGGTGTCCACAGTCGACAAGAACAACCGGCCGACCCGCTGATAGTCGCGCACCGTGCCCGTGCACGAGGACACCCCCCGCTCCCGCACCAGGTACGCGCCGAAGTCGGCCAGCAGCCGCTGCGCCGGCTCGCGGCACACCGCCGGCGCATCCACCGGCACAGCACCGACCCCACGCAGGTACCCCAACAGCCGCCGACACGTCAGCCCCATGGTCCGTCGCCGGTACGCCGAGGTCCAAGCGACCTCATCCAGGAACTCCTCCACCCGCGACGGCGCCAGGTCCCCCACAGTCAAGTCGCGGCCGCCCAGCCAGGCACTCAGCTGCGCAACGTACCTCAGCCACCTGACCACCGACGACGGCCGATAACCCTGCTCGACCAGCTCGGCCTGGAAACCCCGAGCAAACGGCCCCAACGGGCCGCCCACCCGAGCTGCTGACTGCTTCATCATCGCCTCCTTCACCGGAATCACACGTTCCGTTGAACAGGAGGCTCCATCAGCTACCAGGATTATGCCGAACCAAAACCCACCCCGACACCGCGCGCGGAGCCACGAGCAGGGCGGGCACGCCATGCGTCATGGACGCCCGGCATAATCCACCGCTCGGCATAACGGGTCTTATGACGAACTCGTCATAAGACCCGCCAGACCAGCTGCGCGCCGCTGGCAGCGGCCCTAACCCAGCGGTCCATCGAGCACAAGCCCCGGTCGGCGAGGTTCACCGTGCCCGGGCGCAGCTCATCGATCAGCCTGTCGGCGAGGGCCTGCTCGCTGACCCCGGACGAGTCGACCCGGGCGGCCAGGACCCACCGGGTTCCGCAGGCCACCAACGCGACCATCCGCGCCTGCGGGAACCGGCCACCGGGCGGGGTCGTGAACCCGGCGCGCATCTGGTCGGTGTCGGCCAGGTCGAACACCGTGCCATCGACCGCGGTCACCAACAGGCCGAACGCGTAGCACCCCGGCCCGGTGGCGGGTACCACCTGCGCGGAGGCGGTGAACACCTGCCGCATCACGGCTGCGCTGAGGCGGGCTCGCGCTTTCGACACCGCCGCTGCGCTCGGTGTGCCCTCAACTCGCGTGCGCGGGACCCGGGAGGTCACCCGCACGGTCACCACGGCCGTGCCCTCATGGCGGAACAGGCACAACCCGAGCACGACCATGGTCGTGACCATCCCGGTCAGCACCCGCCGTCGCGTATCGACATGCCCCGCCGCGGCCAGCGCCTGTCCGATCATCTCCGGATCGACCAGTACCGGCCACAACCGGCCGGTCACCTGCTCGTCCAACACCGCGAACCCTGCCGGGCCGGCCATCACCGCCGTGCGCAGCGCCTCCCGCTGGTCAGTGGGCTGGCGCGCCGTGCGGGCGGACGCCATGGCAGAATCGGCCATCGAAGCTCCTGGTCAGACGTGTGGATCTAGTCAATCCATGTCCTATCAGGAGCTTCCTTGTATTCCGCACCCGGCCCTCACCGAGCCGGAGGCCAGCACCCACCAAGAAACGGACTAATGATCCTCAAATGACCTTGAGTTGAGGGCGGTG
>DASRII010000021.1:0-2184 GCA_035650075.1 Micromonosporaceae bacterium | reverse complement strand
GATCGCGGCCTTCACCGCCGCGATGAACGCCTTCTTGTCGAACGACCCCGCCCGCTGCGCGTCCATCGAGTCGACCTTGGCCGCCTTCGCCTGCCCGGTCAGATCGTCGTTGGGCGCCAGCGCCGCGTCCTGCGCCTCCTTCGCCTTCGACGCCGCCGTCGGATGCGCACGCTTCACCTTCGCGAACCGCTTCACATTCCCAGTGACCTGCGTGAACGCCGGATCCTCGGCCGGCCGCACCCCGCTCGGCGCCACCGGCGGCTCCAGCAACCGATCCGCCGACAGCGGCGCCGGCGCCATCACCGCCGCCGGCGCCGATTCCTCCTCAACCGCCGCCGGGCCCTTTGCCCCACCGGCCGGACCCGCAACCTTGGCGGCGCGAGCGGCGGCCTTGCCCAGCGGACTCACCTTCGGCACCGGCTTCGGCGGCGGCACCGCCTTCTTCGCCGCCACCGCCTCCGGCCCGAACCCAGTCGTGGTCACCGCCAACGCCGACGGCGGCGGCCGCATACCCTCCAGATCAACCGGTATCCCGGTCGCCTTCGCCGCCTTCAGCCCCGTCTCGACAACATCGACCGCCGGCTCGTCGCGCCGGATCTCGCGCAACGCGCCGTCGATCTGCGACACCGCGTCCCCGCCGGGGAACCTCAACCTCGCCGCCATCAACGCGTTCACAGCCGCATTACCGGCGAACCGCTGCAACCCCAGTAGCGCCGACGGGCCCGCGGCGGTACGCGCGCGTACGCCGCCCGCCCTCCGCCTGCCGTCCGCAAGGGCGTCGCCGACCTCGGCCCTCGCAGTATCGGCCGTCCGACGTACGCCGACCATGCAACGAGCCTGACCGATCCGCGGCCACCGGGCCGCCCGCAGTCAGGCACACCCGCGGGCACCCCGGACTGCCCGAAAGGGCAGCGCTACCCGACGGGCGACTACTCCGTCTCCTCGGTCTGCTCTTCCTCTTCCTGGCGCTGGACGAAGGTGCCCTGAACGGGTTCCTCTTCCTCCTCGCCGGCAGCCTCACGCTGGACCGGTGCCAGGTCATCCGCGGCGTGCCGCTGAACCGAGGCTGCAGGACCCGCGGCAGGTGCGGTCACCGGCGCGGACATCGCGCGTTCCGCGGTCGCCGCTGCCTCGCGTTCGAACCGGTCGGACGGATCGCTGACCTTGATGCCGCCCGGTGCCGACGTCCCGTCGACCGGGCCACTGCGCTGCTGCACCACGTGCGTCAGCTCGTGCGCCAGCATCGTCCGGCCGTCGGAGGACGACGGGTCGTACTTGTCCCGCTGGAAGACCACGTTGCTGCCGACCGTGTACGCGTGCGCGTTCACGGCCGTAGCGGACTCGTGCGCGGCGCCGTCGTCGTGGACGCGGACATCGCCGAAGTCGTGCCCCAGCCGTGCCTCCATGTCGTCACGGACGTCGGGCTCGAGCGGGCGGCCGCCGGACGAGATCACGTCGTGCACCGGCGAGCGATCTTCCTCGAGCATCGAGGTCACGCCGGCGTTCCCGACCGCCCGCTGCAGGTCGAGCACGCCGGCACCGCCGAGTACGTCGCTGCGTCCTTCGGCCGCCGCCTTGCCCATCTGGTCGGTGACGGGTTCCTCAATCCTCGCGGCTTTGGGCCGGAGTGCGGATTCCTCGGAGTCGAAACTGTGGTCGCGCATGACGCAGTCCTCCAGAAACGTTCGGTACCACCGTCGCACGCCTGCGCGTGGTGCGGCAGGCCTGGCAGCGCAGCAGCGGTTGCCCGGAAGGGCAGCCGGTCACCCGGAGACCAAGATGGTGTCGATCACCTTGTCGCGCACGGTGTTGATCACCGAGATCGTTCCGGCGTCGCTGTTCGCCACGTACAGCCGGAGCAGGTCGGTTGTCATCGCGAGATCCTTCGGCTGCCGCCCCACCGCCAACGTCTGGCTGACCGCCTCGTCCTCGAGGTTGACGACCGCGACCTGGTCGGTATCGTTCAGCGAGGCGTAGAGCCAGCGTCCGCCGCGGCCCACCGCAATGTCCCACGGGACCGCCGGGAGCGTGATGGTCGCGATCTGGACCCGCGTGTCGGTGTCCACCACGGTGACGTCGCGCGAGTCGGTATGGGAGATGTATAGCCGAGCCTCGTCCGGGCTGAGCGCGAGCGACTGCGGTCGGTCGGGAACGTCGATCGGTGCTCCGTCGATCGTGTCGTCA
>DASRII010000020.1:0-3062 GCA_035650075.1 Micromonosporaceae bacterium | reverse complement strand
CCGGTCGTCCTGGCCGGCGCCGCGTACGGCGTGCCGACCGTGGTTCGGGTCGAGTCCGCCGCCCGCATCCGGCTCGGCCGGGTCCTCGACCTCGGCGCGGCCGGCGTCATGCTGCCCCGGCTGGACACCGCCGCCGAGGTCTGCGAGGCCATCGGGCATCTGCGGTACCCGCCGGACGGCGACCGCGGCGTGGCCACGTACAACCGGGCCTGCCGCTTCGGCCTCGACCCTGGCGCGCTGGATCGGGCCGACGGTGAGGCACTGGTCGTCGTACAGGTCGAGTCGGCGCGGGCCGTCGCACAGGTCGAGGAGATCGCCGCCCTTGACGGGGTGGACGTGCTGTTCGTCGGACCCCGTGACCTCAGCCACGACCTCGGGGTGCCGGGCGATCTGCGGGCCCCCAGCTACCTGGCCGCTCTCGATCAGGTGCGGGCAGCCGCTCAGCGGCACGGCAAACGCTGCGGGCTGCTGGCCCCGGACGGGGCCGCGGCGGCCGCACGGCACGAGGAGGGCTGGACCTTCGTCGCCGTCGGCTCCGACTCCACCCTGCTGGCGGCCGCCGTCGCGGCCGAGCTCGGGCGCGCCCGATCGCAACACGACTCAGACAGGAGAAGCCCGTCATGACAGGCACGAACAGCGACATCGGCGTCGGACTGATCAGCGTCGGCTGGATGGGGAAGCTGCACACCCGGGCGTACCAGGCCATGCCATCGGTCTATCCCGAACTGGGGTTGCGGCCGCGGCTGGTGCATGCCGCGGACACAGCGCCGGACCGGGCGGAGTACGCCCGGGACGTCCTGGGCTACGGCAAGACGAGCACCGACTACCGCGACGTTCTCACCGACCCGGACGTCGACGTGGTGTCGATCTGCGCACCCACCGGCCTGCATCGGGAGATCGGCATCGCGGCCGCCGCGGCCGGCAAGCCGTTCTGGATCGAGAAGCCCGTCGGGCGGGACGCGAACGACGCGGCCGATGTCGCCGCGGCCGCGGGCAAGGCGGGCGTTGTCACGTCAATCGGCTACAACTACCGCCACGCGCCGGCCGTGGAGCGGGTCCGCGAGCTCGTGGCGAACGGTGACCTCGGCCGGATCACGAACGTCCGTGCCGTGTTCTTCTCCGGCTACGCCTCGGAGCCGAAGGGGGCGCTGTCGTGGCGGTTCGTCCGCGAGCTCGCAGGCGCCGGAGCCCTCGGTGACCTGCTGAGCCACGTGGTCGACCTCGTGCAGTACGTGGTCGGGCCGATCAGCGAGGTGAACGCGCTGACGAACACCGTCTACAAGGAGCGGCCCATCCTGCCGATGGGCACCGGCACCCACTTCGCCGTCATCGAGGACGGAGAGATGGGCACCGTGGAGAACGACGACTACGCGGCAACGCTGGTGCGCTTCGCGCCGCACTCCCGGGCCGCGGGCGCGGTCGGGACGCTGGAGGCGTCGCGCATCATCGTCGGCCCGCAGTGCGGGCTCGGCTTCGAGATCTATGGAACGAACGGCTCGGCGACCTGGAACTTCGAGCAGCTGAACGAGCTACGGGTCTGCATCGGTCGCGGTGGTCCCCACAGTGGCTACACCACGGTGCTGGGCAACGCTCACCTCGGCGACTACGCGCATTTCCAGCCGGGCCCCGGTAACAGCATGGGCTACGACGACCTCAAGGTCATCGAGGCGAAGAAGTTCCTCGTCGCGGTGACCGGCGGGGAGCGCTGCAACTCCACCGCCGACGACGCCCACCACGTAGCCAAGGTGATCGCGGCCGCCGCGGCCTCCGCCGAGAGCGGCACGTGGCACCGGGTGCCGACGGTTCCCGGCGCGACATTCGGCGACCGGTAGGAGGGACCGCGTGATGCCCGTGGACCGTCCTGTCGTCGTGGCCCTCGGCTCGGTGGATCCGGCACTGGTCACCGGAGTCCTCGGCGCCGGCATCTCGTTCGTCGCCGAGCCGACCGAGGCCGACCTCGCCGTCGCCGTGGGCGCCATCGCGCGCGCCGATGCGACTGTGGGTGCCGACCTGCTCGATCGCGCCTCATCCCTGCGTGTCCTGGCACGCACCGGCGTGGGCGTCGACCTGATCGACCTGGCCGCGGCCAGCGCCAGGGGGATCCCGGTCGTGATCACGCCCGGCAGCGGCACCCGAGCCGTCGCGGAGGGCGTCCTCGCGATGGCGCTGCACCTCGTCAAGCGACTGGGGCCGTTTACGGATCTCGTCCGGCAGGGCCTGTGGGCGCAACGGAGCCGGGTGGTTGTCGGCGACCTGGACGGCGCGACGATCGGCATCATCGGGTACGGCCGCATCGGGCAACGGGTGGGCGAGCTCGCGACGGCGATCGGCATGCACGTACTCGCGCACGACCCGTTCAGTCCACCACCCACCGACGTCGCGTGCGCGGACCTCGACCAGCTCGCCGCCAGCAGCGACGTGCTGACGCTGCATGCGCCGCTGACAGAGGAAACCCATCACCTTGTCGACGACGAATTCCTGGCCCGCACCCGGCCCGGCGCGATCCTGGTCAACTGCGGCCGCGGTGGACTGCTCGACCTCGATGCCGCCCTGGCCGCGTTGGAGGCCGGGCATCTCGCCGGCGTCGGACTCGACGTCTTCGACCCGGAACCACCACAGCACCATCCGCTGTTCGACCACCCCGACGTGGTGCTCACCCCGCATGTGATGGGGCTGACCCAGCGCGCCACGGCCGCCACGTTCGCCGACGCCGCCCGCGGGGTCGTCGACGTACTCGCCGGACGCCGGCCCGCGGCGGTGGCGAACCCCGAATGGGCCCTGACAACCCGCTAGCCACGAAAGGTCACTATCATGCGCCTCGGACTCATCGGGCTGGGCCGGATCGGCGGCTTCCACGCCGGTACGTTGACCAACCTGCCCGCCGTCGACTCTTTGGTCGTCACCGACATAATGCCGGCCGCGACGAAGCAGGTTGCGGAACGCGTCGGTGCGGAGCCGGCCGACTCACCGGACGCGCTGCTCGCCGCCGGCGTCGACGGTGTCGTCATCGCAGCATCGACCGACGCTCACCCGCAGCTCATCGTCGCGGCCATCGACGCGGG
>DASRII010000019.1:0-19989 GCA_035650075.1 Micromonosporaceae bacterium | reverse complement strand
AGGCTCATGATGCGTTGCATCCAGGTGGTACCCGCCTTCATCGAGGTCGAGATGACGACGTCGCCCGGCCGCAGCGTGACATGGTCCCACCGCTCGCTGTCGAGGTGATGGCTGCGGTAGGTGCGGGTACGACGCGGCGTGCCCATGCACTCCTTCCTACGTCGACCCCGGCAACGCGGGCCATCCGTCGTACGGCCGTCAATTGGGACTCGAACGAACCGAACCGCTAGCTCTGAGCGACGTGCGGCGGAGCACACGAGCAATTGTCGGTACCGGTGGATGGGATCTTGACTATGCAGCCGTCTCGGTGAGGCCGCGGGCGGTGCTTCGTTCGATGAGCTTGCCCTTCTTGAAGACTGCGCCGTTGCGGACGAGGGCGACGAGGTGTGGCGCGTTCACGGCGCGCCAGCGGCCTTAGAGCCGGGTCCCTTGGTGACCTTGGTGCGGTGGCGGACGGTGGCGAAGGTCCGCCGGGTCACCGAAGCGGTAGCCGATGATCTCGCCGACTCGCGTGACCCGGCGGAGGTCGAGCAGGCCGTGGAGGAGGCGCGCCGGCACTACGCCGACGCTCCTGTGCGCGACTTCGTGCCGATCCTGGTGGAGCGTGAGGCGCGCGCCGCGCTCACTGAGACGAGCGACCAAAGCGACGGTTAGGCCGCATTCTCCACAGTGGACAACAGGGAGGGTATGATCAGCTACTCCGCTACGTGTTCGACGTGTCCGGTCTGGGCTCCAGGACTACCACGGCTGTCTCGGTCGACCGCCGGGCCGCATAGGCGTCCAGCTTTGTGTCGATCTCGCGCCAGCGAGCCCACAGGCGCACCCGCTCGCCACCTGTTGCGGCGTGAACACGCACGAGACGCCTCCCGTCGATCAGATCGACGGTCGCGTTCGGGTGCGTCTGCAGGTTGAGCCACCAGGCGGGTTCGCCCTCACCCCACCCATTCATGGCCAACGAGACCAGGTTCGGACCGTCTTCGATGTACCCGAGAATGACGCTGCGCTGATGCCCGGTGCGGCGTCCGGTGGTGGTCAGCCGCAGGGTGCCCCAGCCGTTGGCGCGTGGTCGCCACAGTCCGACCCGGCCGCCGAAGAGCCGGTACACACCGCGGTGAACCGACCAGGCCAGACGGATGAACCAGCGCGGCGGAAGCCGTGGCGGTTTCGCCTGGTGTTCGACCGACACAACGACCTCCGCATTTGTTGGCGCGGTTACGAACAGGATGCTAGTCGCACACCAGCTACGAGCGACAACGACCGCTTATGCCTCGTCTAGCGATCCAGATGGCTGCGCCTGGAAGGAGCGACAGACCGACCACAATGGACCCGGAGGAGACCACCGGTCGGTGGATTGGCGGGCGGACCTGGATGGTCGTTTGGATCAGCTAGCCGTGCCCGGTGTCAGTCGTGGCGTTCCCGGTACGCCGGGACTGCGCCGCGACCCATTCGTCGACCAGGTCGGCCAGCGCGTCGAGCGGGATTTCGCCGTGGCGTAGCACGGTGTCGTGGAAGCCGCGGATGTCGAACTGTCGACCGAGTCTGTGTTGTGCCGCGGCACGGATGCGGTCGATTTCCAGCCGGCCGACCATGTATGCCAGCGCCTGCCCAGGGTTGGCGATGTACCGGTCGGTCTCCTGCTCGATGTCGATGAGCGGCGTCGGGGTGTTGGTGCGCAGGAAATCGGTTACCTGTCGGCGGGTCCAGCCGTGCGCGTGGATTCCGGTGTCGACCACGAGCCGGGCCGCGCGGATCGAGTCGCCGGCCAGCATGCCGAGCCGGGCGACGTCGTCGGTGTAGAGGCCCATCTCCTCGGCGAGCCGCTCGGCGTAGAGGCCCCAGCCTTCGGCGAACGCGTCGATCGGGGCCAACCGCCGCAGCAGCGGCAGGTTGGTCAGCTCCTGGGCGAGGGCGACCTGGATGTGGTGGCCCGGAATCGTCTCGTGGTAGACCAGCGCCTCAGCCGTGTAGCGGGGGCGTTCGTGTGCCTGGTGGGTGTTGGCGAAGTAGATGGCCGGCCGGCTGCCGTCCAGGGCGGCGGCCAGATAGTTGGCTGCGGGCGCGGCCGGTGCCTCGTCGGCGGGGACGGCCTGGACCGTGCACCGGTGCCGGGGGAGCCGGCCGAACCACTGCGGCGCCACCTGCTCGGCCCGCTCGATGGTGGTACGAGCGGTGGCAAGGATCTGTGCGCCGTCGCGCCACCGCAGCGCCGGGTCGGTGCGCAGCCGTTGGAACAGGTCGGGCAGGCCGATCCGCCCGAACACCCGCCCGCCGATCGACCGGTACTGCTCGCCGAGCCGCTCGATGTGATCCAGACCGGTGCGGTGCAGCTGCGCGGGGGAGCGGGCCACCGTGGTGTGCGCGCGGATCAGGCGGTGGTAGGTGCCTTCGCCGTCGGGAAGCCAGCACAGGCCGGTGCGCTCGTCGGGGCGGCCGTGCGGCGTGATCTCGTCGACAAGTACGGTGCGGTACTGCGCGAAGGCCGCGCGTACCACGCCGTCGATGAGCCGGTCCCGTTCGGTCGTGAAAGCCGCGATGTCGACACCGCCGTCGGTGGGCGGCTTGGGTCGCCGCAGCGGGTTGTCGTCTCGGTTGGCTAGGTACCGGTCGAGATGCGCCGCTGCGGCGTCGACCAAGCGGCGCACCGGCCGGCGGCCCGCCGCCACGCCGGCGCGGTGCCGATCCGCCAGGGTGGTCAGCATCCGGGAGATGCCCGCCAGCCGGGCGAGGTAGCCATCGGCCTGTGCCGGCTCGACAATTCCGATCATCGGCAGGCCGAACAGCAGCTGGGCCGCCGGCGCGACGAACAGCGGGGTGATGGTGTACTCGACGCTGCGTGCGGCGACCTGGCTGAGTATCGCGTCGGCCAGCACGCCGATCACCGCGCAGGTCAGCCGGTCGCTGACCGACAGCTCGGCTGGGTCGAGCGCCTCCACTCGGGCGACGATGTCGCCGACCCTGGCCGCGGTCGCGGCCTCACCCGCCTCGCTGTAGTCGCTGAGCCGGTCGTCACGATCCCGGAACCCGGCCAACGTGGCGAACAACGGATGCTGCGCATGCATCGCGTCCAGCATCTCGTCGGCGAGCCCCGTCGCAGTTGCCATACCCCCGACCCCGATCACACGGTACCGATCAGGTTCCTGCGACCTTACGGCGCCGGTCGCGGCCACCCGCTTATGCACCACGCCGCGGCGGAGGATCGTGGGTGGTTTCTCTCCGTAGTTGGCATGTTTGGCCTATGCCGGGTTGTCGCCCCGGTGGGAATGCTTGTCCTATGTCGGCGGGACGGCAACGGGCCATTCAAATCGCCGTCGTCGGCGTGGTCACAATCATCGGACTGGGCTTGCTCGCCGTTTGGCTGCTGGAGATGGAGCTGGAGAAGGCGGCTGCGATCGCGGGCGTGCTTGCCTTGTTCGCCACGGTTGTACTCGGGGTGGTTCAGGTCGTTGCGTCGTGGCGCCGTGATCCGGCCGGGGTGCCGGTGGCGCCGCCGGCTCCGTTGACGGCGGATGCCGGTTCGGCCGAGTTTCTTGCCAGGACTGTGCCCGCCGCGCTGGCGAGTGCCTTCCTCCCGAGGGTGATCGACGCGATCCGGTCGGCGGACGACGGGAGTGTGGTGACGCGCATCGCCGACACCGAGGATGCCGATAGCGACATGGATCTGCTTCGCGTCGTATCGGCCCGGGGCGGCCAATCGGGGCGGGCGCCGGTGGTGAAGGAGTCCTTGATCGGTGTCTGCGACCGCCCCGCGACCGGTCACGACGTGTATCGGCTCCTACAGGTTTACAGCGAACGCTTCGGCGAACCCGATATCGATATTGTGCTCATCTATGGTGGGCCGCCTGCCGATGGCGAACTGCGCCGTAACGCTGCGCGGGAGGGCGTACGCCTGGTCAGCTTCGTCGAGTACAAGGTTGGATATGACCTGCGGCCCTATGCCGAGAAGCAGTTCGCGCAATTGGCGGCTGATTTGCGGTACCCGAGCGGCCTTTATGTGCCGCAGCGCTACAGCGAGATCGATGTGGCCGGCTTGGTGGTCGGAACGGATGAGCGCCAAGATCTGCTCAGCCATTTGTTGATCTGGTTGGATGAGCTGACCGGGCCATTCGTTGTGGTGCTCGGCTCCTTTGGCTGCGGCAAGAGCTATCTGCTGCGGGAAGTTGCCCGCCATCTACACAATCAGGCCGACGCCGTGGTGCCGGTGCTCTTGCAGGTGCGGGACCTGAAGCGGCTCTACCCGGCCGACGAACTGGTGGTGCAGCAGGTCAACCGTCTGTCGGATCAGCATATTTCCCGTGCGACTGCTCGCGAGCTGTTGCGAAATGGTCGCATCGCGCTGTTGGTCGACGGCTTCGACGAGTTGGCGATGCGAGTTTCCCATCAGCGCGCTGCCGACCAGCTCCAAGCATTCGCCGATGCCGCCGACGGCCAAGCGAAGGTCATCATCGTCGGTCGTGAGGACTTCTTCCGGACGGACTCCGGTGGCATGACAGGGCTTGGGGACCGACTCAACGCCATTGCGGATCGCCGCGTCGTCTCGCTGGCTGAATTCAATGACGAGCAGATCCTGGCGTTCCTGGTCAACCGGTTGGGGGATATGGAAGCCGCCCAGGCCCGGCTGAGCCTCGTACGCGGCATCGAGGATTTCGCCGGGCTGGCACGCAATCCTCGCATGCTCGACTTCATTGCGCGTGTGGACGAGACACGTCTTCGCTCGGCGGGGTCGGCCAGCGCCTCGAGCCTGAGCACGGCGCTCTATCACGAAGTTCTCGATCAGTGGCTGGACGGGGAGCAGGCCCGGTTCGCCCAGGCCGGCGCGGAGCCGTTGGCATCCAAGGAACTCTTGTGGCGCACAGTCACCGATCTGGCTGAGCGGATCTGGCGTTCGCCCGATCGCGGTCTCGCACCGTCTGAACTCGACGAAAGCGCCGACGTCGTGCTCGGCCATCTTCTGCGGCAGGCCGAAACCGGCGAACCGGGGGATGACTCCGCGGGCCATAGCCGGCGAATTTCGCGCCTCATCGGCTCCGGCACCTTGTTGATCCGCGGGCAGGACGGCCGATTCCGGTTCATGCACCACTCCGTGCTGGAGTGGTTGATCGCACGGCGAATCCACATACTGCTGGCGGTGGGCGATGCGATGCCCTGGCCACTGCGCGACGAGGTGGGGCGCCTCGTCATCCGGTTCGTATGCGGCTTTGGGCCGCGGGAGATTGGTCGCTGGGCCGAGGCGGTACTCGACGATCGGGTCGCGTCCAGCGCGGCGGTGAGCAACGCGCTCGAGGTGGCCAAGGTGCTCGGGCTGGAGGCACGCGGCCCGGCCCACCTGTCCGGCAAAGACCTAACCGGTGAAGACTTTTCCGGCCGGACGCTGCAGGGAGCGCAGGCGCATGGGGCCGACCTCACTGAAGCCAACCTTTCGGGTTCGGACCTGGCCGTCGCCGACCTCACCGGGGCGTTCCTGGTTCGGTCCCGGCTCAACAGGGCGAAGTTACGTGCAGCGGTGCTACGCAACGCCGACCTGACAGGGGCGCGCTTGCTGGGCGCCGATCTCACCGGAGCGGACCTGAGCGGTGTGAGCGCACGGCGGGCCGCGCTGGTCGGCGCCATCGCGGATGCTGGTGCTTTTGCCGCCGGCGACTTCACCGGGGCAGCTCTGCCCGGCGGGCCGGCGCCGGTGCCACAGTTTCGGCCATCGGCTTCGGCCGCCACGGCGCCGGTTGCCGTCGATGATCGGGGTGGGCTCGTCGCGGCTGGAGGGTCCGACGGCACGATTCGCATCTGGGACACGGGCAGCGGCGAGCTGATCCGGGTGCTGGCTGCCCACACCGGAGCGACACACTCGGTGGCGTTCGCCGCTTCGACGGCCCGGCTCGCCAGCGCGGGAGAAGACGGCACAGTAAGACTATGGAGTTCCGGCAGCGGCGAACTTCTGCGCGAGCTCGCCGGAAATGGGCGACCGGTGTATTCCGTCGCGGTCGGCACCGACGGAGAGGTGGTCGTTGCCGGCGGCCAGGACGGCTCGGTCCGCCGCTGGAACCCCGATACCGGCCACCTCACCACCGAGGTCGCCGCAGGCGGTGGTCTCTGGTCGGTTGCCTTGTCACCGACGGGCCACTTCGCCGCGGCGGGTGCTGCCGGTGCGATCTCCTTCTGGTCGCCGGACGGCGGACCGGACGTGTTGCCTGGTAACGGATCCGTATGGTCGCTCGCGTTCAGTCCGGACGGCGCACTGCTGGCCGCCGGCGGTGACGACGGCACGGTCCGGACCTGGAGTACCACGTCTCTCGAGCCGCGACCAGCGTTGCTGGACGCGACGATGGCGATTTGGTCGGTGGCAATGTCACCGAAGGGTCTGCTTGCGGCCGGCGGGGCCGATGGCACGGTACGGCTGTGGGACGTGTCAACGGGACGGCTGGTCCGTTCCCTCGGCGAGCACAACGGGCCCGTGTGGTCGATCGCGTTCGCTCCGGACGGGCAGTGGCTAGCCACCAGCGACGGAACCATTCGCATATGGAACATCGCCGACGGTCGTCTCATCCGCCATCTCACCGGCGGAAACAATCCCGTACGCGCGTTGAGTTTCAGCTCGGGAGATGTGTTGGCCAGCACCGGCGACGACCGGACCATGCGGCTGTGGTCTGTCCGAAGTGGACGATGTGTGTGGCGTAGCCGTGGCCGAACAGGGGCGGTGCGCGCGCTGGCACTGTCTCCCGACGGCCGACGGATCGCCGGCGCCGGTGGCAAGGTACACATCATCGACGTCGAAACCGGTGCCGTAGAAGAAGAATTCTCTGACTTCATTGGCCCGGTCCGGGCGGTCGCGTTCTCACCGGACGGCCGTGTGCTCGCCAGCGGGGCCGGCACCGTACGCATCACGGAGCTCGCCTCGCGACAGTCGCGGGACCTGACCGGTCACACCGGCTCGATCCGCGCTCTCGCGTTCTCACCGGACGGAGCACGGTTGGCTAGTGCGGGTGACGACAGCATTGCTCGGATCTGGGATGCCCGCTCCGGAGAGGTCGTGATGCGGCTGCCCGGCGTAGACGGATCGGTGCGTGCCGTGGCGTTTTCACCAACGGGTAAGCACCTAGTGACCGCCGACACCGCGATCCGGCTCTGGGACACCAACGATGGGAGTGCCGTGCTCGAGCTGCCGGGCCATGGAGCTGCCGTCCACGCGGTGGCTTTCACACCCGACGGGCTGGCGCTGGCGAGCGTAGGCGCGGATCAGTACGTGCGGCTGTGGGACCTCACCGACGGCCGGCCTATCGGCAGACTCGTCGGTCATGCCGGGCCGATCTGGTCGGTAACGTTCCTTGGGGATCAACGCTGGCTGGCTAGCGCGGGCGACGACGGCACGATCCGGGTGTGGGACCGCACAACCCAGGCATGCCGCCAGATATTGATGCCATTGGCCGACAACGGTTGGATGGCGATCGCGGCCGACGGCCGGTACAAGGTTGAGGGGGTGCTCACCGGCGAATACTGGCTGACGATCAACATGTGCCGGTTCGAGCCGGGCGAGTTGGACCCGTTCTTGCCGCATATCGAACGGGTCGCGCCGGATACCAAATTAGTCGAAGATTGGCTATGACTGGTTCAGTCGACGAAGCACATCCTGGTGAAGATGCCCGTTGGTGGCAACGGCGTTGCCACCGTTCGGCCCCGGCGTTCCGGCCAGATCGGTGAACCGGCCGCCGGCCTCGACCACGATCGGTACGAGTGCCGCCATGTCCCAGACCGACAGCTCGAGCTCCACCATGACGTCCAGCGCTCCTTCGGCGAGGAGCATGTAGCCGTAGAAGTCGCCGAACGCACGGCTGCGCCAGGTATCCCGCATGAGGTCGAGCATCGGCTCGAGGCGCCCGATGCGCTCCCACTCCGGCAGAGATGAATAGCAGAATGAAGCGTCCTCCAGACGGTCTACATCGGACACGTGGATCCGCGTTGGCTCAGCGGTGTGCCGGGCCACGAAAGCGCCCATGCCGGCAGCGGCCCACCAACGCCGGCCCAATGCGGGAGCGGAAACTAGCCCCATGACAGGCTCACCGCCTTCAACCAGAGCAATCAGCGTCGCCCACACGGGCACACCACGAACGTAGTTCTTGGTGCCATCGATCGGGTCGAGAATCCATTGCCGTCCAGTCCGTACGTCACCGCCAACGACACCGAACTCTTCGCCGAGGATGGCGTCGTCGGGAGCGACGCGGGCCAGGGTCGCCCGAATCGCCTGCTCCACCGCGGTATCGGCATCGGACACCGGAGTGAGGTCTGGCTTGGAGCGCACCTGGAGGTCCAAGGCGAGGAAGCGGCGCATCGAGATGGCGTCGGCGGTGTTCGCGAGAGCGTGCGCAGTGGCGAGATCAGCTGAATAGTCAGGCACGTACCCAGACTAGGCGAGCCGCGCCGCTTACCGCGCTCGTCCTAATCCGGGTGCGCGGCGTCGAACTCGTTGCCTTCGGGATCGGCCATAACCCGCCAGCCGTCATGTTCGGACAGCACCGTGGCGCCCAGTTGGAGGAGTTCGTCCAGGTGAGCCCGGTCTCGAAGCCTGACATCGACGTGCATGCGGTTCTTCACGGTCTTGGGTTCGGGAACCTCTTGGAGGAAGAAGACCAGCGAACCGTCCGGGGAGTCGATGGCCACCATCGGATCGGTCTCCGGTGTCAGGTCCAGGGCGGCGAGCCGGGCGACCTCGGCCTCGTCATATGGCCGGATCCGCCAACCGAGCGCGACCTCCCAGAACCGCGCCAGCTTCGATGCATGACGACAATCCAGCACGATCCCCACGAGGTGGCTCATCCTGCAGACGCTACCGATTTGCCGATCAGAGCGAAAGCGACAGCGGTGTGCTCTCCGCGTAGCGGCGCACGACCACGCCGAGGATCCGATCCACGGGTACGAGGCCGAATACGCGCGAGTCGGTACTCGCGTTCGTGTTGTCGCCCAGCACCACCGCGTGTCCCGACGGGACGGCGAATAGCAGGTCGGGATCGACGGCGGATGGTTCGCCGGGCAATGCGGCGAGTCGCTTGATGATCCACTTACGCTGCTGGATGCTGGCTCCGGTAGCCCGCCACGTCCATAGTCCGTCGTAATGCGGGCGCTCGATCACCACAATCTGCCCGGCCCGCAGCCGGCTGGCGGGCAGTCGCCGAACCACCACCCGGTCGTCGGCGTGCAGCGTCGGTTCCATGCTGATGCCCTCGACCCTGACCACGACGATCCGGGCGCGCAGCCAGCAGAGTCCCACAACGGCGGTCACGAGCGCACCGAGCGAACCCAACATGGCGATCACCGGATACCACCTGCCGTCGCCGTGTACCCGTCGGCCTGAAGGTTGAACAGTCGGGCGTAGTGGCCCGCGGCCACCATGAGGTCGTGGTGGTCACCGTGTTCGACCACGACACCACCGTCGAGCACCGCGATCACGTCGGCGCCGCGGACCGCGCTGAGCCGGTGCGAAATGAGCAGGGTGGTCCGGCCGGCGGCGTGGGCTCGCAGCCTGACCTGGATCTGGTGCTCGGCCTCGGCGTCGAGACCGGAACTCGGTTCGTCCATGACAAGCAGATCACGCCGCTCGCGGACCAGGGCCCGAGCCAAAGCGACCCGTTGCCACTGACCACCCGAGAGGACCACGCCGGTCGCGTCGCAACCATCCTGGTCGTCGGCGAAAAGTCGGGTCAGCATCGTGTCGTATCCGCGCGGCAGCCGGTCCAACGCATCGTCGATTCCCGCCCGCCGCGCGGCTTGTCGAATCCGCGCGGGATCCGCGGCAACGTCCAGGTCTCCCAGGCCGATGTTCTCGTCGGCGCTGAGGTCGTAGCGCATGAAGTCCTGAAAGATGGCGCTCATCCGGTTGCGCAGCGACTCCACCGGTACCTGCCGGATGTCGATTCCGTCCCAGTGAATCGAGCCGAGGGTCGGTTCGTAGAACCGACACAACAACTTGACCAGTGTGCTCTTTCCGGCGCCGTTCGCGCCGACGAGCGCCATGGACTGTCCACAGGGGAGCGTGAGGTTGACGCCCCGCAGGATCCAGGGATGCTCATCGGAGTACCGGAACCAGACGTCACGCAATTCGATCCCGAACCGTAGCGGGCCGAGCGGCCGGACGGGTTCCACCGCGCGCAGATCCGGTTCCGTCGCAACGACGTCCAGGTACTGCCCGAACACCAGCAGGTGCTGGTGGCAGAGCGCGAACCCGGTGGCCAGACTACCGGCGCCGGCCTGTACCGCGGCGACCGCGGCCACGAAGACGGACACGTCGCCGACGGTCAACTCACCAGCGGCGGCGGCGCGAACCGCCCAGAGCAGTCCGACCGCGGCGACCCCAGCCGCGAGAGCGGCCAGCACCAGTTGGGTACGCAGGGTTCGCCGGTCCATGCGCCGGTACAGGGTGTCGATTTCGGACCGGTCCCGGTTCATCCGGTGCCGGAAGTGGTCGCCGAGTCGGAAGAGGCGGATCTCCTTGGCCGCCTGTACGTCGGCCAGCAGCGTGCCGTAGAACAGCTCGCGCCGCTCGAGCCGGGACACGGCGAGTGTGGTGTGCACGCGCGACCGGGCGAGCTTCAGCTCACCGACCAGCGTCGGTACGCCGCCGAGCAGGACCAGCCACGCGATCGTCGGGCTGATCAGCAGGAGTGAGCCGAAGAACCCGGCCAGCGTGATGAGCGTGCGGACCAGGGTGAGGGACGTACCCACGATCTGGCCCGGCGTGTCCTGCCCGCATTGCTGCGCCATCCGCAGCCGGTCGAGGAAGGCCGGATCCTCGAACCGACTCAGTCCCTGGAACCCGTTCACCGCACGGTAGAGCCGGTCCTGCGCGGCGAGGCTGGCCTTGCGCCCGAGATTCGCCCGGAGGTACTCCGACGCGTGCGGCTGCAGCCCACCCACCACGCCGGCCGCCAGCAGTCCGGCCACCGCAACGGCGAGGACCGAGCCGCGCGCACCCGGCTCGGCGAGGTTGTCGAGCAGACCCTTGGCGAACCAGGCGGCCGCGACCGGTACGGCCGCCGCGACCGCGGCCATGACGACGAGGGCGACCAGAGCGACCGGCGCCGCCCGGGCGGCGAGAGCGAGCGCCGGCTCCAGCGCGGCCCGCGGTGTCCCGCGCCGTCTCATACGCCGACCGGATCCGGCACGGTCAACAGGTGTGTACCGGTCGCCGACACGACCCTGTTGGCGTCGACGACGCACACGGCGGGGTAACCCCGTACGCCGAAGGCCGCCGCCGCGGCCCGGGCCTGCTCGCCGGTCAGTACCGTGGCGGC
The DNA here is from genome assembly GCA_035650075.1 of Micromonosporaceae bacterium. GTDB lineage: Bacteria > Actinomycetota > Actinomycetes > Mycobacteriales > Micromonosporaceae > DASSUC01. The sequence continues at coordinate 8,716 of DASRII010000019.1, read as the reverse complement.
GTCCGCCAGCACCGACACGTACTCCTGCTCCGCCGCCTCGTCCCCCGGCTCGATCACGGCGAGGGTGCGCCACCGGGCGGTCGCGGCCACGACGCTCGGCAGGAGCTCGGCACACGGCCGGCAACCGGGAGACAGGAAGGCGACCAGCGTCGGAGCGACGAACCAGCGCTCGTCGATTTGCGTACCGTCGACGGAGACGGCGGTGAACGGGGCCACGACAGAGCCCGCGGGCTTCGTCGAGCCACCGACATCGGCCGGTCGCAGACCGTCGAACAGGTCTGCGTACTGGCGCAACCGGCGGGCCATCGCCAGGACGAGCACCAGGTTGAGCAGGCTGACCGCGGCCACCAGGACGAGTGCCGCAACGAGGATGGTCATGGGGGCGACCGTAGGCGGGGGCGGTACATGGCTAGTACGCGTCGACGTGTACGGGCCGTGTACGCCTCCTGGCTATGGTCGGCGCCGCACGGCCGCGTCCCGCGGCCAATGGCACGGAGAGCAGGTGACGACAATATGCGGAGACTGCGTGCCCTGACCGACCGGCTGATCGGTCGCTTGGTACCCGAGGTGACCGCCTCGGCGCTGTGGATCACCCAGCGCCGGTGCGCTGCCGGCTGCGGCCGCTGGAGCACCCAGACCCGGCAGTGTCACGACGGCAGTGGCTACTGCACCCCGTGGCAGACCGTGCACTGCGACTGCTGACCGGGGAGAGAGAACCGGCGGGAGCCGGGGGGCGGAGCGCCGGCCGCGGAAGCGTCAAGGAAGACGGTTGACGCGGTACCGGCGCTCCCGCTCGGCCGCGTACAGCTCGCTGGCCGATGACGGCCGCTCGTGTTCCAGCCAGTAGCGGGCCTCCTCGGCCAACGGGTGCGCCAGCTCCTCGCAGATGGCGATGGCTTCGTGCCAACTGGCCTCCGCCTCAGCGGGCGCGCTGTGCATCGTCGCCGACCCGAGCAGGTCGAGCGCATAGGCGCGGCGCAGCGGGTCCTGGGTCGCTGTGGCCCGCCGCAGGGCCTGCCGCGCGTGCTCGGCTGCCTCGTCCATCCGGCCGAGCTGGAACGACACCTCGCCCAGGCCGTGGTACAGGTAGGCGGCCGTGTGCTCGTCACCGGTTGTCTCGGTCAGTGCCAATCCACGGCGCAGGCCGTCGGCCGCCTCCTCGAACCGTCCGGTGTTGAACATCAAATGGCTCAGGTTCAGCCAGAGCAGCTGTCCGTAGCGCGGATCGTCGCCGTACCCGGCGGTGCCGAGCGCCGCCCGGAGGTGGGTCTCGGCGAGGTCGTACTGTTCCTGCACGTTGTAGAGCCCACCGAGGTTCACGTGGATCGCCGCCGCGGCGAGCGGTTCGCCGGCCGCGTCGGCGGCGCGCAATGCCCGGTGGTACTGGTCGCGGGCGGCGGCGAAGTCGCCGCGCTGCTTGTGAGCGACCGCCAACACGTTGAGCATCCGACATTCGCCCAAGGCATCGCCCGTGGCCTGGACGGCCTCTAGCACCTCGTCGCACAGCGGTATCCAGTCCGACCAGCGCCGGTGGCTCTGGTTGAACGCGAACATGCTGTACGCCAGCTGCCAGGCGGACCGGCTCCAACCGTTGGCGAGACAGGTCCGCACCAGCGTGGCGACGTTGGCTCGCTCGGCCTGGAACCACGCCGCCGCCTCGTGCCGGTCGGCCAGTTCGAGCCGATCGACGGGCGGGTGGATCATCTCGGGTGGCCTGGCCGACGCGCGCGGGCTCAGCAGCCGGTAGGCCGTGTACGTGCGGTCGAGGTACCAGTCGACCAGGCGCCTGATCGCCGCCTCCCGCCGCTCGGGTGGATCCAGCCGGTCGCACTGCTGCCGCGCGTACGTCCGGACCAGGTCGTGCAGGACGTAGCTCGCCGGCCGCGTTTTCGTGACGAGGTTGGCGCTGGCCAGCTCGGCGAGCAGCCGGCCGATGGTGTCGGCGGAATCGGGCCCGATCAGCGCCATTGCGGCGGACTCGTCGATGGACGGGCCGTCGTGGGCACCGAGCAACCGGAACAGGCGCGCGGCGTCCTCGCCGAGCGTCCGGTACGACAGGTCGAAGGCGGCGCGGACTCCGGCGTCGACCTGGTCGATCTCCAACGCCGCCAGCCGGTCGTCGGACCGGTCGAGCCGGTCCACCAGGCCGGCGACGTCGTGAGGGTTCGCGGCCAGCCGACAGCCGACGACCCGGATTGCCAGCGGCAGCCGGCCGCACAACTGCGCCACCCGAGTCAGCTGGCGGTCGGTCGCCGGGGCGGCGGGGAGGCCTCCGATCCTCCGGAGCATGTCGACGGCCTCGTCGACGGAGAGCATGCCCAGCTCGATGCGGTCCGCGGCGTCCCGAACGACGAGGCTTTCCAGCCTGTCCCGCGAGACGACCAGTACGGCGCTTCGCGGCGATGTGGCGATCAGGGGCCGGATGTCGGCGGCGCCCGGTACATTGTCGAGAATGATCAATGTCCGCTGGCGGCCCAGCTCCGACCGGTAGAGCGCCAGCCGCCGGTCCAGGTCGGCCGGGCCGGGCGGCACCGGCGCACCGAGCGACCAGAGCAGGAGATCCACCGCGGTGTCGAGGGACATCGGTGAACGCGGCGAGTACCCGTGCAGATCGACGTACCGGCACCCGTCCGGAAACCGATCCGCGGCGCGGTGCGCCCAGTGGACGGCCAGAGCGGTCTTACCACTCCCGCCGACGCCCGTGATCACCATCGTGGTGGCCGCGACCCGGTCGCCAACGATCCGATCGAGGATGGCCAGTTCGCGTTCCCGACCGACGAGGCCCACGTCGGGTGGCAGCGGTGCCGCGCCGGAGTCCCGCCCCGCCGGCTGGTCGGCCACGGCAGCCTGCCCGCGCAGTATCGCGAGGTGAGCGTTGGCCAGCTCGCTACCGGGCTCGATGCCCAGCTCCTCGGCGAGCCGGTTGCGGACGTCCGCGTACAGCCGCAGCGCCGCCGCCTGCTGCCCACAGTTCGCCAGACAGATCATGAGACGGGCGTGCAGGCGTTCGTGCAACGGCTCGTCCGGAGTCAGTACCCGCAGCGGCTCGATGGCCCGGTCGCCGCAGCCGAGCATGGTCGCAACCTCGGCGAGCTCCAGGGTCGCGGTGAGCCGCCGCTGATTGACCGATACGGCCGCAGGGTGCTGGCGTAGCCGGGAGTCGGCGTCGGCCAGGACCGCGGCGCGCCAGCACGACAGCGCCTCCTCCCAGAGGGCGACCGCGCCGGCGAGGTCGTCGCGATCCCGCGCCGCGGCCGCCGCGACGGTCAGTGCGTCGAAATGGCTGAGATCGAGCTGGTCCGTCGGAAGGTGCAGGGCGTACCCCCCGGCCGACGTGACGATGATCCCGGCTGATGGCGGATGCCGCAGTTCGAGCAGTTCACGCAGCCGGCCGACGTAGCCGTGCACCAGGTTCAGGCAGGTCTTGGGTGGACGGACCCCCCAGAGCAGATCCACGATCACGTCCCGGGGCACCACCTCGCCTGGGTGCAACGCGAGCAGACCGAGCAGGCTGCGCAGCTTCGGCGCCCGGACCTCGACCGGCAGTCCGTGCCGGCGTACCTGCAGCGGTCCGAGGACGTCGATCTGTAAGCCGCTGTTCGCTGGTTCGTGGGGGCCGAGTACGGCGCTGAGCCGCCGCAACGTCTCCGCTCTCGGGTGAACCGCCTGGCCCCGCTCGATGTTGCGCAACGCCCGCACGCTCACCTGGGCAAGCTCGGCGACCTCGTGCTGGGTCAACCGCAGTTGTCTCCGGCGCGCCTGCAACAGGTGTCCTTCAGCGATCGGCCCGTTCTCGCCGTTCACCGACATGTCTCCCGGTAGCCTGCCCCGTGACTCGTCACGTGCGGCAATCTGCCGACGTGAAACTGCCGCCGCCGCGCTGCGGCCGCCGGTGCATCGACCGCACCGAACAGCATCATCGCAGCTTGTCCAGGGTCTCGAGCACCGGCTCGATGGCTCAACTAATAGTCAAGTCCGACGATGAACGGTCCGCATATTCTGGCCTCACGATTCCGCGTACACGGGGACGTAGGAACCCATGACGAGCGATCTGGCCGACCCGACCAGCTTGGAGTTCCGGCTGCTCGGACCAATGGAGGTACGCAGCAGCGGAACACCGCTGGCGATCGGCCCACCGAAGCAACGCACCGTGCTCGCGGTCCTGATCACCGCTACCGGGAGGGCGGTCTCGGTCGACCGGCTGATGGACGAGCTGTGGTCCGGCCATCCGCCGTCCTCGGGCGCGGTGAACCTCCGGGGGTACGCGGCGGGACTTCGGCGTGCCCTCCCGGAACCCGAGCGGCACCGGTTGACCACCGGTCGGCAGGGGTACCGGTTGTCCGCCGATCGGCACGAGCTCGACTTCGCGGTCTTCGAGGAGCTGGCCAGGGACGGCCGTACCGCGCTCGACCGCGACGACCCGGACGGCGCCGATCGGCTGCTCGGTCAGGCGCTCGCCATGTGGCGCGGCGCGCCGTTCGAGGACCTTCCCCTCGGGGCGGAACTGGAGAGTGTCGCCATTCGCTTCGACGAACTGCGTAGGACGGTTCAGGAGGACCGCTTCGAGGCGCAGCTCGAGCTGGGCGAACACGGTCGCCTCGTACCCGCGCTGCGTCGATGGGTGAAGAGCAACCCGTTTCGGGAGAGAGGCTGGAACCAGCTCGCGCTGGCGCTGTACCGGGCCGGGGACTCGTCGGCCGCCCTCGAGGCCTGCCGGCAAGCCCGGTCCGTGCTCGTCGAGGAGCTCGGTCTGCTCCCCGGACAGGACCTTCAACGGCTACAACAGTCCATCTTGAACCGCTCCGACTCGCTGCTCGTTCGCCCGGCGCCGGTGACCGGCCGGCTGGTTCCGCTGCCTGCGCCGAAGCCGCGCCAGTTGCCGCCGGCCCCCTTCCCGTTCGTCGGGCGGAAGGCGGAGGACGAGTTCATCTCGCGGGCTCTCGGAACGGGCCGCCCGGCTGGGGTACCACGCATCGTGGCGATCCATGGATCCAGTGGTGTCGGAAAGTCGGCGCTCGCCTGCGCCGCCGCGCACCGGTGCGCTGGAAACTACCCCGACGGCCAGCTCTACGTCGACTTCGGCCGGCCGGCGGCGAAGGCACCGGAGCAGGTTCTTGGCATCCTCCTGCGCGCGCTGGGTGAACCGGCCGGCGCGCCGGACCCGGCCGAGGACGCCGCGCGCCTGCGGTCGATCCTCGTCGATCGGCGCGTCCTTCTCGTGCTCGACGATGTGCGCTCGGAACACCAGCTCGCATCGGTGCTACCGGCCGGGTCCGGCTGCGGTGTCATCGTCACCTGCCGCCGAGCTCTGCCCGGGCTCCACCACGCGAGCCAGCTCGCCCTCACCGCCCTGCCCGAGGACAGCGCGCTCGAGCTGCTCGAGCACTACGCCGGCCGCCGTCGGATCCAATCCGAAGACCGCGCCGCCCGCGCCGTCGTCCGCCTGTGCGGCCAGTTGCCCCTCGCGCTACGCCTGGCCGGCGCCAGGCTCGCGGGCAGTCCCGGTCGCCCGGTGTACTCGCTGGCGCGGCAGCTGGCCGATGACCGGCGAACCCTCGACGAGCTGGATGTCGACGGCGCCCTGCGATCCTGCCTGTCGGCCGCCTACGAGTCGGCGGTCGCCCCGGACGACGCACTGACGGCGTCGGCCTTCCGGCAGATCGGGTTGCTCGGTCGAGCGGTCTTCCACGCCGGCCAGGTGGCCGACGCCGTGGGCGTGGCTACCGGCATGGCCGCGGCCGCACTCGATCGGCTCGCCGCCGGCCGGCTGGTGGACGAGGTCGGCGACGCCACGTACCGGGTACGCCGCCTCGAGCGGCTCTACGCGGCGGAGTTGGCGGCAACGTGATGTCGTACCTCTTGGTGGGCTGCCAGGCGGTCGTCACGGTCGTGTTCGCCGCGGCGTCGGTCAGCAAGCTGCGCCGTCGGGCCGAGTTCCGTCGTACGTTGATGTCGGCGCTGAAGATGCCGTTGCCGCGCACCGGCGTGGTGGCGTGGGCGGTCGTGGTCGCGGAAGCCACCACGGCCCTGGCCGTCGTGGCCGTTCCCGCGGTGGGTTTCGTGCTCGGGGCGGTGCTGCTCGCCGGATTCACGGCCGTGATCGTCTCGATGATGCGGCGACGGGTCAGGACGCCGTGCCGATGCTTCGGCGCCGGTGAGCGGCCGCCGGGCGCGGTCCACCTGGTACGCAACGCCGTTCTTTTCGCGACCGCGGCGGCCGGCGGTGGGTTTGCCGTGACCGGCGCGGGACCTCGGGCCGACCTGCCCGCGGCGGTGGTCGCGGCCGCGGTGGGCGTCATTGTTGCCGTGTTGCTCATCTACCTGGAGGACATCCTGGCGCTCGCCCAACCGGTGCGGGCATCGGCTCGGTGAGAAGGCGCTCGATCGCCGCCGCACAATTGTTGAACACATTTCAGGTTGGCCACAGGTGGCGTCGACTGCGATAAGGTACGACGGTCGCGGGGGTCTGATACGCGCCCCCGTGCTCGCGGGGGCCGATATGTCCCTTGCGAAGGTCGATGACAGTTACCTCAGCCCGAGTGTTGGCGGTGATCGGAGCGGCCGTCACCGTCGGCGTAGTTTCGCAACTGTTGCACGTCGGGCATCCCGTTGCGGCAACCGTATTGGATGACAGCGCCCAGCTATTGGCTGGCCTGGCGGCGATGTCGAGCTGTTTCTGGAACGGCCGGCGATCCCGCGGCCCGCAACGCACATGGCGCCTCCTTCTGGGTTTCGGTTTCGCTGGCTGGTCGATCGGCATGGCGATCTGGGCCTGGTACCAGATCTTCGGCGGTATCGGGCTGCCGTCACCCTCTCTGGCTGACGCCGGCTACCTGACCTTGCCGGTATTCGCCCTGATCGCCTTGCTCATGCTCGCCGCCAACCGGCCGTGGCGGCCGCCCCACGCCGTTCTCGTCCTCGATGCGCTGGTGGTGGTCGGCTCCCTGTTCATCTTGACCTGGGCCACCGCACTGGGCGGCGTCGTACAGGCCGGGGCACCGACACCGGCCGCTTTCGCCGTGGCCATCGCCTATCCGGTTTCCGACCTGATCCTGGTCACCATCATGGTTCTGCTGGTGGTCTTCGGTCGCAGTGATCACAGGCAGTTGCCCGGTCTGCTGACCCTGGTGCTCGGCCTGGTAGCACTGTCCATCTCAGACAGTTTCTTCGCATATCTGGTCAGCCGGGGTGCGGAGGAGATGTCACCCATTCTCGACATCGGGTTCATCGCCGGCCCGGCACTGGTCGCGCTCGCGGCGACCGATCGCGGCCAGCAGCGCCCCAAGCACGAGAAACGCAGCCACGACAGGGCCTATGAGCTGGCCTACCTTTTGCTGCCGTACGCCCCGCTGGCGGCCACGGGCCTGCTGATCTCCATTCAATTGGCGACCGGGGGCGACATCGATACGGCCGAAAAGGTCGTGGGGCTGCTCGTGATCTGCATGGTTGTGGCCCGGCAACTGATCACATTGCTGGAGAATCGGAATTTGCTGGAGCGGGTGCGGTACGGCCAAGCCCGCTTGGAGTATCAAGCGTTTCACGACCCACTGACCGGCCTTGCCAACCGAGCGCTCTTCCACGATCGGCTGGCCCTGGCGGTCGAGACCCATCGACTCGAGCATCGGCCCGTCGGGCTGCTCTTCATCGACCTGGACGACTTCAAACTGGTCAACGACAGTTTCGGCCACGCGACCGGCGACATCGTTCTGCGCGGTGTGGCCGACCGGCTCCGCAGCTGTGTGTCCGGTGTGGACGTCGTAGCCCGCCTGGGTGGAGACGAGTTCGCGGTGCTACTCGACGGCGGCTTCGAGCCCAGGGAAGCCGGCGAGCGGGTCCGTGCCGTGTTGCGGCTGCCGTTCCGGATCGGCGACCGCCAGGTCACCGTCAGCGCGAGCATCGGCGTCGCGGTCACGGCGGACCCGGAGCCGGATCTGACGGCCGATGCGCTGCTGCGCCGTGTCGACGCCGCAATGTACGGCGGCAAGCAGAATGGCAAGGGCGTCATGATGATCTACCATCGTGAACTCGCCGCATGGGCTCACCCCGACCTGCCTACGCTGTTGGCGGCTGCCGTGCGCGGGGAGCCGCATGCCGGTGCCATCGAGGTGCACTACCAGCCGATCGTCCGCCTCGCCGATGGGGTGACCGTGGCGATCGAATCCCTAGCCCGCTGGACCAGCCCGCAACTCGGCCCGGTCCCGCCGCTCGTCTTCGTCGCCGCCGCCGAACGGGCGGGGTTGGTAGCCGCACTGGACGATCTCGTGCTCGAGATCGCCTGCCGGGAAACAGCCGCACTGGCCGACCTGCAGGTTCACGTGAACGTCTCGGCTGGTCGCCTGGGCTGCCCACTGCTGGAAACGACGGTGCGCGACACCCTGGCCCGCCATGGGCTTCCCGGAGACAGACTCGTGCTGGAGATAACCGAGACGAGCCGGATACCTGATCTAGAGGCGGCTGCGGATTCCACCCACCGCCTACGCGAACTGGGCGTCAGGCTGGCTATCGACGACTTCGGTACCGGCTACAACACGCTGGCTCACCTCCACGCCCTGCCCGTCGACATCGTGAAACTGGACTACTCGCTCATCACGCCGACCGCGAACCGCGAGCGCACCGAAGCGATCGGCCGCTCGGTGGTCTCCATCTCCAACGCGCTGGGCATTTCCGTTATCGCCGAAGGCGTGGAGACCTCGGCTCGGGTGGGAACGCTCATACG
>DASRII010000018.1:0-19788 GCA_035650075.1 Micromonosporaceae bacterium | reverse complement strand
ACACCTACGGCCACGTCCTGCCGAAGCGGGCGAGGGACGCCGCCGAGGCGATCGACAAGCTCCTCGGCGAGGAGTCAGCATGAACTCTTGGCTGTACGGTTGGCTGTACTCGGACCAAGGTCAAATCAAGAAAGACCTGGTGGAGACGAGGGGACTTGAACCCCTAACCCCCGCCTTGCAAAGGCGGTGCTCTGCCAGATTGAGCTACGCCCCCGGACGGACGCGCCGACGACGCGTCACGCACTCCGTTACGGCATCTCCTTGGTCGCCTCGTGCCAGAGCTCCCGCTGGTCGTTGGCGTCCTTGACCTTCTTGGCAACCAGGACCGCCGCACCCAGCACCGCGAACAGAATCAACAGCTTCTTCCACATGATGCGCACCTCGCACTCGGGAGTGGGGCTAGCTGGAATCGAACCAGCGACCTCAGAGTTATCAGCTCTGCGCTCTAACCGACTGAGCTATAGCCCCGTGCGGCCGACCCCGACGCGGGGCGCGACGAGCAAGGTTACCCTACTCGCCACACGCCACCCAACTTGGGCACGCCCATGGCTCCGGCACTCGGTTGACCATGAAGTTAGTAGCGCGACACACCGTCGACATCGCAACTAACTTCATGATCAACGCGAGAGGTAGTCCGAGTCGTCAGTCTCGTTCGGAGAGAGTGAGTTCGATGCCGCCTACGAGGTCCGCGCATACGTTGTAGACGAACGCCGAGAGAGTGGCGAGCGCCGTGAAGAGGACCACGTTGACCGCACCGAGCAGAGCCGCCGTACCGATGACGCCCTTGGCTGTGATCTTGAAGCCACCGGTCGGATCGGACTCACCACTCGACGTGAGCATGTCCAGCAGCGTGGCGTTCACGCTGTCGAAGACACCCATCGCGTCGAGGGCCAGGTAGAGCACCGACGTCGCGACGATGACCACGATGAACAGCACGAGCGACACCGCGAACGAGAACTTCATGACCGACCAAGGGTCGATCCGCTTCACGTTCAGGCGCGCGCGGCGTGGACCGCGTGCCGCGGCGGCGGATCCGGTCCGCGCACTGCGTACCGCGTCCGTCACCCGTGCCGCGCCGACCGCGCCGGCGAGTCCGGGCCTGATCGTCGACGGGCCTACCGCGACCCGGCCGGTCGCTCCGGTGCGGAACGCGGCCGGTCGGCCAACCCCCGGCGGAGCACTGGTCGGCGCCACGAACGGCGGTGCCGAGACAGCCGCCGCGGCCACGACCGGTACCGTCGCCGCGGCCGTCATGATCGGCGGCGCGGCAACCGCGGTCGACCTCGTGGCTCCCCCTCCCGAGACGGGAGCCAGCGAATCCTGTGCGGTGTCCGACGGCGCGTCCGGCGGTGGTGGCATGCCTGGCGCTCGTGTGTATTTCGGCGACGTGCCGGTCCCATCGGGGGACTCGGTGGCGGGGACTGTGGCCCGGCCGACCGCGGTTCGTCCGGCAGTTGCACCGTCGGACGACTCCGTGTCGACCTGGTTGGTCGAGGTCCCCGCAGCCCCCGACGTCGCCTGTGTCTCCGTCATCCCTAGTCCTGTTCGTCAGGCTCGTCGGCGTTGCGAGCAATGGCAACGAGGGTTACACCCTCCGGAAGGTCCATGAGCTTGACCCCCATTGTGTTCCGATCACGCGTCCGGCGTACAGGCTTCACCGGAGTCCGGATAACTCCACCGTTACTGGTGATGGCGAACAGCTCGTCGTCCGGGCTGATAACGACCGCCCCGACCAGTCCGCCACGCCGTTCGGTGATTTTGGCGGTTAGGACGCCTTTACCACCCCTACCCTGAGTGGGGTACTCATCAATCGGAGTGCGCTTGGCGTAGCCGCCGTTCGTGGCGACGAGGACGTCCATGTCCGGGCGTACGACCTCCATGGCGAGCAGCTCGTCGTGGTCCCCGAAGCGCATGCCGATCACGCCGGAGGTAGCTCGGCCCATCGGGCGTAGCGCGTCGTCGTCGGCCTTGAACCGGATCGCCTGGGCTTTCTTCGACACGAGCAGCAGGTCGTCGGCTGGGCCCAGGAGCGCCGCACCGACCAGCTCGTCGTCGTCGCGCAGGTTGATCGCGATGATGCCACCGGCCCGGTTCGAGTCGAACTCCTCCAGCTTCGTCTTCTTGACGAGCCCCTTCTTCGTGGCGAGCACCAGGTACGGCGCGACCTGGTAGTTCGGGATCTCGATCACCTGGGCGATCTGCTCGTCGGGCTGGAACGCCAGCAGGTTCGCGACATGCTGTCCCTTGGCGATCCGGCTCGCCTCGGGCAGCTCGTACGCCTTCGCCCGGTACACCCGGCCCTTGTTCGTGAAGAACAGGATCCAGTCGTGCGTCGAGCACACGAAGAAGTGGCTGACGATGTCGTCCTGCCGCAGGGTGGCGCCGCTGACGCCCTTGCCGCCGCGGCGCTGGGAGCGGTACAGGTCGGTCTTGGTGCGCTTGGCGTACCCCGTCCGGGTGATCGTGACGACCACGTCCTCGCGCGCGATGAGGTCCTCGATCGAGACCTCGCCGTCGAACGGGACGATCCGGGTACGGCGGTCGTCACCCCACTTGGCGACGATCTCGCCGAGTTCGTCCGAGATGATCTTACGCTGCCGCTCGGGCTTGGCCAGGATGTCCTTCAGGTCAGCGATCTTGATTTCGATCTCGGCCAGCTCGTCGACCATCTTCTGGCGCTCGAGTGCGGCCAGTCGACGTAGCTGCATGTCGAGGATCGCGGTGGCCTGGATCTCGTCGATGTCGAGCAGCCGAATGAGGCCGGTCCGGGCCTCCTCGACCGTGGGCGAACGCCGGATCAGCGCGATGACCTCGTCGAGCTGATCGAGCGCCTTGACCAGGCCGCGCAGGATGTGCGCCCGCTCCTCGGCCTTGCGCAGGCGGTACGCCGTCCGGCGCTGGATGACCTCGATCTGGTGGGCGACGTAGTAGCGCACGAACTGGGCGAGGTTCAGCGTGCGCGGTACGCCGTCGACGAGCGCGAGCATGTTCGCGCCGAACGTCTCCTGCAGCTGGGTGTGCTTGTACAGGTTGTTCAGCACGACCTTGGCGACGGCGTCGCGTTTGAGCACGATGATCAGGCGCATGCCGGTACGGCCGCTGGACTGGTCCTGGATGTCGGCGATCCCGGTGAGCTTGCCTTCCTTGACCAATTCCGCGATGCGTTCGGCCAGGTTGTCCGGGTTGACCTGGTACGGCAACTCCGTCACGACCAGGCAGGCTCGGCCCCTTCGGTCCTCCTCGACCTCGATGACCGCCCGCATCCGGATCGAGCCGCGGCCGGTCCGGTAAGCCTCTTCGATCGGCGTCGTGCCGACGATCAGGCCGTAGGTCGGGAAGTCCGGGCCCTTAACGATCTTGATGAGCTCGTCCAGAGTGGTCGCCTCGTCGGCTTCCGGGTGCGTCAGGCACCACTGCACGGCCGCGCCGATCTCCCGCAGGTTGTGCGGTGGGATCTTGGTGGCCATGCCGACCGCGATGCCCTCGGAACCGTTGATCAAGAGGTTGGGTACGCGCGACGGCAGAACCGTCGGCTCCTGCGCCCGACCGTCGTAGTTCGGGACGAAGTTGACCGTGTCCTCGTCGATGTCCCGCAGCATCTCCATCGCGAGCGGGTCGAGCCGGCATTCGGTGTACCTCATCGCCGCTTGAGGGTCGTTGCCGGGCGAGCCGAAGTTGCCGTTGCCGTCGATGAGCGGGTACCGCAGGGACCACGTCTGGGCCATCCGGACCAGGGCGTCGTAGATCGCCGAGTCACCGTGCGGGTGGAACTGACCCATCACGTCACCGACGACCCGGGAACACTTCACATACCCGCGGTCGGGCCGGTATCCGGAGTCGTACATCGCGTAAAGGATCTTGCGGTGTACGGGCTTGAGCCCGTCCCGCACGTCCGGCAGGGCCCGGCTCACGATGACGCTCATCGCGTAATCGAGGTACGAGCGCTGCATCTCGACCTCGAGCCCGACCGGCTCGACCCGGCCGCGCAGGCCGTCGTTCGCCGCGGCGTCGTCGTCCGCGGCGGCGTCGATGCCGTCGACCGACTCGTCGTCGTCCGGAGTCGTCGGATCCGTCACTGGTCAACCTCACCCGTCATCGGGCGTCCTTGTGGACGCGCCTGTGGAAACCGTTCCAGGCTGTGGACAAGAAAGGTCCTAGATATCTAGGAAACGGACATCCTTCGCGTTCCGCTGGATGAACGAACGCCGGGCCTCGACGTCCTCCCCCATCAGCACGCTGAACAGCTCGTCCGCCGTTGCCGCATCGTCGAGCGAGACCTGCAGGAGCGTACGGGTCCCGGGGTTCATCGTGGTCTCCCACAGCTCCGGGTAGTTCATCTCGCCCAGACCCTTGAACCGCTGGATGTCGTCCGGCTTCGCGTTCGGTCGCTTCTCCTGCCGCAGCGCGATCAGCCCGTCCCGTTCCCGGTCGGAGTACGCGTACTGCGCGTCGTCGCCCTTCTTGTTCCACTTGATCTTGAACAGAGGCGGCTGGGCCAGGTACACGTTCCCGAGCTCGACGAGCGGCCGCATGAAGCGGAAGAGCAGCGTCAACAGCAGGGTGCGGATGTGCTGACCGTCGACGTCCGCGTCGGCCATCAACACGATCTTGTGGTACCGCAGCTTCTCGATGTCGAACTCGTCGTGGATGCCGGTACCCAACGCCGTGATCAACGCCTGGACCTCGTTGTTCTTGAGGACCCGGTCGATCCGCGCCTTCTCGACGTTGAGGATCTTGCCGCGGATCGGCAGGATCGCCTGGAACATCGGATCCCGGCCCTGCTTGGCCGAGCCGCCAGCGGAGTCACCCTCGACGATGAACAGTTCGGAGACCCGGGGATCGGTCGACTGGCAGTCGGACAGCTTGCCCGGCATCGAGCCGGACTCGAGCAGCGACTTGCGCCGGGCCAGCTTGCGCGCCTGAGCGGCAGCCATGCGGGCGCGGGCGGCGGCGTTCGCCTTGGTGATGACGATCTTCGCCTCGGCGGGGTTGCGCTCGAGCCAGTCCGCCAGCCACTCGTTGCAGACCTTCTGTACGAAGCTCTTCACCTCGGTGTTGCCGAGCTTGGTCTTCGTCTGCCCCTCGAACTGCGGGTTCGCCAGCTTGACCGACAGGATCGCGGCGAGCCCTTCCCGGATGTCCTCACCGGTCAGCTTCTCGTCACCCTTGAGGAACTTCTTGTCGGCGCCGTACTTGTTGACGACCGAGGTGAGCGCCGCGCGGAAGCCCTCTTCGTGGGTACCGCCCTCGTGGGTGTTGATCGTGTTGGCGAACGTGTAGACCGACTCGCCGTACGACTGGTTCCACTGCATGGCCACCTCGACGGCCATGGCCTCGCCGTCGGCGCTGAACTCCACCACAGACTTGTGGATGGGCTCCTTGGTCTGGTTGAGGTGCCGAACGAAGTCCGCGATGCCGCCTTTGTACAGGAATGTCACCTCGCGGAACTTTCCGTCCTCCTCCGGCTTGCGTTCGTCCCGCAGGTGGATGGTCAGACCGCGGTTGAGGAAGGCCATCTCCTGCAGCCGCCGGTAGATCGTCTCGAACGAGAACTCGGTGGTCTCGAAGACCTTGGGGTCGGGCCAGAACGCCACGCTGGAACCCGTGCGCCGGGTCGGCTCACCCTTCTCCAACGGCGTGGGCTTGGCGAAGTGGTACTGCTGCCGCCAGACGAACCCGTCCTTGTGGATCACGATCTCCATGCGGGTCGACAGCGCGTTCACGACCGAGACGCCGACGCCGTGCAGGCCGCCCGAGACCGCGTACGCCTTGCCGTCGAACTTCCCACCCGCGTGCAGCTCGGTCAGCGCCACCTCGACACCCGGCTTCTTCAGTTCCGGGTGGATATCCACAGGAATACCGCGGCCGTTGTCGGTGACCCGCACGCCGCCATCAGCCATCAGGACGGCCTCGATCGTGTCGCAGTAGCCGGCGAGGGCCTCGTCCACCGCGTTGTCCACAACCTCCCAGACGAGCTGGTGCAGACCTCGTTCGCCGGTCGAGCCGATGTACATACCGGGCCGCTTGCGAACCGGTTCGAGACCCTTGAGATGGGTCAGCGACCGAGCGGTGTAGTCCCCTTGCTGCTGCTTCGGTGTGGCCACCCTGCGTCCTCTCCCCACACCGTCCCGCTCGAGTGGCGGGGGCCGGCGCGGCGCGGCGGGGACCCATCACGGCGGTCGGGCACGCTCGACCTTGGCACCGGGCGAGGGAATCCAACCGGTGGGAGCCGGGCGTGTCGACCGCCGCGGTGCACCCCGCGGTCATGATCGGCATTCGTTCTGTACGGTGGTCGCCGGAGCGGACCGCCGTACTCATCAGATCCTACTGTGTCAGCCCGACAGAACCGTGGTACGGCACCCCTGAGACCTTCACAGCCGCTCGAACGGGCCCGTCCGCGATTCCCCCCACGCACCCACCTCTGTCGAGCTGAGCGGCGGGCGCGTAGACGACGCCGCTGGCCCAATCCTCCACGCGCGCGAATTACCGTCTCGGGGGGTCGCGCGGAATGGCCCGCGTGCCGTACTTTGTCCGCGCCGAAAGAAGGTGTCGCGCCGACGTCGAAAGGTGTGCCGATGGGCCTGGACAACGTCGCCGTGCAATGGCCTCGGACCGGCCGTTTCTACGATCCGGTCGCACCCGCGGCATTCGTGGACTTCGCCGACATGGCAGACGAGCCCAAGGTACCCGCGCCGGCCGCCGCGCTCGCCGGTCACATCGCCAAGACCGGGGTGGTCCGCGCGACCGCCTACACCGAGCTCGTCGACCTCATGCTCGGTCTGTCCGGCGTGCTCTACGCCACGGACGCGGCGGCCGAGGACGAGGACCCGGTCATCGACCCGGAGGGCTGCGCCTGGATCGCCGGCGGGTTGGAGCGGTTCGTGGCGGGTCACCGCGTGCTCGGCGAAGAGGTCACCTTCGACACGGTCAGCGCCGTTCTGCGGCGGGCGTTGGCCGGCAACCGGCTCGCCGATCAGCAGCTGCGCTGGCTGGACAGCCGTCTGGAATCGCTGCACGAGGACTCCGGCGAGCCTCCCCAGTGGAGCTTCACCCTGACCGAGCTGGACGTGCTGGCCAGGTTCTACCGGCGGTGCGCCGACCGAGGCTTCGCGATCTACGCAGACTTCTGAGATTCTGGCGCCGGCGGCGCTAGCCATACGTGTCGCGGGGTCCGCGGCCGCGGACCCGCCGTGGGCCATGCGTCCACGACGGCGCCGACGGCCCGTGGATGTGCAGCTTCGTCACGACGTTGTGGCCCACCTCACGCCCGATCCGCGCGAGCAGCGACGTGGTCATGAACCGCAGCTGGGTCGCCCACGCCGTCGACTCGGCCTCCACCGTCAGGACGCCTTCGGTGAGCGTGACCGGGCGGCAGTGGGTGGCTATCTCCGGACCGACCACCTTCTCCCACGAGCCGAACACCGTGGCCTCCGCGGCCGGCTGCTGCCAACCGCGCGTCTTGACCAGCTTCGCGAGGACGGCGCCGAACAGCTGCGGGTCGCGGGAGTCGGGGCCAGGCCCCGACCACCCACGCGACCGTCCGCCCGTCGCCCGCTGGACCGCGGACCGTCGCTTCGGCGGTACGCGTTTCGCCTTCGCCGCATCGAGTACCGCGCGGGCCAGCTCGGGTCCGGCCAACTCCTCATCCGACACGGCGCACCTCTCCTTCGCTCACCTCGTAGCGTGCCCCAAGCAGCGCCACCGGGACGTCAGCCTCGACGGCGCACGTCACCAACAGTTGGCTCGCGCCACCCACCAGCGCGGCGAGCCGGTCCCGGCGCCCGGTGTCGAGTTCGGCGAACACGTCGTCGAGCACGAGTACCGGTTCGATGCCCTCGGCGCGCAGCAAGTCGTACGCGCCGAGCCGCAGCGCGAGCGCGTACGACCACGACTCGCCGTGACTCGCGTAGCCGCGGGCCGGCAGCTCGCCAAGGCGCAGTTCCAGGTCGTCGCGGTGCGGACCGACGAGCGTGACCCCACGGTCTACTTCGGACGGACGTGCCTCGCGCAGAGCGGCGGCGAGTGCCTCCTCCAGCGCAGCCCGATCCCCCGCCGCGTCGGTACCGAGTCCGGACCGGTACGCGATCGTGGCTCCGCCGCCCCCAGCGACGGCCGTGTACGCCTTTGCCACGTGCGGGGCCAGTGTGGCCACCAGATCCAGCCGGCCGGCCAGCAGCTCCGCCCCGTGCCGGGCCAGATGCAGGTCCCAGACGTCCAGAGTGGACAGATCGCCACCGCCACCGCTCACCTTGCGGGTCAGGTACGCCGTGCGCAGGAGCGCGTTGCGCTGCTTGAGGACCCGGTCGTAGTCGGCGCGCACGCCGCCGTACCGCGGCTGCCGGGCTACCAGCACGTCGTCCAGGTAGCGGCGACGCTCGGCCGGATCCCCGCGTACCAACGAGAGGTCCTCGGGGGCGAACAGCACCAGCCGCAGCGCACCCAGGATGTCCCGCGCCCGACGGGCCGGCGCGCGGCCCAGCCTCGCCTTGTTCGCCTTGCCCGGCGTGATGGACAGCTCGACGAGCAGCTCCCGTTCGTCGTGGACTACCAAAGTCCGGACGATCGCCGTAGCGGCTCCGGACCGGACCAGCGGGGCGTCGGTACCGACCCGGTGCGACGACAGGGTCGCGACGTAACCGAGTGCCTCCACGAGGTTCGTCTTGCCCACGCCGTTCTGCCCGACGAGCACGTTCGCACCCGGTGCGAACTCGACGCTGGCCGCGGCGTACGACCGGAAGTCGACGAGTTCCAGCTGCCGGACGTACAGGGCTCAGTCCTTCTTGACGGCGTGCCCGCCGAAGCCGGCGCGCAGGGCCGCGACCGCCTTCATCGCGGGCGAGTCGTCCTGCCGCGACGCGAACCGGGCGAACAGCGAGGCCGCGATGACGTTCATCGGTACCGCGAGCCGGATCGCCTCCTCGACCGTCCAGCGCCCCTCACCGGTGTCGTCGGCGTAGCCACGCAGCCCGGCCAGCTCGGGATCGGCGTCCAGCGCCTGGTCGAGCAGGTCCAGCAGCCACGATCGGATGACCGTGCCCTCGCGCCACGACTTGACGACGCCGGGCACGTTCGTAACGAGTTCAGACGCTGCCAGCAGCTCGTAGCCCTCGGCGTACGCGTGCATGAGCCCGTACTCGATGCCGTTGTGCACCATCTTCGCGTAGTGCCCGGCACCGACCTCGCCGGCGTGCACGAAGCCGAACTCGCCGGCCGGCTTGAGCGCGTCGAAGATGGGCATGCAGCGGCCGACGTTCTCGTCGGAGCCGCCGACCATCAGCGCGTAGCCGGCCTCGAGCCCCCATACGCCGCCGGAGACGCCGACGTCGAGATATCCGATGCCCTTGCCCGCCAGCCGTTCCGCGCGCGGGCCGTCGTCGCTGAATCGCGAGTTGCCCCCGTCGATGACGATGTCATCGGACTCGAGCAGGCCGGCCAATTCGTCCACAGTGGACTCTGTGACGCCGGCGGGCACCATCACCCACACCACCCGGGGGGCCGACAGCGCGGCCACCATGTCGGCGAGCGTGCCGGCGTCGGAGATCTCCGGATTGCGGTCGTAGCCGACCACCTCGTGACCTGCCCGCCGCAGCCGCTCCCGCATGTTGCCCCCCATGCGGCCGAGGCCGACCAACCCGAGCTGCATCCTCAGCGTCCGAGCCGCATGGGCATGGTCAGGTAGCGGTACCCCTCGATGATTTCGCCGTCGTCGCCGGCCGGCGCCAACAGGGCCGGCTTGCTCGGGTCCACCATGGACAGTACGGCGACCGGACCGTCGAGCGCGGCCAAACCGTCGAGCAGGTACTGCGGGTTGAACGCCACCGTCAGCGGATCGCCGGTGAACGTCGCCTCCATGGCCTCGCTGGCGCGCGCTTCCTCGGTCCCCCCGGCCTCCACGATGAGACCCTCGTCGCCGAACGTCAGCCGGATCGGGGTGGCCCGTTCGGCCACGAGTGCGACCCGGCGGACCACCTCGGTCAACGCGGCCACGTTGATGCGGGCCTGCGCGGTGTGCGTATCCGGCAGCAGCGAACGGACCTTCGGCAGGTCGCCGTCGAGGAGGCGGCTGGTCGTCCGGCGGGTACCGGCGGAGAACCCGATCATTCCCTCACCGACCCCGCCACGGGCGAGCGCGATCGTCACCTCGCCGCCGAGCGGGCCGAGCGTCTTCGCGGTGTCCGCGAGGGTCCTGGCCGGTACGAGTGCGTGCGCGCTGCCACCCTCGTCCTGCGGCCGCCATTGAATCTCGCGGAGCGCCAGCCGGTACCGGTCCGTGGCGAGCAGGCTCAGCGTCGACCCTTCGAGCTCCATCCGCACGCCGGTCAGCATGGGCAGCGTGTCGTCACGGCCGGCCGCGATCGCGACCTGGGCGACCGCGGAGGCGAACACAGCCGCGTCGACCGTGCCGGCGGTGGCGGGCATGTCCGGCAACGTCGGGTAGTCCTCGACCGGCATCGTCGGCAGGGTGAAACGCGCGCTGCCGCAGACCAGTTCCACGTGCGCGCCCACGGCCGCGATGTCCACCGGCTTGGCCGGCAACGCTTTGGTGATTTCGGCGAGCAGCCGTCCCGAGACGAGCGCGGCTCCGTCGGCGTCGGCCTGTACGTCGACTGTCACCTGGCTCGACACCTCGTAGTCGAATCCGGAGACGTGCAGGGCGTTGTCGGCTACCCGGAGCATGACGCCGGCGAGGACGGGCACGGACGGGCGGCTGGGCAGGCTCTTCGCGGTCCACGCCACGGCGTCGGCAAGCGCGTCGCGCTCCACACGGAACTTCATCACATTCCCCTCAGAGCTTGGGCCCCCTGTCGGTCTGACCGACCCGCACACCGTACCGCTTGTTGCCGATCCACTTGTCCCCAGCCGTGATGATTGGTTTTGGTTGTCTAGAAGAGATATCTCATCGTCTTCATCGGTGTTGTGGGTTCTGTGGAGAAGCCGGGTTTCCGCTGGTCACCGGCTGTATGCACAGGTGAGGAACATGTGGAGGAGCGGTGTGGAACCCGGCTCTGCGTCCACAGCGGTTGCGGTACTGCAAGGTCTGTCCACCGTCATCCACCGGCGATCCACCGGTTGTACCCAGGGTTCGTCCACGGTCTGTGGAGGGATCTTGTGATAGTCCAAGTTTCGTGCACAGTCGACCCACACAAGTTATCCACAGGCTGTGTGTTACTGCTGTGGATGGTGTGGTCAGGCGGATTGTTTGATGCGATTTGTTAGTTCTGCAATCTGGTTGAAGAGCGATCGCCGTTCGGCCATCTGCTGCCGGATCTTCCGGTCGGCGTGCATGACCGTGGTGTGATCACGGCCGCCGAAGGCCTGCCCGATCCGCGGCAGGGACAAGTCGGTGAGCTCCCGGCACAGGTACATCGCGACCTGGCGGGCGTTGACGAGCACCCGCGACCGGGAGTGACCGCGCAGATCCTCGATGCTCACCCCGAAGTACTCCGACGTGGTGGTCATGATCTGGTCGGCGTTGATCTCCGGGCCGGTGCCGTCCGGGATGAAGTCCCGCAGCACCTCTTCGGCGAGCGCCAGCTCCACCGGTGAGCGGGTCAGCGACGCGAACGCGGTCACCCGGATCAGCGCGCCCTCGAGCTCCCGGATCGAGTTGGCGATCCGGGAGGCGATGAACTCCAGCACCTCCGGCGGGGCGAACAGCTTCTCTTGCGCCGCCTTCTTCTGCAGGATCGCGATCCGGGTCTCCAGGTCGGGCGGCTGGATGTCCGCGAGCAGGCCCCACTCGAACCGGGTACGCAGCCGGTCCTCCAGCGTGGCCAGCTGCTTGGGTGAGCGGTCCGAGGTGATGACGATCTGCTTGTTCGCGTTGTGCAGCGTATTGAACGTGTGGAAGAACTCCTCCTGCGTCCGCTCCCGGGTCTCCAGGAACTGGATGTCGTCGATCAACAGGATGTCCACATCCCGGTAGCGGCGTTGGAACGCGCTGGTCTTGTCGTCCCGCAGGGAGTTGATGAAGTCGTTGGTGAACTCCTCGGTCGACACGTACCGTACCGACCGCGCGGTGCCCAGCGTCGTCGCGTAGTGACCGATCGCGTGCAGCAGGTGGGTCTTGCCCAGTCCCGAGCTGCCGTAGATGAACAGCGGGTTGTAGGCCTTGGCCGGGGACTCGGCGACGGCGACCGAGGCCGCGTGGGCGAACCGGTTGCTGGACCCGATGACGAACGTCTCGAACATGTACTTCGGGTTGAGCCGGTTCCCGCCCAGATCCAGCGGGCTGCTGGCCGGCCGGCCGCCACCGCTGCGCAGCTCGTCGCGGGTGAGTCCGCCCCGCTCCGCCGGCGGTACCGCCCGGCCGGGCCCACTCTCCGCGCGCCGGTCGGGCTCCCGAGGGGCAGGCGGGGTCGACCCGGCGGTTCGCTCGGATCCCGCTGGCCGCTCGGGCACCGCGAAGAGGGCGTCGTCCGCCTCGCGCGCCGCCGGCACGACCGGCGCCGTCGCGGGTTCCGGCGGCGTTGGCGGGCCGCCGTCGCCCAAAGTCTGGCCGCCCAGCTGGTACGCCGACTCGGTCGGAGCGCCGTAGTTCGGCGCGAGCACGGTCGGGGCGCCACCGGCCGGCGCGGCCGCGGCGGGGTTGTCCTCCGGCGGGCGTACCGTCACCGCCACCTGGATCGGACGGCCGAGCTGCTTGGACAGGGCGTCGGTGATCGCGGGGCGCAGCCGGGACTCGATGACATCCCTGGTGAACGCGTCCGGTACCGAGATCAGGGCGGTGTCCTCGACGATGGCGCGCAGCCGGGTCAGCCGCAGGTACGCCCGCTGCTGCGGGGACACGATCTCGTCGGCGAGCGCATCGGTGGCGTTCGCCCATACCGCGCCCAGGTCGTTCAAAATGACCGACCGGTCGCCTCGTGCCGGCTGGACCTCGCTCCGCTCGGTCACCGCCTGCCCCCCTTGTGTTCGCGTGCGCCGGCCCCACTCGGCGCTACGACTTCGTCCAGTTGTCCACAGGTTTTCCACAGCCTGTGTATCGACTGATCCTGGCGTGACCTCGGCGATTTCCGCCTGGTCCGTTGCGCCGACCCCCTACCGAGAAACGCCCGTGCCGGTACACCGTGGCGAACGACTGACCACGTCGCCCGGTTCTGCCCGTTGGCAGGGCACCCCGGACTGCCCGGCGACAACCGGCAATCGGGGACGCTAACAGCGTTGTCCACAACCGTTCAACAGTTGTCCACACACACGAGTTCGCCGTGCGCACATTGGGACCATCCGCGTGGTTGTTTGACGATCATTATCGGTACGCGTACCCTGGAGCGGCTGCTTTGTCGGCTTCATCTAGGCTGTACAGCAGAATGTGCCCGTCCTCGCGTGAGCGGGGTGGAGAACCGGAGTGCCCACGTGAGCAAGCGCACGTACCAGCCGAACAACCGTCGCCGCGCGAAGACCCACGGCTTTCGGCTGCGCATGCGTACGCGCGCGGGCCGAGCGATCATCTCGGCACGCCGCGCCAAGGGCCGCGTCCGCCTGTCGGCCTGAGGTACCGTGCTGCCCGCAGCCCAGCGCTTGCGGCGCCGCGGTGAGTTCACCGCCGCGGTGCGGACCGGTCGCCGGGTCGGCCGAGGCAGCCTCGTCATCCACCTCGCCTCCGAAGAGGACCAACCAGTCGCACGGGCCGGTTTCGTCGTACCCAAGGCGGTCGGCGGCGCGGTCGTGCGCAACGCCGTACGCCGGCGCCTGCGGCACCTGGTCCGGGAGCGGCTGGCCGAACTCCCCGCGGGCACTGTGCTGGTCGTCCGGGCCCTGCCGGGGGCGGCCGACGCCTCGTACGCCCGTCTCGGTGCCGATCTCGACGCGGCCCTGGTGGCAGCCCGAAGGCCGGCCAGATGAACGTGCCGAAGCCCACGACGCTGAGCGGCCGGGTGCTGGCGGCGCCCATCATCGCGTACCGTCGTTGGATAAGCCCGGCGTTGCCGGCCCGCTGTCGGTTCCACCCGTCCTGCAGCGCGTACGCCCTCGAGGCGATCGCGACCCACGGGGCGCTACGTGGTCTCGGTCTAGCGGTCTGGCGGCTGCTGCGCTGCCTACCGTTCCACCCCGGAGGATACGACCCGGTGCCGCCTTCGCGACGCCGACGTGCCGAGGCTGACGTACCTGGAGCCGCATCTTGATGGACTGGATCTACACCCTGATCTCCTGGATCCTGCTGCGTTGGCACACGATCTGGTCGGGGTTGTTCGGCGACAAGGTGTGGCTCGCCACCAACTGGGACTGGATCCTCGCGATCGTCTTCCTGGTGATCACCGTACGGGTGATCCTCTTCCCGCTGTTCGTCAAGCAGATCAAGTCGCAGCGGGCGATGCAGAAGCTTCAGCCGCAGGTCAAGGCGCTGCAGGAGAAGCACAAGGGTGACCGGGAGTCGTTCCAGAAGGAGGTCATGGAGCTCTACCGGCGCGAGAAGGCGAACCCGCTCATGGGCTGCCTCCCGCTGGTTCTGCAGATTCCGGTCTTCTTCGGCCTGTTCCACATCCTCAAGCGGGTGGATCCGGACCAGACGATCAACACCGACCTGTACGGCTGGACGCCCGCGCAGTTCCACGACGCGGCCCTGGCCAAGCTGTTCAACGCGCCGATCTCGCAGAGCTTCTCCACCGGTGGGACGACCGTCAAGATCGTTGCTGGTGTGCTCGTGCTCATCATGATCGCCACGACGTACATGACCAGCAAGCAGATGATCCTCAAGACCGGCTGGTCGGAGGATCCGCAGCAGCGGCTGATCCAGAAGCTGATGCTGTACGGCATTCCCGCGTCGCTGCTGATCTCGGGCTTCCTGTACCCGTTCCCGATCGGTGTGGTCATCTACTGGACCACCACGAACCTCTTCTCGCTCGGCCAGCAGTTCTGGGTGCTGCGCAAGTACCCGCCGCCGCAGATGGCCACGGCCACCGGCGGTAAGGCTCCGGCGACGGGCTCGGCCGCTGGCCGTACCGGCGCTGCTCGTACAGCCGCGCCGGCCAAGCCCAACGGCTTGTCCCGCCTGCTCGGCCGGCTCCGGCCGGGTGGCGCTCCCGCGGCCGACGCGGCCGCGACGACCCCGGCCGTCGATGGCAAGGCGCTGGCGCCCAAGGTCGGGGCGAAGCCGGTCAACCCGAAGAAGACCACCCCCCGGCCGACAGCCGCGGCACAGGACAACGCGCAGGACAACGGTGGACCGGCGAAGCCGGACGATGCTTCGGACGACGGTGCGGCACCCAGCGCGGACGCGGCCCCGGCGGGTGGTGGCACCCGCGGCACGGGTAGTCAGCGTGGAGGCGCGGCCAAGGCGCGCCAGTCCGGTGGCAAGCAGCCGCCCGCGAAGCAGGCAAGCGCCAAGCAGACTCCAGCCAAGCAGACGCCGGCCAAGCAGACCGGGGCGAAGAAGCAGGGCGCGCCCGCCGCGCAGAAGCGGGCCAAGCGACCGACCGGCTGACCACAGACCACTGCTAGTGCCGCGGCGCGCGTCGCCGCCCTAGCGACAACCGAAAACGCAGTACGGAGATGAGCCGTGACGGATACGAGTGCTCCGTTCGTCGACGACCCCGAGGTCGAGGCGGTCGACGACGACAAGGACACCGAGGCTACCGAGCCAGCTACCGAAGCCGACCTGTTCCGCGAGAGTGAGATCGGGGCCGACTACATCGAGGGTCTGCTCGACATCCTCGACTACGACGGAGACATCGACGAGCTGGTGTCCTCCGGGCGGCCGGTCGTCGAGGTGGTCGGTTCGCGGCTGTCGAGTCTCGTCGGCCCGCGGGGGGTCACGCTCGAGGCCTTGCAGGAACTGGTCCGGCTGGCCGTGTACCGGCAGACCGGTACGCCGAGCCGGCTGCTGCTCGACGTCGGCGGGTACCGGGCCGCTCGGCGCAAGGAGCTGTCCGCGGTCGCGAAGAACGCCGCCGAGAAGGTCAAGGAGTACGGCGAGCCCGTTCGACTCGACCCGATGTCCGCCTTCGAGCGCAAGTGCGTGCACGACGTGATCAACGCGCTCGCCGGGGTCGAGAGCGAGTCCGAGGGCGTCGAGCCGCACCGCCGCATCGTGGTTCGGCCGGTTGACTGATGTGCCGCCGCAGGCTGGTCGTCTCTTTGGCGATCAGCTCGAAGTAGCCAAACGGTACGCCGACCTGCTCGCCACCGAGGGAGTGGTGCGCGGGCTGATCGGCCCGCGCGAAGCGCCCCGGATCTGGGAACGGCACCTGCTCAACTGCGCCGCGGTCGCCGAACTGATCCCGTCGGGAGCTTTTATCACGGATGTCGGATCTGGTGCTGGTCTGCCCGGTATTGTGCTTTCGGTGGCCCGGCCGGATCTGGCCGTGATCCTCGTCGAGCCGCTGGCGCGGCGGACCGCGTTCCTCACCGAAGTGGTGCGGGCTCTCGGAGTCGACGCGCGGGTCGCGGTGGTGCGCGGCCGAGCCGAGGAGATGGCGTCCACCCTGCGCCCTGCGGACATCGTCACCGCCCGAGCTGTCGCGCCGCTCGACCGGCTCGCCCGTTGGTGTCTACCGCTGGCCACGGTTGGTGGCCGGTTGTTGGCATTGAAGGGTGCGTCGGCGGCTGAAGAGGTAGCCGCACACCGGATCGAGGTTGCTCGACTCGGTGGCGGTACCCCGATCGTGCACCTCTGCGGATCGGGCATCCTCGATCCGCCCACGACGGTCGTGGAGATCGTCAGAGAACGCGCCGGTACCGCGACCCGCCGCCCCTCCCGCCGCAAGTAGGTGACACCTAGAGGGCGGAGGCAAGCGGGGGAATGTGTACAGGTGTGGGGTGGCCGACCAGTGGAGTGCAGTACGGCGGACGTCTGGGACTGGTACCCGGCTTTTGGTTTTTTGTTCACCACCCGCGCGGTATCGATGGTGGTTCCACGCGCGAGTTACGTAGCCTCGTTCGTGCATCGGCCGTAGGCTGGCCGAGTTCGCAAACCGAAGCGGGTGGTGTTGACACGGTGCAGAACTACGGTGCGTTCGACGACTACGTTTCACGTGAAACTCGGTACGAGGGTTGGTCACTCGGTCGTGGAGTCCAACCAGCTTCCCAACCAAGGACCGGTACCGGCTTCACGGCAGGGGGATCGCCCGCCAGCATCGAGCCGAGAGCGAGTGCCGGACCCGCTCAGCCCGACAGTCCCAACGGCGCGGCGGGAGTATCACCCGAGTCGGCGCCCACGGCTGCGTACCCGATCGTCACTCCCCGATCACGGTCGTCGTCTGGTGACCGACCCGCCAAGCGATCAGCCGGGTCCAACCCGGCGGGCACCCAGCGCCCTGCGCCCTCCCCACGCCCGCAACCCACATCGGCTCGCGTCGAGACGGAAGGTGCCGTGACAGGAACCGCGCCAGCACAAGAACCTGCTCCCGCTCCCCGTGAAGCGGACGATCCCCCGCTCGCCCAGGAGGCGCGTCGGGCCGTCGAGATTCTCAACCCCAGTGGTGAGATCACCATGCCGCGGCCGCCCAAGTGCCGGATCATGTGCGTCGCCAACCAGAAGGGTGGCGTGGGCAAGACGACGACCGCGGTCAACATCGCGGTCGCGTTGGCACTGCACGGCAACCGGGTACTGGTTATCGACCTCGACCCGCAGGGCAACGCGTCGACCGGTCTGAACATCCCGCACCACTCGAGCATCCCGGACGTGTACTCCTGCCTGATCGATGGCACCCCACTCAACGACGTGACGCAAGTCGTCGACGGCATACCGAACCTGTTCTGCGTACCGGCGACCATCAACCTCGCCGGTGCCGAGATCGAGCTGGTGTCGGTCGTCGCCCGGGAGTCGCGGCTGCGCCGGGCGATCGATGCCTGCCCCGCGGTGTACGACTACATCTTCATCGACTGCCCGCCCTCGCTCGGACTGCTGACCGTCAACGCGCTCGTCGCGTGCGAGGAGGTACTGATCCCGATCCAGTGCGAGTACTACGCATTGGAGGGCGTCCAGGCGTTGACCGACAACATCGCGCGAGTGAAGGCGTTCCTGAACCCGACGCTGGACATCTCGACTGTGCTGCTCACGATGTACGACCGCCGGACCCGGTTGGCCGATGCGGTCGAGCAGGACGTACGTGGCTTCTTCGGCGACAAAGTGCTGCATGCCGTGATACCGCGCAATGTTCGGGTATCTGAGGCGCCGAGCTACAACCAATCGGTCATGACGTACGATCCCGGCTCACGAGGCGCGATGAGCTATTTCGAGGCAGCGCAGGAGATCGCCGAGCGTGGCGCGCAGGTCGGAGGTAGGGCATGACGAGCCGTCCCCGCGGCGGGCTCGGACGGGGGCTGGGTGCGCTCATCCCGACCGGACCGGCCAACGCTCCAGCAGCGACCGCGACAGTGGAAGCACCGCAACCGGTAGCCGTTTCGCCCGCGACACCCGAGTCGGTCGCTCCGGCGTACGAGCCGGCAGTTCCTGAGTACCCCGCACCGGACCTGGCGCCCGTTCCGGGAGCGCGGTTCGCGGAGGTACCGGTCGCCGCGATCGTGCCCAACCCCAAGCAGCCGCGGCAGGTGTTCGACGAGGAGGCGCTGGAGGAGCTGAAGGTCTCCATCACGGAGGTCGGATTCCTCCAGCCGATCGTCGTCCGCGAGCTCGGGCCGGACAAGTACGAGCTGGTGATGGGCGAGCGCCGCTGGCGCGCCGCCCAGGCACTCGGCAAGGAGGTCATCCCGGCCATCGTTCGGGACACCGGCGACGAGGCAATGCTGCGGGATGCGCTGCTGGAGAACATCCACCGGGCGAACCTGAACCCGCTCGAAGAAGCGGCGGCGTACCAGCAACTGCTGGAGGAGTTCGGCGCCACCCACGACGAGCTGGCCCGCCGGATCGGGCGGAGCCGGCCGCAGATCTCGAACACCATCCGGCTGCTGAACCTCCCGGCGCAGGTCCAGCGCCGCGTCGCCGCCGGGGTGCTCTCGGCCGGCCATGCGAGGGCGCTCCTCGGCCTGGACGACTCCGACGCCCAGGAGAAGCTGGCCCACCGGATCGTGGCCGAGGGGATGTCGGTCCGGGCGACCGAGGAGGCGGTGGCGCTCGTCGCCGCGGGCGGCCCGTCCAGCAAGCCGGCGGCCGCGAAGCGGCGGGCCAAGCCCCACTCCCCCGCTCTGGCCGATCTGGCGGACCGACTCTCGGACCGGTTCGACACCCGGGTGCGGGTCGACATCGGCCGGAGCAAGGGCAAGGTGACCATCGAGTTCGCCACCGTGGACGACCTGGAGCGCATCGTCGGCCTGCTCGGCGTGGAGGGCCGGGCGCCTCGGGAGTAGCGCCAGCCAGTCCCGGCGGAGGCCATGTTTCACGTGAAACATGGCCTCCTCTGCTGTCCGGAGGTGGCTCCGGGCGTCAGCCGCGACTGGGCACCCGCGGCCCCGACCACGGCGGTCGGAGAAGGGAATCCCCGGAAGCTCCCGGCGCCTTCCACGGCCGGCCGGCGTGAGGCCCGGCATCCCTCGCGTTCGAGGGCGTCGATCGGGCCGGCGCTCCCGCCGGCCGCCGGGAAGCCCCCGGCGGCGGGCCCCCGCGCCGAGCCCGGATTCCGCCCGCCCGCCCCGGGCCAGAGCGTCGGTGGCGCCGGAGCGCCGTCCTGGGGAGCCGGGCCCTGTTTCACGTGAAACATGGGCCCCCTGGGCGGGATCGCCCCGTGTGGGGGAAGGACACGGGGGCCTGTCTCGGCTAGGGTCTGATCGTGCCTGACACCCCCCGCGCACTCCCCGATTTCACGTCCTGGCCATCCTTCCCGTTCGAGGGCGATCTGCGGGTAAAGCCGCTGGAGACGCCGGTTGAGGTCGAGCCCGCCCGCACAGGCG
>DASRII010000017.1:0-2513 GCA_035650075.1 Micromonosporaceae bacterium | reverse complement strand
TCCGGCTCGGGCAAGACCACGTTGCTGTCCATCATCGCGGGGTACGAGGTGCCGGACGCCGGTGAGGTGGTGACCGGGCCACTGGGCTGGCGCCACCTGGCGTTCGTACCGCAGGCGCTCGCGTTGCTCGACGAGCTGACGGTCGCCGAGAACGTGGACCTGCCGGCCCGGCTCGACCCGGCCGCTGCTACCGAGGCCGTCGCGGATCTGTTGCGACTCCTCGAGATCGAGCACCTGGCCGACCGCTACCCGGCGGACACCTCGGGCGGCGAGCAGCAGCGAACGGCGCTGGGTCGGGCGTTGCGGTTGCGGCCGGCGATCCTGCTGGCCGACGAGCCCACCGGGCATCAGGACCGCGGCCGGGTCGACCTCGTGCTCGGCATTCTGCGCCAGCACGCGTACCGGGGCGCGGCCGTCGTCATCTCCAGCCACGACGAGGCGGTCATCTCGATGGCCGACCGGGTCGTCACGCTCGACGACGGCCGGATCGTGTCGGACACCTCTGCGTCGATCAAGGGCAAATGGGCGGGCATTTCGGACGTCTCACCCACCATTCGTCCTTGATCGACGGGAAGGGCGGTGGGGTCAGCTCGTGCCCGCGCCCACGCTGACGTTGAAGGAGAGGGCACCGGCGGCGAGCGCCGCGACGAGTAACAGCACGATGCCCCACCCGATGAGCCGTTCGGCGGGTTGTAGCCGGCGCGCCGCGTTCCTCCACCGGCTTACCGGGCCGGTTGGCGCCTCCGTGGTGGTCGCCTCCGCGGTCGGCTCCGTGCGGTTCAGCGCGCGTAGCACGATGATGGCGCTGCCGCTGAGGACGAGTAGCGCGCCGAGGACGGTCGCCGTACCTGAGATCCAGTTGCGCATACCCAATCTCCCTCCCCGGGCTGGCTCGGATCGGCGATCAGGCTAGCGGATCAGCGCTGCACCCGCGCACCGGCACCGCGTACCAGCGCCTCGACCTCGGTGAGGCTGGCCATCGAGGTGTCACCGGGAGTAGTCATCGCCAGTGCGCCGTGTGCGGCGCCGTACTCCACCGCCAGCGCCAGGTCACCCTTTTCCAGCAACCCGTAGACGAGTCCCGAGGCGAAGCTGTCGCCACCGCCGACGCGGTCGAGGATCTCCAGACCGCGCCGGTGCGTGGCCTCGACGAAACCCGTACCGCGGGCCCAGGCGACGGCTCCCCAGTCGTTGACCGTGGCACTGTGGACGGTCCGTAGCGTGGTGGCCACCACGGCGAAGTTGGCGTACTGCGCGGTCACGTCCTCGATCATCCGGCGGAAGTTCGCGGCGTCCAGTGTGGACAGATCGGCCGCGGTATCCGGTACCGCGAAGCCGAGGCAGGCCGTGAAGTCCTCCTCGTTGCCGAGCATGACGTCCACGTACCCGGCGAGGCGCCGGTTCACCTCCTGCGCCCGGGTCTGGCCGCCGACCGCCTTCCACAGGCTGGGCCGGTAGTTCAGGTCGTACGAGACGACCGTGCCGTGCCGGTGCGCGGCCGCCATCGCCGCCTCGATGACGTCCGGCGTCGTACCGGACAGCGCCGCGTAGATGCCACCGGTGTGTAGCCACCGCGCACCGAGCGTGCCGAACAGGTGGTCCCAGTCGACGTCCTCCGGACGCAGCTGACTGGCCGCGGTGTGCCCGCGGTCGGAGACGCCGACCGCCCCGCGCACCCCGAACCCGCGTTCGGTGAAGTTGAGTCCATTGCGGACAGTGCGGCCGATGCCGTCGTACGGCACCCAGCGGACGAACGACGTGTCGACCCCGCCGGCGAGGATCAGATCCTCCAGCAGGCGGCCCACGTCGTTGTCGGCGAACGCGCTGACCAGAGCGGTACGCAGCCCGAAGCACCGGCGCAGCCCGCGCGCCACGTTGTACTCACCGCCGCCCTCCCAGACGCGGAACTCGCGCGTGGTGCGGATGCGCCCCTCGCCCGGATCCAGGCGCAGCATCACCTCGCCGAGCGAGACGAGGTCGAAGCGACATTCGGCGGCGGGGCGGATCTCCAACCCTGTCATGGGACTCAGCCCCGAACCGCGGCGACCGCCGCAACACAACGGCGGGTCACCTCGGCCCAGTCGCCGGCCGCCAGCAGGTCCGGCGCCACCATCCAGGTGCCCCCGACCGCGAGCACGCTCGCAACCGCGAGGTAGTCCGCGAGGTTGCCGGTGTCGACGCCACCGGTCGGGATGAAGCGGACCGTGCGGAACGGCGCGCTGAGCGCCTTCACCATGCCGACACCGCCGAGCTGCTCGGCGGGGAAGAACTTGACGGTGTCGAGCCCGGCGTCGAGCGCCATCTGGATTTCGGTGGCGGTCGCGATGCCGGGGAAGACCGGTACCCCCAGCTCCTGGCAGCGCCGGACGACCGCCGGGCCGAACCCGGGCGTGACGACGAACCGGGCACCCGCCTCGACGGCCCGGTCCACCTGGTCGGCGGTCAGCGCGGTGCCGGCGCCGACGTGCAGCTCCGGGTAGGCCGACATCGCGTGGATCGCCGCTTCGGCTGCC
>DASRII010000016.1:0-2673 GCA_035650075.1 Micromonosporaceae bacterium | reverse complement strand
TCTGGCCGGTGCGTTCGCGTGCCTCGCGTTCTGGGTGTGGGTCCCCGATACCGCGGCGTGGATGTACCGCGGCGGGTACGCCGTGTTCGGATTGTGCGTCGCGGCCGTCATCACGTCGGCGGTGCAGCCCGGTCGGTTCGCGCTGCGGTCGTTCCTCTCGCTCGGCCCGCTGGTCTGGATCGGACGCATCTCCTACGGCTTGTACCTGTGGCACTGGCCGGTCATCGTCGTGGCGTCGCCGGCGCGGACCGGTCTCGACGGGCCGTCGCTCGCCGTGGTGCGGGTCGGATTGACGTTCGCGTTCGCGACCGCGTCCTTCTACCTGGTCGAGCAGCCCATCCGGCGCGGTGCACTGCGCGGGCGGTTCGCGTTGGCGGTGTCACCGTCGGCCTTCATCGCGACGGGCGTGGTCGTCCTGATCGCCACTGCCGGCGCCGCGCCACCGCCGACGTATCTCCAGAGCGGTCCCGATCAGCTGACGTCGCGCGCCGAGCAGCTTCCGAAGCCGGAGTCGCAACCGGCGCCGCCGCCCGACGCGGCCCTCGCCGCACCGGTGGGTCTGCCGACCGCACCCCCGCCCCGGCGCATCATGCTCGTCGGCGACTCAGTGGCCGAGAGCCTTCTCGACGGCCTCAAGGACGCCGCCACCGAACAGGGCGTGGAGGTCTACCCCGCATCGGTGCCCGGGTGCGGCATTCTCGGCGGTCAGCCCATCGACCTTGCCGGCGCCCCGTTCAAGTGGGCAGCCGCGTGCGAGCAGGCGATCCCGAAATACCAGAGTGCGCGACTCGCGCAGATTCGTCCTGACGTTGTGGTCTGGCTGAGCGGCTGGGACCGCGACGACCGACTCGTCGACGGTCAGAGTGTGAGCACGACCACCCTGTCCGGGCGCTTCGTGTTCGCACGGCTCATCGACCAGGCCGCGACCCGCCTCACCTCGACGGGCGCGCGCCTCGTGATGATGACCACTGCGCCGCCGTCGCCGAGCGACACGTCTCCCGACCCGCCGAAGGACCCGAAGTTCGACCACATGAACCGCATGCTGCGCGACTACGCGCGCTCGCACGCCGACCGGACGTCCGTGGTGGACCTCGCCCGTTTGCTGTGCCCGAACGGCACCCAGCCATGCCCGGAAGAGATTTCCGGCGTCCGTCCGCGGCCCCGGGACGGGAACCATTTCGAGCCCGAAACCGCCGGCTGGGTCGCACGGCAGCTCATGCCACAGGTGATGGCGGCGACGCCGGGCTCGGGCATCGATACCGGCTCGCCCGCGCAGGCGACCGCGAACGCGTCAGTGGGCAAGCGCGAGTCGACTCAGGAGGGCGCGGCGAGCGGTTAGGCCGGCGCCCGCACCCCGGGGTCACGAGCTGTTACTGGACGCTGCAGTCCGGCGGATGAAGTGCGCCGGTGAGGTGGTACGCCACGCTCTCGCCGTCACGTGCGACGACGCTCGCTGCGGGATCCTCAGTGAACCACTCCGGGGGTGGGCGCGACGCTCCCACGAGGCCAAAGGCGGTGACCACGACGTAGCGGTACTTGCCCGACAGCAGTTGGCGCCATTCGCGGCAAGGATCTCTGCCCACACCACCGCTTCGACCAACCAACTTGGTGACTCGGTTGGATAAGTCCAGGCCGTACATCGGGTACGCCTCCACCGTTCCGATCACTGCGACGTCTGCATGATGAACCTCGCGGAAGTAGGCGTTGATGGCATCGGTGTGGAGCCCCGCATCGACGTAGCGATGCCGAAGGTACTGACGCTGTACCGGCCAGCTCACGGCCACGCCCACGGCGACGACGAGGAGACTGGCCACGACAAAGCGAGGCGTACCCGCCGACCGAGCGAAGTAGAGAAGAAGCAGCGCAGATCCCACGACACCAGCCACGACGAGCAAGCCGGCCAAGAGGTGGCCCCACGGCCAGGCCCGTATCCGCTCGTGGTTGGCCGCCGTCGCGTCGACCGCTATCAAACCGAGCAGGACGACATATGCGGTCCGTCGCTGCCACGCGCTCGCGGCATTGAGCGTGAGAGGCCAGAGTGCCAACCCGATCACCAGGACCGGGATGAGGTACCGGAGATTGAACACGAACGACAGCCCGCCGCCGGCGGCGGTGAGGGGCGTGAAGGCGTACGCGATCGCACCGACCAGGACCATGCCTGCCGTCAGCCGCTCCAGAGACCTGCGACCACGGATCACGAGGAAGACGGCTCCTCCGAGGGCGAATGCGAGCACGAGCAGCCAGCCGCGACCGAGACCCGAAGACAACCCGGGCAGGAAGAACTCTCGCCAGACATGGCCGTCGGTCAGGTAGCTGGCAACGGCCGCACCGGGATTCCTGGCCGGCGCCGGCAAGGAGAGCGGACCAAGGTGGAAACTGAAATACGGCAGAGGGTTGCCGACAGCTGCGATGTTGCGCACGAACCAGTACCCGCCGAACACCGCCACCAGCAGGCACCAGAACGCGGCGGTTTTGGGGCGCCGGGCGCGCACGGCAAGCACAACGATGCCGACAGACAGCAGAGCTACTGGAGCGACGACCGTCAGCTTCGTACCGACCGCCAGCCCGGCGGCGACGGCCGCCAGTGCGGTTGGAACCGGAGCCAACGGCTGCTCGAGCAAGAGAGCGACCGCGGCGAGCAACAGCGCGGCGGCGGCCACATCGTTCGAAGCC
>DASRII010000015.1:0-4341 GCA_035650075.1 Micromonosporaceae bacterium | reverse complement strand
CCGATGACGTGGTGGCTGTTGACGACGAGGCTCGTGGTCGCCTTGCCCACCCCCGGACCACCGATGCGGAAGTACACGTCGTGCAGCGAGATCGGGTTGGCGGAGTTGTTGGCGCTGGACCCGGCCGGGCCGACCTCCATGGTTCTTGCCCTGGGCCAGTGCGGCGTTCATCGTGGCCGCCGTCGTCCCCGGGCGGGCCACGAAGAACTGGCTGAGCGACATGGAGGAACCCTCGGGCGTCGTCGCGTGCGGGCTGACCGGCCACCAGCAGCTGGCCGAGGATTTCGTGCAGACGGTGCTCGATCAACTGACCTGCAAGAACACTCGCCAACGCCGCTGCCCCGCGTAGCCGAGATGGGCTAGATACCAGATATACCTGCGGTACATCTGATAGCTTTCGTAGGATGCCACCACATCACGAAGCAGGAGCTGCCTTGGCCGCCAGCAGCGCGAAGAAGTCCAAGCGCGAGGTCATCCTTGAGATCCTCAACAGGCACGTCGATCCGGCACCCAAGATCGTTCACGAGGCCGACGCCTACATCTCCTACTTCGAGAATGAGTTGGGGGAACAGTGGATCTTCGTCCGCCGTCACGGTGCCAACACCGGCATGGTCTACGGTGGAGATCTCGGGTGGGAGGGTCACGAGATTCGGTTCCGAACGCCGAATGATGTCAGGGCTGAACTCGCCAAGCAGGGTGTCAGGAAGTCAATGATCGACCGGCTCGTGGCTGTCGCGAACCCGGACCCGCTGGTTCCCAGCCTGGTCCTTCAGGGCGAGGAGAAGGCATGGCTGAACACAGTTTGGTGGGCGTCGTCCAGCGCTACCGACCGCGAGGCTGAGCTGCAGGTGGTGGCGGAGTGGGTTACCGAGCAGGTGCCGCCCGAGATGCTGAACAAGCACCCGAACACCACCGAGTACCGAGCAGCTCACCAGACTCTGGCCCTCATCGCGGGTCGCGCCGCAGGAATGCGCGGTCTGGATGAAGTTGCTACATCAAAGTTGTACACCGAAATTCTCAACATGCTTTCGAGGCGAGCCAAGCAGCCTTCCGCGGAGCGGGGATGAGGTTCTTCAACACGGCGGGGCCCTGTGTGCCCGAGCGGCACTACATGTTGCCGCCCGAGCCGCGCCTGCCCGAGGCGCGCCCGCTGGTCGAGCGGGGGATGTACTTCGTGGTCCACGCACCCCGGCAGACCGGCAAGACCACCACCTTGCGGGCGTTGGCCCGACAGTTGACCGTCGAGGGCACCCACGCCGCCCTGCACTTCTCCTGCGAGACGGGCGAGCCGGCCGGCGACAACTACGCCGGGGCGCAGGACGCGGTGCTGGCTGCCATGCGGCGCGAAGCGCGGGCACTACCACCGGAGCTGCGCCCGCCGGATCCGTGGCCTGACGCCGCTGACGAGGCCAAGCTCAGCGAGGCGCTGTTGACGTGGGCGCTGGCCTGCCCGCGTCCGTTGGTGCTGTTCTTCGACGAGATCGACGCGCTCCGGGGTGAGAGCCTGCGCAGTGTCCTGCGTCAGCTTCGTGATGGCTACCCGTCGGCGCCGGAGGCGTTTCCCACCTCGGTGGTGCTGTGTGGTCTGCGAGACGTGCGGGACTACAAGGCTGCCGCCGGTGGTGACCCTGACCGGCTGGGAACGTCGAGTCCTTTCAACATCAAGGTCAAGTCGCTGCGGCTACGGGATTTCACCGAGGCGGACGTGCGGACGCTCATGGGTCAGCACACCGCCGACACGGGGCAGGAGTTCACCGAGGACGCGCTGACCCGGGCCTGGGAGTACACGCAAGGACAGCCCTGGCTGGTTAACGCCCTGGCCCGCGAGGTGGTCGAGGAGGCCCAGGTGCCGATCACCGAGGCGATTACTGGTGAGCACATCGACGCGGCCAAGGAGAGCCTCATCTTCGCCCGGGTGACACACCTGGACTCGCTGCTGTCGCGCCTATACGAGCCGAGGGTCCGCCGCATCCTTGAGCCGATGATTGCTGGCCACACAGTTGGCACGGACCCGGCGCTCGACGACGACCTCTCCTATGTGCGCGACCTCGGGCTGATCGCCAGGAACCTGCCCATCCGGATCGCCAACCCGATCTACCGGGAGGTCATCGTCCGCGTCCTCGGCACCTCTGCCGAGGTGAATGTCCTCGCCGAGCCCCGCTCCTTCGTCAGTGCCGATGGGCGACTGGACATCGACCGACTCCTGCGCGAGTTCGCCGACTTCTGGCGTGAGAACGGTGACATCCTCACCAGCCGCGAGGAGTACCACGAGTCCGCGCCGCACCTGGTCTTCATGGGCTTCCTCCAACGCCTCGTCAACGGCGGCGGTTACATCAACCGGGAGTACGGGATCGGACGCGGCCGCGTCGACCTGCTCGTCCGGTGGCCCTACACCGACCACGACGGTCACCGTGCCGTGCAACGTGAGGCGATCGAGCTCAAGGTCTGGCACCCCCGCGCAAAGGATCCACTTCCCAAGGCGCTCACCCAACTCGACGGATACCTGCGCCGGCTTGACGTCGATCACGGCACGCTCGTCATCTTCGACCGCCGGCCCACCGCGAAGAGCATCGACGAACGGACCGGGTTTGAGGCTGTCGAGACACCCGACGGTCGCACTGTCACCCTCCTCAGGGCCTGAACCGTGGCGACGTAGTGAGACCCGCGGCGGACGGCCAATTAAGGACACGCTGGTGCATACGGATCTGAGGACCTGCTGCAGACCGCCCTGGAGCGGGTGGTGGCTCGGTGGGGACGGGTCGAGGACCCCGGACGCGTACGTGCGCCGCATCCTCTATCACGAGTACGTGTCCTGGTGACGGCGCTGGCGCCGGCGTGAGATCCTGGTCGCCGAGCCGCCGGACCGGGCCGACCCGGGCCGACCCGCAGGGCGGCGCCGAGCTGCGCCGGGCGCTGCGTACGGCACTGCTCCAGCTCCCTCCGCGCCAGCGGGCGGTGCTGGTGCTGCGGTACTTGGAGGACTACAGCGAGCGCGAGGTGGGCGCAATCCTCGAGTGCACCCCGTCCACGGTAACCAGCCAGATCACTCAATCAGGGGGACGCCACGTTGGGGTACCTCGCCATGGGCGAGGTACCCCAACCGATCGTCGGTCAGTTGTGGACCTGGATCGAGCCTGCGTCGATGGGCTGCGGGTTGGCGAGGTCGAGGTCGTAGCTCGCGCCCCGCCGGTTGTCGTAGGTTAGCGTGCTGCCCGGGATCGGGCCGCTGGACAGCGGCCAGACCACCAGCCGCAGCCGGTCCGGCTGGGCGTCGTACCCGTACGCGACGAAGCTGTACCCGGCGACGCCGTTGACCGTGCCGGTGCCCTTCACCGCGAACAGGTCATTCGGCGTGACCACCAGCCACTCCAAGGCCGCGGACCGCAGGTCGAAGGTCGTGCTGTCCACCCGGAACTGCACCTTGCCGCCCCGCGGCTCCGGCCCGGTGTCGTGCGGCCCGTACTCCGGGTTGAGGTTGAAGTGTGCCGTGCCGGTGCTGGTCGGCGCGGCCGTGATGGCGCCCGGCGGCGAGTTGAGGTGGCCGGCGGCGGTGGGGAACCCGGCGTCCGGGTCGTACACGATCACCATGACTTCGGATTGGCCGACGCCACCGTCGTCGTCGGCCACCGTCGCGTTGACCGTGAACATGCCGGGGCTGGCGAACGTGTGGCCACTCCCGCAGGTCCGGTTGACCGCCGGGCCGGTCGTCGTGGTCCCGTCGTCCCACCGGATCGAGCAGGTATGGGTGTCGTTCGTACCCGGGTCGGTGATCGCCGCCGTGAGCGGGACCGCCGTCCCGGCCTGTACCGGCTGCCAGTTGCCGGCGCCCGTCAACGCCACCGTTGGCGCGACGTTGGCCAGCCGCAGCGTGGCGTTGTCGCTCACCGGTGGGTTGACCCCGTCGGAGGCGGTCAGCGTTACGGTGAACGTCCCGTCGTCGGTACACGTGATCGTGGTGTTCGCCGCGTTGGGGTTGCCGAACGTACACGTGGTGCCTTCGTCCACGTCGTCGCGCGCGTCGTACGTCCAGCGGATCGTCGGCGTACTCTCCTCGTCGCTGGCCGAGCCGTGCAGCTGGACCGGCGAGCCCTCGTCACCGGCGACGTCCGGTCCCGCGTTCACCGACGGCGGCTGGTCGCTCGGCCGGATCGGTGCCGGGAAACCTCCACCTCCACCACCGCCACCGGTGATCCAGACGTAGAACTGGTCCTGGTCGAGCACCCGGTTGGAGTTGTAGAAGCTGCCGAGTACCGAGCCGCCGACGCTGTTCTGAATCTCATCGATCATGCAGACGCTGTATCCGACCGGGCCGGACCCAGGCGGCTCGTTGATCTGACAGTA
>DASRII010000014.1:0-16141 GCA_035650075.1 Micromonosporaceae bacterium | reverse complement strand
TCCTCGGACGCGTCGGCCGGCAGGCTCACGAACGTCCAACTGTCGGCGCGTCGCGCATCCCAGATCCACAGCTCGGCCTCGAAGACAAGGACCACTCGTCCTCACCTCTCGCTGGCGTAGTACCGGTACAGGAAGTACGCGGCCACGGCGCACAGAACGTGCCATACCGCATGGCCCTGGAGAAGGGAGTGCGGATCGCACAGCCGGGCCCTGGCGGCGTTCCAGATCGCGAAGGCGGTCAGGAGTGCCGCCAGGGCGGCGTACGCGTACCTGCGCTCGGCGCGGGCCTGCTCCCGACGTATCAGCGCCACTTCGAGCACCGTGGCGGTGACGAGCAGCAGCGCGAACGCCGCGTTGCCCGAGGACATCACTACCGGCACCTCGCCACGCCAGAGGCCGACGAGTTCGCAGAGCGCGATCCCACCCACGAATGTGGCGACGAACAGCGCGGTGCCACCACCGAGCCACCGCATCGCGGCGTACGCAACGGCGAACGAGGCCACGAGGTACATGCTCAGCATGTCCAGGTGCCCGCCGGCGGCCGATTGCGTGGCGTGCATCGCCGCACTGCCCGGCCCGAGGAGAACCACCAGACAGGCCATGGCGGTAGCCAGGTGGCGTACCAACCGACCATCGCGGGCGACGCTCGCGTGCCAGGCGATCAGTAAGCCGGCTGCGACGAAACCGACGTTGCTGAAGGTGTTGGCCGGTTGCCGAACCCACCCGTCCCGGGCCGCCTCGCAGAAGGTCGCTCCGCGACCGACGTCGGGGCCGAGCCAACCTCGCCACACCGCCAGGACGAGCAGGCCGCACGACACCGCCGCGGTGGCTCCCGCGATCAGGATCGGCCCTCGCCCACGGCGCATGGGAGGCACCCTCTCACGCCGTAGGCTCGATGCTGCTTCGAGGTGCGACGGCGGCGACGGCCGCGGCGGCCGGCGTACGTCTTGGCCTGCACGGCCTGTGCGACGGCTTGGGCCCGCTCGTTGGCCGGGTACTGGTCCAGCGGCGGGTACATCTCGTAGTGGTGGACGGCGCCGTTGCGGAGCAGCGCCCACGCCGTGACCAGTACGACGCCGATGAGAAACAGCCACCACAGCTTCGTCGTACGCACCTTCATGATCTCGGCCTGGACCTGCCAGATGGGGCTGGTCCGGGTGTGCAAGTCGCGGGCCAGCGCCGAGCTGTCGACTGTCGTCATCGGATGCTCGCTTCGCCGCTGGTCAGTTGCAGGAACACGGTTTCCAGGTCGGGACGTTCGGTGGTCATCTGGTGCACGGTGATCCCGGCCCGGCGGGCGGCGTCGCCGATCTGCGTGGCGTCCACGCCGCTGAGGTAGATGCCGCCACCGGTGGCGGAGGTGACAACCACCCCGTCGCCCAGCTCGGCCACCAGCCGATCTGGCTCGGGAGTGAGCACCAGGGTCCGGGCCGGCCGGGCGAGGGAGGCGAGCACGGACTCGACGCTGCCGTGCGCGACCAGCCGCCCGGCCGCGA
Source organism: Micromonosporaceae bacterium (assembly GCA_035650075.1). GTDB lineage: Bacteria > Actinomycetota > Actinomycetes > Mycobacteriales > Micromonosporaceae > DASSUC01. Next base: position 14,645 of record DASRII010000014.1, on the reverse strand, counting down.
TGATGACGACATCGTCGGCGAGCGCTTGGACTTCGGCGAGCAGGTGACTCGAGACCAAGATGGTGCGACCCTGATCGGCCAGGCCGCGGAGCAGGTCGCGCAGCCAACGGATGCCCTCCGGGTCCAGACCGTTGGCCGGTTCGTCGAGGATGAGGACCTGCGGGTTGCCGATCAGCGCCGCCGCGATACCCAGCCGCTGGCGCATTCCCAGCGAGTAGCCCTTGAACGGTCGGCGGGCGGCGGCGGTGAGACCCACCAGCGCGAGCACTTCATCGGCTCGTTCCAGCGGAACACCGCCCGCCCGGCAGATGACGCGTAGGTGGTCGCGGCCGGTGCGGCCCGGTGCGCGGCGCTGCCCTCCAGCAGAACTCTATATACCAAGAGAAATGAGGGCAAGGGTCGTCGGCGCCCGCATGTCACGGCCCCTCGGCGCACTGTCCAATGTGTACGGCACTCGACCTCCTCGACGACCTCGACCATCCACATGCGACATTGGTCCGGGCCTGGCTCGGGCCGCCGGGTGCTTCGTCCATACGGGCAATGGTCGAGTGACCGACGTTCCGCCTAGGGTCTGAGCGTCCGTTCTTCGAAGGAGATGAATGGCGATGGCCCAGATGCGTCCGGTTACCCCCCGGCGGCTCGCCGGTGTCGTGGTCGCGGTACTCTGCGCGGCTCTGCTGCCCGCACCAGCCACTGCGGCGCCCACCCAACCCACGGCCATGTGGCAACGGGTGCACGGCAAACCGGCGGCGATCCAGCGGGGTCATCGTGCCGACATCCACACCGATCGCCTCGCCACGTACACCCTCGACCACGGCCGGATGCGGGCCGCCCTGGTCGCCGCGAAGAACGTCGTGTCGTTGCCGACACCCGCCGGTGGGTTCGAACGGTTCGCGCTGACCGAGTCACTGGTCATGGAATCCGGGCTCGCGGCCCGGCACCCCGAGATCAGGACGTACGCCGGCAAGGGCCTCGACGACGTGACGGCGACGATCCGTGCGGACCTCACGCCGCTGGGCTTCCACGCGTCGGTCCGGTCCACGCGCGGCGCGTGGTACGTCGACCCGTACTACAACCAGGACCAGGGCCTCTACGCGGCGTACTTCGGCCGGGACCTGACGGACAGCCACGGCCAGTACGTCGAGCGCGAGGACGTCGAATCCACGGCACAGGCGCTCGAGGACAGCATCGCGGACGTGCCGACCGGACCGACCGTCACGCGGCGCACGTACCGGCTGGCGCTGGTGACCGACCCGTCGTACGCGACGTTCTTCGGCGCCGACAACGTGACCGCGGCGAAGGTCACGCTGATGAACCGGGTGAACCAGATCTACGAGGACGAGACCGCGATCCGACTCGTACTCGTCAACGACACCGACAGGACCAACCTGAACACCGCGGCGCTGGCGACCGAACCCAACGGTCCCTGCGGCGCGTCGGCGTGCTTCACGACGGCCCAGTTGGCCGGCTGCGGCGGCGGCACGCTCAACCGCAACCGGATCGTGCTCGGCCAGCTCGTCGGCGCGAGCAACTACGACATCGGACACCTCGGCCTCGGCGTCAACGGTGGTGGCGTGGCGGGTCTGGGCGTCGTCGGCGGCGACGGCAAGGCGCGCGGGTGTACCGGCCTGCCGCAGCCGGTCGGTGACTTCTTCGCCGTGGACTACGTCGCCCACGAGATGGGCCACCAGTTCGGCGGTAACCACACGTTCAATGGCACGCAGCTGAACTGTTCGGGTGGCAACCGCAGCGCGGCGAACTCGGTCGAGCCGGGCAGCGGATCGTCCATCATGGCCTATGCCGGCATCTGCCGCCAGGACGACCTGCAACCGCACAGCGACCCGTACTGGTCGCAGCGCAGCTTCACCGAGATCACCGCGTACGTCACGAGCAGCAGGCCGGCCATCAACGAGGTACAGACGGTCTCGCTGCGGGACTTCGACGTCGACGGCGACTCGTTCACCGTCGGCTACAACGGGGTCGACTCGGCTCCGATCGTGCGCGGCCTCAACTACACGACGGCGGACATCAAAGCCGCGATCGAGGCGATCGCCGGCTGGCCGGCGGGCGCGACGGTGACCGTGGCGGCCTTCGGCGGTGCGGGCGCGCTGACCGACACCGGGTTCCAGGTCACGTTCAACGGCGGCCCGCTGGCGGCCACCAACGTGATTCCGCTGGCGTTGTCCAACGCGACCGGCGCGTCCGGCTTCATCGGCGAGACCGCGAAGGGCGGTGCGATCGACAACGGCGGCAATCTGGTCGAGGAGACCACCAATCATGCTCCGGTCGTCACCGTGCCCACGGGGGTGACGATTCCGGTGCGTACGCCGTTCGCGCTCGCCGGCGGCGCCACCGACTCCGACGGCGACGTGGTGACGTACCTGTGGGAGCAGAACGACCGGGGTGGGATCTCCGGTGGTAGCACGGCCGGTACCACGCTCGTCAGCAACCTCAAGACCAGTGGCCCGCTGTTCCGCCAGTTCGGTACCGCGGCGATCGTCAGCCCGACCGACACGTTGAAGTACTACTCGCCCGGGGAGAACGCGGTGTCGACGGACCCGACGCGGGTGTTCCCGGACCTGGCGCAGATCGCGGCCGGCCGCACGAACGCGGCCACGGGCTCCTGCCCGGCGGCTCCGCCGTCGCCGGCACCGGTACCGGCCGACATCCTCGACTGCTACTCCGAGTTTCTGCCCACTGTGGACTGGATCGGCTTCAACAGTGACCGGGTGATGCACTTCCGGCTCACCGCTCGCGACGGGCACCCGGGCGCCGGTGGCGTCGGCAACGCCGAAACGACCGTCACGCTCGCGCCGGCCGCCGGACCGTTCCTCGTCACGTCGCAGGGCGCCGCGGCGAGCCTCGAGGGCGAGTCGGTGCAGCAGGTCACCTGGAACGTGGCCGGCACAGACGCGGCACCGGTCGGTACGACCCAGGTGCGCATCGCGCTGTCCGTCGACGGCGGCGCCACCTTCCCGTACCTGCTGGCCGAGAGCACCGCGAACGACGGCAGCGAGTTCGTGACCCTGCCGAACGTCCCGACGACCCGCGCCCGGTTCCAGGTGGCCGCGGTCGGGAACATCTTCTTCGACCTCAACGACGCCGACCTGACCATCCACGCCGCACCGGTACTGGCCAACGACGGCGGCGCCACGGTCCAGTACAGCGATCCGCTCGCGCCGACCGTGACGATCAGCGCGAGCGACGCCGACACCGCCGGCCCGGATCTCACCGCGGCCGCCCTCGGCCTGCCCGCCGGACTGTCGCTGGCGGTCGGTACGACGTCCGATGTGGACACTCTGCCCGGCACGCGGACGTGGACGGTGTCGGGGGCGACCACGGCCGCACCCGGTAGCTATCCGGTGTCCGTGACGGTCACCGACGACACGGGCATCGCGCGGACGACGTCGTTCATCATCACGGTCACGACCGAGGACGCCGAACCGACGTACACCGGCGACATGCTCGCGTTTACCGCGGTGGGCGGCGGCAGCACGTCCGTGCAGTTGCGCGTGACGGTCCGGGACAGCTCGGTCCTGCCCGGGTCCACGGACACCGCCCCGGGCGACGTCCGCAACGCGTCGGTCACGTTCACCGAGGGCGGTACCACGTTGTGCACGGCGCCGGTCGGTCTCCTCGGCGGTGCCACGACCGCCGGTACCGCGGCCTGTACCGCGACCCTCGCCCTCGGGTCGCACGCGGTCAGCGTCGACGTCGGCGGCTACTACACCGGCGGTACGGCGATCCTCGTCGAGGTCGCCAGCCCCAACGGCAGCTTCGTCACCGGTGGCGGATATCTGCTGCCGACCAGGTCCGCCGGTGCCTACCCGGCCGACCCCGGTACGCAGACCGACTTCGCGTTCCACGTCACGTACACGAGGAACGGCCGGAACCCGGCCGGGCACGTGGTGGCGCGGTTCGAGTCCGGCGGTCGCACGTACGAGATCCGCAGTACCGCTCTGGACTCCCTCGGCCTGAGCAGCTCCGGCGGGATCGGACGGGCCGACCTGCGGTCGCGGGCCAACCTGATCGACGTCACCAACCCGGCGAACCCGGTCTCCGTGATCGGTGGCGCGACGCTGCGGCTGACGGCGACCGACCGCGGCGAGCCCGGGTCGACCGACTCGTTGGGCATCACGCTGTGGAGCGGCAGCACGTTGGTGTTCTCGTCGGACTGGACCGGAGCCACGACCCACGAGCTGAACCTCACCGGAGGGAACCTCGTCGTGCACTGAGCAACAGGTTCACAATCGCGCGGGATTGGGAATACCTCCTGATGAAGGAGGAAGTCTCATGTCCACGATGCAGGTTGCTGTCATCGTGCTCGTGGTCCTTGTGCTTGCGGCAGTCGCCGCGGCCGGGTGGTATCTGCTCCGCCGCCGGGCGCTGCGTGAGCGTTTCGGACCCGAGTACGAACGTGTGGTAGCCGAACAGGATGGTGTTCGCGCGGCAGAACGTGAGCTGCGCGCCCGGGAGCGCAAGCACGCCGAGTTGGACCTGACCCCGCTGTCACCGGACGCGCGTGCCCACTACGCCGCCGAATGGCAGCAGGTTCAGGCCCGGTTCGTCGAGGCACCGGAGGAAGCCGTCTCCGCGGCCAACGACCTCGTGACGCGGGTGATCGCCGAGCGGGGCTACCCGACCGACAATATCGACGACCAGATGGCACAGCTGTCTGTAGAGCACGCACGCACTCTCGGTCACTACCGGGATGCCAACGAGATCTACCAGCGCCACGAGCGTGGCGAGGCGACGACAGAACAGCTCCGCCAGGCTCTCGTGCACTACCGGGCGCTGTTCGCGGATCTGCTCGGCGAGGAGCCCAACGGCGCATACCGCCTTGCCGACCAAGACCACGCGGAGGTCCGCCGAGGAGAGGACGTCCGATGACGGTACCGGATTCGGTCCGCGAGGAGCGGCCCGACGAGACCGAGAATCCCCGTGACGACAGCGTGCTCGTCGATGACGTGGTCGACGACGAGAACGCGACGGACGACATCGATCGACCGTCCACTATAGACACCGAGGAACCGGTAGAGGCTGACGACACGGTAGATGCCGATGACGTGGCGACCGGGGTCGCCGCTGTCCCGGTACCCGATGACACCGAGCGACCGGCCGACGAGCGCGACGTGCCCGACCAGCCGGACCTCGACGTGCCGGCCGAGGCGCACGGCGAGCCGACGTTATACGGCGAGCCGGCCGTGGCCGAGCAGACCGACGAGCTCGAAGCCGACCGCCCGGAGGCGTCAGCGGACCTGATGCCGGGCGCCGCGCCCGCACAGCCGGTCACAGATCTGTGGCACGACGGCCAGGCACAGGGACTGCACGAACGGTGGCAGGACATCCAGCTGCGGTTCGTGGACGATCCCCGCGCCGCGGTGGAAGCCGCCGAGGCACTGATCTCCGAGGCCACCGAGGCGCTGACCGCCGCCCTGGCTGAAGGCCGGGAGGCGCTGCGCCAGTGGCGGGAGGACAACGGCGAGGAGACCGAGCGGCTGCGCATGGCGCTGCAGCGGCATCGCGAGTTCCTCGACCGGATTCTCGGCCGCTAGCCGAAACCCCGGAGCACGCGTCACTCGGGGCGCGTGCTCCGGCTTGTCCGACTCGGCCCGTACCGGGGTACCGCGGTACGGGCCGAGCCGTGCGAGGTGCGGACAGTGCCATTGCACATCGTAAATGTACAGCTTACACTTCCTCGCGAAGAAGCCATGCGCCGTCTCGCATCGCCCGTGAAGGGATCCGGTGTCAACGATGAGTACGGCTGAACAGTGGGGTGTATCCAGGCGCACAGTGTTAAGGACTGGCGGGGTGGTCGGTACCGCCGCCGCCGTCGGCGCGGTCGCGGGTGCTCCGCCCGCCACGGCCGGCACCCAACCGGCAGATGGTGACCTCGTCCTGCACAACGGCAGGATTCACACGATGAGAACCGCGGGCGAGGTCGTCCGCGTCGTCGGCATCCGAGCCGGCCGGATCAGTTACGTCGGCAACGATCTCGGTCAGGCCCTGCGCACGATGGCCGATCGGCCCAGGGTCGTCAACCTCCGCGGCCGAACCGCGATCCCCGGCATCATCGACAACCACAACCACATCGTGTTGATGGGCAACCGGCCCGGCCACCACACGCCACTGGAGAACGCCAACTCCATCGCCGACGTCCAGCGGATCTACCGCGAGCGGGCGCGAGGGGTACCGGCGGGGGAGTTCGTCACCACCATCGGCGGTTTCCATTTCAACCAGTTCGCCGAGGTGCGGCTGCCGACGCTGAGCGAGCTGGACGCCGCGGTGCCGAACCACCCGGCGTACATCTCGCAGAGCTTCAGCGGACCGTCCGTCACGAACACTCTCGGGAAGGCGTTCTTCGAAGCGGCCGCGCTGCCGGTCGTCGTCGGCGCCGACGGGTCCATCGCGGTGGGCACCGAGACCGGCAAGGCCACCCTCGCGCTGCGCCAGACTCTCACGTTCGCGCAACGCAAGCGCGGCGTGCTGGACGCGATGGCGTACGCCGCCAGCGTCGGCGTGACCACGCATCTGGACCAGGGTGCGTTCCAGGCCACCAACACGCCGTCCGACGGGGCCGCGCACGAGGACAACTACACGATGCACCAGCCGTTCCTCGCGGTGTACGCGGAAGGTCGCGGCCTGGTCCGACTGCGCATCAACTTCCTGCACATGGAGACCGACCCGGAACTTCCCGGACTCACCGAACGGCTGCGGAACGCGTTTCCGTTCTTCGGCGACGACATGGTGCGTACCGGCGGCATCGGCGAGTTCATCGCGCAGGGACTCGGGCCGACCTGGCTGGAGGCCGCGCGCCGGGTGGCCCGGGCCGGCTGGCGGGCCGAGGTGCACTCACTGTCCACAACGGACTTCCAAACCGAGATCCAGGGCTACGAGACGGTCGACGCGGAGTTCCCGATCGGCGACCTGCGCTGGGTGGTCGCCCACGTACCGTTCATCACCGAGGAGTACGTCCACCGGCTCGACGCGCTCGGCGGCGGGCTCAGCCTGACCGGATGGCGGTACCTGGCCGGGACGGCGACCAGCGCCGGACCGCCGTTCCGGATGATCGTCGACAGTGGAATCCACGCCGGCATGAGCTCCGACGGGATGCAGATCGCACCGATGAACCCGTTCATCCACGCCTACTACGCGGTCACCGGTCGCAACGCCCGGGGCGAGCTCATCAACGGTGGGCAGCAGATCTCCCGGCACGAGGTACTCGACCTGTACACGCGGGCGAACGGATGGTTCCTCGGCCGGCCCGACGAGCACCAGCTCGGGACGCTCGAGGTCGACAAGCTCGGCGACGTCGTCGTGCTCGACCGCGACTACTTCACGGTCGGCGAGGACGAGCTGCGCCGGGTGCGCTCGGACCTGACCGCGGTCGGCGGCACCGTGGTGCACGAATCGGGCGCGCTCAGCTGAGGATGACCTCGACCGCCAGCGGGGTGCTCGTGGTCGCCGTCGTCATCTCGCGCACGTTGGCGGCCGCGCGCAGGTCGCCACTGACCAACGAGAACGTGTCCAGCTCCGGCGCCGTACCGCGGACCGCCAGCTGGGCGACCTCGGCCCGCATGGACTGCTTCGCCTCGGACTTGGCCCGGCGCACCGCCTGCAGGACGGAGCTGGCCACGGCCAGCAGACCGGCCGGCGGTGCGTCGCCGACCAGCTCGTCGCGTACCGGCCATGGTGCGCGGTGCACCGAGCCGGCATGCCACCACGACCACGCCTCCTCGGTCACGAACGGCAGCACCGGCGCGAACAGACGCAGCAATGTGGACAGTGCCAGGCCCAGCGCGGCGTGTGCCGAGCGGACGGCCGGCTCGGCCGGTTCGCCGTACGCCCGGGTCTTCACCAGCTCCAGGTAGTCGTCGCAGAACGTCCAGAAGAACTGCTCGGTGCGTTCCAGGGCACGGGCGTAGTCGTACGCCTCGAACGCCGTGGTCGCCTCCTCGACGACGTCGGCCAGCGCGCCCAGCATCGCCCGGTCGATGGGCTCGGTGACCGCGTCGAGCGGTAGCGCGGCCATCGAGGCCGTCGCGGCCGTCGCGGCGGAGCCGAAGCCGAGCACGAACTTCGTGGCGTTGAGAATCTTCACCGCCAGCCGCCGGCCGATCTTCATCTGGCCGGTGTCGAATGCGGTGTCGGTACCGGGACGGCCGCTGGCGGCCCAGTACCGGACGGCGTCCGAGCCGTACTCCTCGAGCAGGCCGATCGGCGTCACCACGTTGCCCTTGGACTTCGACATCTTCTTGCGTTCGGGATCGAGGATCCAGCCGGACATCGCCGCGTGCCGCCACGGCAACGAGTCGAACTCCTGATGGGCGCGCAGCACCGTGGAGAACAGCCAGGTACGGATGATCTCGTGCGCCTGCGGTCGCAGGTCCATCGGGAACACCCGGCCGAACAGATCGTCGTCGTAGCTCCAGCCACCGGCGATCTCCGGGGTGAGCGAGGACGTCGCCCAGGTGTCCATGACATCGGGGTCGGCGGTGAAGCCACCCGGGCGGTTGCGCCGCTCCTCGGCGTACCCGGGCGGGGCCTCGCTGCTCGGGTCGACCGGCAGCGCCGAATCGTCGGGCACGAGCGGGCGGTCGTGGTCGGGCTCGCCGTTCGCGTCGAGCGGGTACCACAACGGGATCGGTACGCCGAAGAACCGCTGGCGGCTGATGATCCAGTCACCCGCGAGCCCCTCCACCCAGTTCTCGTACCGGTGCCGCATGTGCGCCGGGTACCACCGAAGCTCCCGACCCCGGGCGATCAGCGCCTCCCGCAGCGCGGAGTCGCGGCCGCCGTTGCGGATGTACCACTGCCGCGTCGTGACGATCTCGAGCGGCTTGTCGCCCTTCTCGAAGAACTTGACCGCGTGGGTGATCGGCCGCGGCTCACCGGCCAGGTCCCCGCTGACCCGGAGCAGCTCGACCACCTTCTCGCGGGCCTGGTGAGCGGTCCGCCCCGCCAGTTCGGCGTAGGCCGCGGGGTCCACATCGGACGGTGGGTCGGGGAGTAGCCGGCCATCGTGGCCGACGACCGGACGGGTGGCCAGATCAAGCTCGCGCCACCAGATCACGTCGGTGAGATCGCCGAACGTACAGATCATCGCGATGCCGGAACCCTTGTCCGGCTGGGCGAGCCGGTGCGCCACGACCGGCACCTTCGTGCCGAACAGCGGCACGGTGACGGTGCCGCCGACCAGGTGCCGGTACCGGTCGTCGTCGGGATGCGCCACGAGCGCGACGCAGGCGGGCAGCAGCTCGGGCCGGGTGGTTTCGACGTACACCTTCTCGCCGGTGCCGGTCTGGAACGCGACCCGGTGGTAGTGGCCCGGCCGCTCGCGGTCCTCGAGCTCGGCCTGCGCCACCGCGGTGCGGAACGTGACGTCCCAGAGCGTCGGCGCGTCGGCCGAGTAGGCCTCGCCTCGCGCGAGGTTCCGCAGGAAGGCCCGCTGCGACACGGCACGGCTACGGTCGTCGATCGTGGCGTACGTCAGCGACCAGTCCACCGACAGCCCGAGCCGGCGCCACAGGTGCTCGAACGCCTGCTCGTCGACCTCCGTGAGGCGATGACACAGCTCGACGAAGTTCCGCCGCGAGATGTGCACGGGCGGGCTGGGCGGCTGGTCCGGCGGCGCGAAGTCGGGGACGTACGGCAGCGCCGGGTCGCACTGCACGCCGAAGTAGTTCTGCACCCGCCGTTCGGTCGGCAGCCCGTTGTCGTCCCACCCCATCGGGTAGAACACGGCCTTGCCCCGCATGCGGTGGTAGCGCGCCACCGTGTCGGTGTGGGTGTAGGAGAAGACGTGCCCGACGTGCAGCGAACCACTCACCGTCGGCGGGGGAGTGTCGATCGAGTAGATCCCGTCCCGCGGTACGGAGCGGTCGAAGCGGTATACGCCCTGCTCGTCCCAGGCTCGCATCCATCGGTCCTCGATGCCGGTCAGCGACGGTTTCTCGGGTACGCCTGTCACGGCGTACATGCTAGTTGGGAGGAATTCGAGGGGCGGGTCTTCCCTGCGAGTATACCCGACGGGTATAGTCCTGCCATGCCGGCCATCGAAAGGTATGTCGTGGCTCTCGTCCTGATCGGTTCATTGGCCGCGTGCGGCCTCCCCGGTGACCTCGGCGGTGGCGGGGGACCGGTGGAAGGCGTGCCCGGTTCCTCGGCGGCGACCCCGGCGTTCACCGGCGCGCCCAACCTGGCGGTACCCGACTCCGCCGTCCGCACGATCGCCACCGGGCTGCGCATCCCGTGGGGTCTGGCGTTCCTGCCCGACGGCACGGCACTGGTCACCGAGCGCGGCAACACGGTCCCCACAGCCGACAAGGCGCGCGACGACAACAGCGGCGTACCGCGGATCGTCTCGGTCACGCCGGCCGGAAAGGTGACCGAGGTGCAGCGTCTGACCGAAGTGGACAGACGAACCGGCGAGGGCGGCCTGCTCGGCATCGCGGTCTCCCCGACCTACGCGACCGACCAATGGGTGTACATCTACTACAGCGCCGCCGACGACAACCGCATCGCGCGGCTGAAGATAGGGCAGCCGCCGCAGCCGATCGTGACCGGCATTCCGGTCTCCGGCGACGACGGGCGGTACCACCAGGGTGGCCGGCTCGCCTTCGGACCCGACGGCATGCTCTACGCCAGCGTCGGCGAAACCTACTTCGACGGCCAGATCGCGCAGGACCGCGCCTCGCTCGGCGGGAAGATCCTGCGCATGACGCCGGACGGCAAACCCGCGCCCGGTAACCCGTTCCCCGACTCGCTGGTGTGGAGCTACGGCCACCGCAACGTGCAGGGGCTCGCCTGGGACTCGCGCGGCCGCATGTACGCCTCCGAGCTCGGCTCGAAGACCTACGACGAGATAAACCTCATCGAGCCTGGCCGCAACTACGGCTGGCCGCGCGTCGAGGGCTTCGGCACCGATCCGCAGTACACCAACCCGATCGCGACCTGGACACCGACCAGCGTCGCCTCGCCCAGCGGCATCGCCATCCTCGGCGACCACCTCTACGTCGCCTGCCTGCGCGGCCAGACGCTCTACCGCCTCGACCTCGACGGCCGCAACCCGCGAAAGCTGCTCGACAACCACGGCCGCCTGCGTACGGTCACGGTGGCGCCGGACGGTTCGCTGTGGGTCACCACCTCCAACCGCGACCAGGTCGGCCGTGAGGATGGGCTGCCGCAGACGCCCGAAGGGGACATCATCCTTCGCCTGGTACCGCCGTCATAGGTGTATCCGGGCGTGTCGGCCGGCGCCGGCTGGCGTGGCCTCGTGACCGACGTCGTCGTCGGCGACGCCCGCCCACTTGTCATGGGCCGCCCCGCGGGCCTTTTCCCGCTCGTTCTCAGCGATACGGCGCATCGCCACGCGCAGCAATGGCGGTGCCATCACGGACGTGACGATGGCCACGAGCACGATGACGGTGTACGTCGCGGTGTTCAGTACGCCCAGCCGCAGCCCGGTCATGGCGACAACCACCTCGACCACACCACGGGCGTTCATCCCCGCACCCAGGGCCATCGCTTCCCACCTGCCGAGGCGGCTGAGCCGCGCGCCGAGATACGCGCCGGCGAACTTGCCGAGGACAGCGATCGCCAAGATGACCGCTGCCGCGATAGCGACAGTCGGCCTACGCAGCGCGGTCAGGTCCATCCGTAGCCCGGCGGTGGCCATGAAGATCGGGGCGAGTACCGACAGCACCACGGTGCGCAGCGGAGCGAGCTTGACCTGGTCGACCGCCCCGGACGCGCTGATCAGGATGCCGGCGACGAAGGCGCCGAAGATGGGCTCCATGCCCAGCGCGTGGGTGGCGGCCGCACCGAGCAGCACGAGCACGACGACGGTGGCGATGGTGGATCCTGGCTCCCTGTCGCGGGCGGTCAGCCGGCCGATCCGGCGTACCAGCGGACGACCCACCACAGCGGCGAGCACCACGAAACCGACGAGGTTCACCACCGACAGCCAGACGTGCGTGTGCACGCCGACGGTGGCCGCGGCGGCGACCACCGACAACAGAAACCACCCGACCGTATCGTCGACCGTGGCGGCGGCGAGGATGAGCTGACCGAGGTCGCGGTGTAGCAAGCGCAGGTCGGACAGAGTCTTCGCGATGACCGGTATCGCTGACACACACATCGCCACGCCGAGGAAGGACGCGTACACCCAGCGATCCTTGGGTCCGGCCATCAGCGAGGCCGGCATGACGGCGCCGGCCAGCATGCCCAGGGCCAGCGGGATGACAAGGCCGAAGACGCTGACGCGCAGCGCGGTCGCACCGCGCTTGCGGAGCATGGCCGTGTCCAGGTGAGTGCCGGTGACGCCGACGAGCAGCAGCACGCCGAGCATGCCCACGGCATCGAGCAGGTGTGTCTGGTCCGGCCGTGTCGGCAGCAGCCAGTTCGCGAATCCGGGTGCCAGATGGCCCAATAGAGACGGTCCGACGATGACGCCGGCGACCAGCTCGCCCACGATCGCCGCGAGCTTCAGCCGTTCCGCGAGCCGTCCCAGGCAAAACGCGAGCAGCAGCAACAGCGTCAGCTGGAGCAGCAGTATGAGTAACTGGTGGGCCGCCAGCGGTGCCGGCGGCGCGGCCAGGATGTGCTCCTTCACGGCGCCTCCGCACAGACGAGGGCCAGTCAGGGCTGGTCCGCGTCTCCTGGTCATCGTCGGATATCCAGCCGACGCCGCCTTCTCCCTCCGTGCGCGTGCCTCGGCCGACCGTGCTCCCCGGCATCCGGATGCGCATGATGAAAGAAGGTTCCGGGGTGACCGCGGATGTACCGTTTCCGGGTTGATTCTCGGGAGGTGGCCGTGGCACACCCAATACAACACGTCGTGATCGTCGGCGGCGGCACAGCCGGTTGGCTTTCGGCCGCGTATCTCAATCGCGCGTTCGGCCGGAAGCTCGACATCACGCTCGTAGAGTCGCCCCGGATCGGACGTATCGGCGTTGGTGAGGCCACGGTACCGACGCTGCGCCGGACATTCGCCTTCCTCGGTATGGACGAGGCGGACTGGATGCCCAAGTGCAACGCCGCGTTCAAGTCGGCCGTGCGGCTCAACAACTGGCGCCGGCCATTTCCGGGTACCACGCAGCACACGTACTACCACCCGTTCTTCGAGGTCCCCGAGCCGATGGTCGCCTTCGAGCGGTCGTTTCACGCGCGCTTCGGCCGGGGACTCTCGCTTGCGCACTTCTGGCTCAGCCGCCGGCTGGCCGGCGATTCCAGCGTGCCCGCCACGTTCGGTGAGGCCGGTATGTCATTGCAGCGCATGTGTGAGCTCAACAAGTCGCCCAAACCGCTGCCCGGTTCGGATGGACCCAACCCTGGTTTCCGCTACGCCTACCACCTGGACGCAGCGCTCATCGCGGAGTACCTACGCGATCTCGCGGTGGGGCGCGGTGTCAAGCACATGCAGGCGGACGTGGATTCGGTTGTCCTCAACGAGCGTGGCCAGGTTCAGAAAATCACCACGGAACAGGGCATCGACATCGAAGGAGACCTCTTTCTGGACTGCACCGGGTTCCGTGGACTGATCATCAACCAGGCGCTGAAGGAGCCGTTCGTCTCGCACAACAACTACCTGCTCTGCGACTCCGCGGTCGCGCTCCCGGCCCGCAACGATCCCGAGGGTCAGGGGCTGCGCCCGTACACAACCGCCAACGCGGTGGGCCACGGGTGGATCTGGGAGATCCCGTTGTACCACCGGGACGGAACCGGTTACGTCTACTGCTCCAACACCACCACGCCGACCGACGCCGAGCGGGAGCTTCGCGACTTCCTCGGCGAGCGCGCCTACGACGTGCCCGCCAACCACATCAAGATGCGCGTCGGGCAGAACCGGCGATCCTGGGTCGCCAACTGTGTCGCGGTCGGGTTGTCCAGTTGCTTCATCGAGCCGCTGGAGTCGACCACCATCGCCTTGATCGAGTACCAGCTCGCCCTGCTGCTGTTGCATTTCCCGGACAAGGACTTCGACGAGCGGCGCATGCGCCGGTACAACGACCTGTTGTACGCCGCCTACGACGATCTTCGCGACTTCGTCGTCATGCACTACTGCCTGAGCAACCGGGACGACACGTCGTTCTGGCGTGCGGTACGAGAGGCGCCGATACCGGACAGCCTGCAGGAGAAGCTCGCGGAGTACGCGGAGAGCATCGTCACGCCGGACGGAACCCAACTGCGGTTGTTCGAGACGCGCGGCATCTGGGCCATCCTGTCGGGCATGGAGTTCGAGTTCACCAAGCCACCGCCAGCGGTGGACCTCGTGGACGAACAGATGGTCACGGAGGTGTTCGCGCAGATCGAGCAGGAACGGCAGCGGCTGTCCGCGACCATGCCGGGCCACTACGAGTACCTCCGCGCGCTGCACGGAGAACACCAACCCAGCGCGGTCTAGCATCCTGGACAATCACGCAATGCGCGTGACTGTCATAGGCGCGTCCGGGCGTATCGGCCGGCGCATCGTCGCGGAAGCCGTATCCCGTGGCCACGAGGTGGTCGCGGCGGTACGCGATCCCGCTGTGTCCAACGTGGACTTCAACGGTCGGGTCGTCGGAGCCGACGTCTTCGATCCGGCGGCCGTCGCGGAGGCGGTGGCCGGCTGCGATGTCGTCGTCAGCGCGGTGGGCCACGCGGCG
>DASRII010000013.1:0-6465 GCA_035650075.1 Micromonosporaceae bacterium | reverse complement strand
CCATCGTCGACGCATACGTCGCCGCTGGTCTGAGCGTGGAGGCCGAACGCCGCCACGACACGTTCACCCGGCTGACCGTCTCCGATGGCGTGCGGACCGCGAAGGTTGAGCTCGGCGTGGACTCGCGCGCCAATGAACCGGTCCGGATCGCCATCGGGCCGGTCCTGCACCCCGACGACGCGGTCGCCAACAAGATGCGCGCGCTCTACGAGCGTGCCCACGCGTGTGACTTCATCGACATCGACGCGGCGCTGCGGTCGGGTCGCTACGACCGATCCACGCTCCTGCAGCTCGCCGAGCGCTCGGACATCACCTTCGACAGAAGCGTGTTCGCCGACGCGCTCGCGCAGGCGCAGCTGCTCGACGCCGACGACTTCGCGCAGTACGGCCTGGTCGGCGAGGACCTCGACGCGCTGCGTCACCGGTTCGCCCTCTGGCACACAGAGCTACTCGACATCGCCGAACCGACCAGATGATCTGTCGGGCGGTGGAAGCTGGCGCCAGCGGCCACCGATGTGTTCGCCCGATCACACCGTCGCCTAGGCGGCACGATGCAGCGCATCTCCTGCGGCGCAGAGCGGGGTCGCGACGCGACCGTCGCGGTCGACGAGGACGTTGTGAGGGAACAGGTCGTGGTGGCACACGACGTGGGGCACGTCGATCGCGCGTGCCCGTTCGATCACCGCTTCGAGTCGGTCAACGTTGGCCATGACCTCGCCCCGGAGGTCGGCGATCTCGTGTACGGCGCGCATCGCCCGCGCGATCGCGTCGGCGTCGTTCCACGTTGCCTGGCGGCCGTCGACGAGCGGGAACAGCGCGTAGCGCCGGCCATGGTGCTCGGAGGTGTACGAGCCGTCAAGCGCTCGCCGCGCCGTAGGAACGGGGATGCCCCGAGCCGCCAGCTCAGCGGTCAGCGCCAGTACGGCGTCGCTGTCGGGCCGCTGACGCCAGAGTTTCACGAACCAGCGCCCGTCGGTGAACGCATCCGCTTCGAACCCGCCCGGATGCGGCCGCAGCTCGCCCACCGACACCAAACGCGTCGCGGACCTGAGTCGCGGCCGGCGGTCGTACCTCGCCCCACATCGACCCAGCACGCTATCGCTGCCGAGGGCAGCCGGTCGACATCTTTGCGAGCAACCGGCTGTAGAACGGCCGGTGGTAGGCGACGTATGCCTCCGCGAGCCTACGAAGCTCGACCGGGAGGGACCCCGGGTCGGTCTGTACGAAACCGGTCGTCGTCGCTGCCCTCTCGTGCCAGCGACTGAATTGTCTCCAGTCCGGCAGGGCTCCGGCTTGCCATCTGAGGGCATCCTGCCGGAACGGGATTCCCGCGTACCGGCAGTAGGCCCGCACCGTTCGTTCCGGATCGGCAATGAGCTGGTCCGCGTCGACCACAAGCGCGTCCTGTCCGGTCGACGCGCACACCACGTCATACAGCTCGGCGAGGTTCTCGAAGCCCATCGCCTCCCGCTCGGCACGGGCGTCGAGCCGCAGATACGAGGCGACCACCGCCTGCGGCGACCGGATCATGAAGCTGTGGGTCACCGCCCGCTGGAAATCACCGTCGGCGAGGACATCTGGATGGCGGCGGTCCAATGTGTCCTTGAAGAACACCGGCCCCTGCTCGGCGAGCACCCGCAGAGCCTGTATCACCTCCACCGCAGAGCGACACGTCCGGTCGCCGACGGCGACCGAGCCGAAATGCGCGACCCGGGAGAACGGCTCGTGCACGACCGTGAGATCGCCCCGCTCGATCATCATCCGCAGGAAAGCCGTGGACCTGGCTCTGGGTACGCTCCACAGAGCCAGCAGCCGGCCTGTCATCAAGCCACCGTAATGCCCGACAGCCACCACCTTGCCGCGCCGGCAGCTGTCGTCAAGTTTGGGGCGTAGCCGTGTAGCAGAGTGGACCGTCGTGCGCGAAGAACTTCCGCTCCCACAGTCGTTCGGCTACCCGGTCACCCAGCGGGCCAGGAACCGCTCTATGTCCGCGCGCCACAGGTCCACCCCGGTGGCGAAGATTCCATGTCCGGTCATGGGTTCGTCGCCGATGGCCGGATACACCCGGGTCTCGTGCGGCCGGCCGCACCTGGCCAACTCGGCCCCGATCACGTACGTCGGCTGCAAGCTGTGGTCGTTGAACGCCTGAGCCAAAAACAGCGGCGCCGTCCCCGACGCCGCGGCGGCCAGCAGCTCCGCCTGCAACGCCGGCGCGTCCGGCCAGCTCATCGACGGCCCGGCGAAGCTCACCCCGGCACACAACGCCGCCGGCTCGCTCAACGCGAGCACGGTCAGCACCCCGCCGAACGACGAGCCGGCCACCGCGATCCGCCCGGCGTCCACCCCGGGCCGCGCCGCGACCCACTCCACCGCGGCCAACACGTCGACTAGCTCCGCCCGCAAGGCGGTCACGAGCTGCCGGCCCATCTCCGGGCTGCCCCACGGCGCCGGCACCAGATCCAACCAGTACGGGCCCGGCTCCTCGTTGTGCCCGCGGCGGATCGGAGCGAACACCGCGTACCCCAGCCCGAGCAGCACCTGAAGACCAACCAGCGAAGCCGGGCCAAGGCCGATGCTGCCGTGGTTGAACACCACCGCCGGATGCGGGCCGTCGCCGTCAGGCGTCAGCCAGAAGCCGGCCAGTTTACGGCCCTCGCTGCAGTACGACGTACGCCACCGCCGGTACGGTTCGAGATGTTCGGCCGTTGCCCGCATCGGACCTCCCCGACGCCGGAGCGTACCGCGGGACCGGGATACACGTCGCGGGTAATCTGCTCGACCCGCCAGCCCTCGGCCCGGGCCACCCTAGCGAGCACGGGCAGGCCATGGGCGGATGTCAGCATGATGAGGCGTTCGGTCGGAAGCGGGTGATGATGAGGCAACCGACACTGTTCCTGACTGTGGGACTCCCCTGCACCGGGAAGACCACTGCTGCTCGGCGCATCGAGATCGAGCAGAAAGCACTTCGTCTCACGAAGGACGAATGGGTGAAGGCTCTCTACGGGCCGGAGAATCCGCCATCGGCTCAGGACGTGATCGAAGGACGGCTCATCCAGATCGGGCTGCGCGCGCTCGAACTCGGCAACAACGTCGTGATCGACTACGGCCTCTGGGGTCGAGACGAGCGCTCCGCTCTACAGCAGGCAGCAGCAGACCTCGGCGCGATGGTGCAGATGCGCTACTTCGAACTCACCCCAGCCGAGCAGCGCAGACGACTCGAGCAGCGCCAAGCCGAAGCGCCACACACGACGTGGCCTATGTCCGACGAGGAGCTCGCCGAGTGGGCTGCCAAATTCGACGTCCCAACGCCAGGCGAACTCGACGGCAGTGAACCCATTGACGACCCACCGGCTGGATTCGCGACATGGGACGAGTGGCGCAGACATCGCTGGCCGCCGTCGGTCTCCTGACGCCTGTTCCTCGCAGCCAGTCGCTCGGTCACGTGAACCGCGCCCGCAGCTCCTTCTTGACGACCTTGCCGGAGGCAGTGCGCGGCAAGGCGTCGGCGAAGACCACCGACTTCGGGATCTTGTATTTGGCGATCGTGCCGAGGAGAAACTCGAGTAGCTCCGACGGTTCCGCATGGTGGCCGTCGCGGAGGACAACGACCGCGCGGCCGACCTCGCCCCAGGTGTCGTCAGGTACGCCGAACACACCGCATTCGGCAACGGCCGGATGCTGGTACAGGGCGTCTTCGACCTCTGCCGGATAGATGTTCTCCCCGCCGGAGATGATCAGATCCTTGGTACGGTCCCGGATGCTGATGTAGCCGTCCTCGTCGGCGACGCCGATGTCGCCGGTACGCAGCCACCCGTCCGGTGACAACGACGCCGCGGTGTCATCGGGTCGCCGCCAGTACCCGGCCATGACATTGGGGCCCTGCACAAGGATCTCGCCGGGCTCGCGGGGGGCGGCGTCGGCGCCGTCGGGTCGGACCAGGCGCACGTCGGTGAAGAACGACGCGGTGCCGGCCGAGCCGGCCTTGCGGACGCTGTCGTCCCGACGCAGGAACAGCACGCCGGGTGCGGCTTCGGTCAGCCCGTACCCCTGCATGAAGGTGACGCCGCGGTCCTGGTACGCGGCGATGACCGCGTCCGGGACCGGAGCGCCACCGCAGATCGCCGAGCGCACCGAGGACAGGTCCGCAGTCGGCCAGCCAGGTGCTCGGCTCATCGTGAGGAACATCGTCGGTACGCCGAACAGGAAGGTGACCCGGTCATGGGCGATGAGCTCCAACGCGCGCTGCGGGTCGAACGCGGACATCAGGATCACCCGCCCTCCCTTCAGCAAGGTGGGCAGTACGGTCTGGCCCAACGCGGCGACGTGGAACATCGGGGCGGCCACGAGGGTCACCTCGTCCGAGGCCAGGTCGACGTCGAGGAGCAGGTTGATGCTGTTCCAGGTGATGTTGGCGTGGGTGAGCATGGCACCCTTGGGCCGGCCGGTGGTCCCCGAGGTATAGAGGATCATGCAAGTATCGTCCGGGTCCACCGGCTCGTCGATCGGGTCCTCGGGGGCGGCGGCGAGCAGCGCCTCGTACTCCTCACCGACCGCCACCGCGGCCCGCACCGCAAGACCCTCCACAGTAGACGCGTGTACCAGTATCTCGGTGGCGCTGTCGGAGACGATGTACGCCAGCTCGGGCGCAGCTAGCCGCCAGTTGAGCGGGACGAACACCGCACCGAGCTGACCGGCCGCGAACATGACCTCCAGGAAGGTTGGATGGTTGGGCCCCAGATAGGCCACCCGATCGCCACGTCGCACACCCAGACCGGCCAGCGCGTGGGCCAGGCGGGTGGCCCGGCCGTGCAACTGCCGGTAGGTCCACTCGCGATCCTCGTGCACGACCGCGACCCGTTGCGGCGACATCCGCGCCCGCCGTGCGATCCAGGAGCCCAGGCCCTGGTTATCCATAGCCGTTGTACAGCAAGCCGAGCAGCCGCGCCGCGCTGTCGGCGCGCACGTGCGTGTCGATGGCGACCAGGTCGTCGACGTTCACCGATCCGGCACCCGCGGTGGGAGGATGCCGACCGACTGGCTGTGCGCGGACAACACGGGCCACGCCTCGGCGATGGCGCTAGCGCCCCAGCCGCCGTCACGGTATGCCGAAGCCACCTCCTGGGGGTGCGACCAGAGTGACAGCTTGTCTCCGCCGATACCGATGGCCTGTCCGGTCACAGCCTCGGATTCGGGCGAGGCGAGGAAGACGACCAGTCCGGCCGCGTCCTCGGGTACGCCGAACCCCTCGCCGGCGCGCAGCCACCGGGGCAGCGAGGTGCCTTGGTCCTGCCAGGCGACGACGTGGGGCGCGAACGTCGGAATCGTCACGGTCATCGCGGTGGCGGCCACCGGAATGACCGCGTTGACGGTGATGCGGTCCCGGGCGCACTCCATCGCCCAGGCCCGCACCATACCCACTATCGCCGCCTTGGCCGCGGAGTAGTTGGTCTGGCCCACGTTGCCCCGCTGCCCGGCCGGCGACCCGACCGCGACGATCCGCCCGCCGTCGCCCTGCTCCCGCATGCGCCGCACGGCCGCCCGCACACAGGTGAAGGTACCCCGCAGATGGACGGCCACGACGGTGTCGAACTCCTCATCGGACATCTTCCACAGCATGCGGTCGCGCAGGATGCCAGCGTTGGTCACCATGACATCCAGCCGGCCGAACGTGGTCACCGCGCGGTCCACGAGCCGCTCGGCGAACTCCGTCGGGCCGACCGCGCCGGGTTCGGCGACGCCTGTTCCGCCGGCAGCGATGATCTTGTCGGTCACCTCGTGCGCGGCGTCGGGGTCGGCGTCGTTGACCACGACCGCCGCGCCGACGGCGGCCAGCGCCTCGGCGTAGGCACGGCCGAGGCCGCGACCCGCACCGGTGACGACCGCCACCCGATCGGTCAGGTTCACGCCGTCACCTGCCGAGGTTGAACGGCCGGGGATACGGTGCGGGCCGGTAGTCCACGTACGCCGGCGTGGTCGTCGGGTCCAGTGCCGCGGCGAGCTGGTTGAGCGCGGCCGGGTCGGTGCCCGACCACCGTCCACTGGAGACTCTGCGCTCGAGCGTGCGCAGCGCAGCGAGCATCTCGCCGGTGGTGAACGTGCAGTGCCCGCCGCGGTGAACGTACGCCTGCCGCAGCAGTGCGGACCGGTGCGCGTCGTCGACCGCGTCGTCGTACGCGTGCTGCACCTGCACCGGCACCAGGGGGTCGCCGGTGGTGTGGATGGTGAGCATCGGTCGGGTCAACCGTCCGCCGAACGAGATGTTGCGGACCATGTACCCGACGGCTGCCGGGTCGGCGCCGATCCGCGGCGCGGCAGCAAGGGTAGCGAGGTCATCGGCCAACGACAGACCGGCACCGGCGTACAGCGCCTCGACCTCGGCGCGGATCGAGGAGCGGGCGAGCATACGGGCATAGTCGACCCGGGTGTTCCAGGACATGTTGCCGCCCGCGTGCTCCTCGGCCTCCT
>DASRII010000012.1:0-7819 GCA_035650075.1 Micromonosporaceae bacterium | reverse complement strand
GCTTGGCGCACGTGCCGTCCCGCACGTACTGGTAGTAGTCCACGTTGTTGTCGCCGATGACGTTGCGCTCGAACTTGGCGTGGTTCTGCGGCATGCCGGGGTGGTTCGGGAACGCGGAGTCGGTCGCCACGCCGGTCCCGTTCTCGGTGAAGACGTTGTCGTGCGCCCACACCGAGTCGCCCGCGGTACCGGAGTACCCGAGCAGGTTGTGGTGGCTGTAGCAGTTCCGGATCTCGATGGCGTAGCGCGTGACATCGGCTCCACGGGACGCGTTGACGTTCTGCGCCGCGCCCGGGTAGACGCCCGAGTCGCCGTTGCCGTACGCCTCGCAGTCGGTATAGAGCCCGTGGTCGTCGGCGAACGTGAGGAAGCCGTACTCGTCGTTCCACCGCCCGATCGCGTGGTCGATGACGAAGCCGTCGGTCTCCAGGATGTAGACCGCGTTGAACGTGGTGCGCTGGGCGGTCAGGTTCCTGAGGTAGAAGCCGGGCGAACGGTCGGCGCGGATCGCGTTGAGCCGGCGGTACTGCGCGTCCACGACCACGTCGGCCGGGGCCTGACCGGTACCTTCGATCTGCAGGTTCTGCTTGGCCATGACCGCGACGAGATTCTGGTTGTTGGGGCACTCGACCTGCTGCTCCCAGCTGAGCACCTGGTACCGCTCGTTGCCGGCGATCGGTGCCTGCAGGTTCGCGCACGCCCCGCTCGGCTCGGCGAGGCTCGGCTCCTCCTGGTAGACGCCGGGCAGCACCGAAATGTTCGTGCCCGGTAGCCGGACCGCGTTGACCGCTTCCTGCAGATGCCGGTACCCGTTGCTCTGGCATTGCGTCCAGAGCGCGACGTTGGTCTCGCGCAGCGCGGCGGGGAAGCCCGCGATGCGCCGGTCGAAGTCGGCGCGGTCGGTCTTGCAGACCAGCAGCCGCGGGCCGTCGGTGCGGTAGGTCGGGACGCTCCCGGTGCCATCCGGGTAGACCGGTTCGCGCTCGTCGTGCGCCGCCGCCACGCCGGGGATCAGCAGGACGCCGAGGAGCGCCGCGGCCACGACAAGAGCACGTCTCATGATTCGAAACGTAGAGGAAGTTTCACGTTCGGGCTAGCCCTCGGGATTTTCCCCCCGTTCGCGCCGCTTCAGCTCGTCCTCGCGCCGCTTGAGGTCGTCTTCCCAGCGGCGCAGCAGGTCCGCGTCGTCGCGGTTCTGCTTGGCCAGTCCCTTCAGGAAGTCCGGGTCGTCGTCGGGTGCGACCTGCCGGCGGAGGAGGGGCCGTTCGGCTTCGGGGAACCCACCGCCGGGCTGCCAGACACCGGGTCGAGGGGCCGCGTTGATCGGCCGACCCGCGATCAGGTACGCGATCGGTCCGATGGGGGAAAACAGCAGGATGATGAAGACCCACGCGATCCTCGGGAGCGCCCGGAGGTCGCCCTCGTCAGCGGACAGGCAGCTGATCAGCGCGATCACGATCAGGGCGATGTCGGCCAGGAAGAGGATGGGGTAGAGGCGCGCCATGCGGCAATGATGACCCCTCCATGCGATCCGTGGCGACCCGCCCGCCCATGCCGAGCCTAGGGAAGAATCGAGCCATGACGGACGCGTTGACCGAGGACGAGCTCGACACGCTGCGCAACGCCGGCTTCGGGGCGGTGGCCCTGGTAGCCAACGCCGATCCGGGTTTCTTCGAGTTGTTCCGGGAGAGCTTCGCCGCGTCGGGTGCGCTCGCGGACGCGACCGGGCTGGTCCGGCAGGTCTTCGACACCGGGCACCTGCCGGAGCTGCCGCGCGGGTCGGCCGCCGAGTTGGAGGCGACGGTACTGCCGGCGCTGCACCGTTCGGTGGAGATCCTGCAGGCCAAGGCACCCGCCGAGCTGAAGAACTTCTCCGCGACCGTCCTCGCCGCTTGTGAACAGGCGGCCGGCGCGGCGGACGGGGTGGGCGGCCCCGAGCAGGCGATGCTGTCCAAGGTGCGGGCCGCGCTCGCCTCCTGATAGTTTGCTACTTGTGAGTAACATATTCGCGGAGTTGCCATGAAAATAGTCGTGCTCGTCAAACAGGTGCCGGATTCGGGCGTGGAGCGGACGCTGCGGACCGACGACAACACCATCGACCGCGGGTCGGCCAACAACGTCATCAACGAGATGGACGAGTACGCCATCGAGGAGGCGTTGCGCCTGCGCGAGGCGAACGGTGGCGAGGTCACCATCCTGACGATGGGCCCCGACAAGGCCGCCGAGTCGATCCGCAAGGCGCTGTCGATGGGGCCGGACGGGGCGGTACACGTCGTCGACGACGCCCTGCGCGGGTCGTGCGCCGTCGCCACGTCGAAGGTGTTGGCCGCCGCCCTGGGCCGGCTGTCGCCGGATCTGATCCTGTGCGGCGCCGAGGCCACGGACGGCCGGGTGCAGGTGATGCCACACATGCTCGCCGAGCGGCTGGAGATCGCGGCGCTGACCGGCGCGCGCAAGCTCACCGTCGAGGGCTCGACGCTGACGATCGAGCGGCAGACCGACGAGGGGTACGAGGTCGTCACGGCCGGCACCCCGGCCGTGGTGTCGGTCTGGGACACGATCAACGAACCGCGCTACCCGTCGTTCAAGGGGATCATGGAGGCCAAGAAGAAGCCGGTGGAGACGCTGGCCCTCGCTGACCTCGGGATCGATGCCGGCGAGGTCGGCTCGGCCGGCGCGACGAGCGCGGTACTGGAGCACAGCCGTCGGCCCGTGCGGCACGGCGGCACGAAGGTGACCGACGACGGTGACGGCGGCGTGAAGCTCGTGGAGTTTCTCGCGTCCGAGAAGTTCGTGTGAGGCGGGGACATGGCTGAGGTACTGGTTGTCGTCGAGCATTCCGCTGGTGCGGTGAAGAAAGTCACGCTCGAGATGCTCACGCTGGCCCGGTCGCTGGGCGAGCCGTCGGCCGTGGTGCTCGGTGCGCCCGGAGTGGCCGCCGCGCTGACCGACAAACTCGGCGAGTACGGCGCGACCAAGGTGTACGCCGCCGAAAGCTCCGATGTGGACGGTCACCTGGTGGCGCCGAAAGCCGCCGTGCTCGCTTCGCTGATCGGCGAGGTCCAGCCCGCGGCCGTCCTGCTCGGCTCGACGCAGGAGGGCAAGGAGATCGCCGGGCGGCTGGCCGTGAAGCTGGACAACGGGCTGCTGACCGACGTGACGGACCTGGCCGCGGACGGGACAGCGACGCAGGTCGTGTTCGCCGGCTCCACGATCGTGAAGTCGAAGGTCACCCGCGGTCTGCCGCTGGTCACCGTCCGGCCGAACTCGCTCACCCCGTCGCCCGCGCCAGCCACTCCGCAAGTGTCCACTGTGGACGTTTCGGTGCCCGACTCGGCGAAGCTCGCGCGGATCACCGACCGGGTGGCCGAGGCCAAGGGCGCCCGGCCGGAGCTGTCCGAGGCGTCGGTCGTGGTGTCCGGCGGCCGTGGGGTCGGCAGCGCCGACAACTTCAAGCTCGTCGAGGAGCTGGCCGACCTGCTGGGCGGCGCGGTCGGGGCATCCCGGGCGGCGACCGACTCCGGCTTCTACCCGCACCAATTCCAGGTCGGGCAGACCGGCAAGACGGTATCCCCCCAGCTGTACATCGCGCTCGGGATCTCCGGCGCGATCCAGCACCGGGCCGGCATGCAGACATCGAAGACGATCGTCGCGGTGAACAAGGACGCGGAGGCGCCGATCTTCGAGTTGGCCGACTTCGGGGTGGTCGGTGACCTGTTCAAGGTGATCCCACAGGCAGCGGAGGAACTGCGTAAGAGGAAGTAGCAGACTGGCCGTTAGGCTAGTCGGTGATGGCCTATCTGGATCACGCCGCTACCACGCCGATGCTGCCCGAGGCGCTCGACGTCTATACCGGCATCGCCCGAGAAGTTGGCAACGCGTCGTCACTGCACGCGTACGGTCGGTGTGCCCGCCGGACCGTCGAGGAGTCGCGCGAGCGGATCGCCGCGGCCCTCGGCGCCCGTCCGTCCGAAGTGATCTTCACGAGCGGCGGTACCGAGAGTGACAACCTCGCGGTCAAGGGCATCTTCTGGGCCCGCCGCGCGGCGGAGCCCCGGCGGGTCCGGATCGTGGCCAGTGCGGTCGAGCACCACGCCGTGCTGGACTCGGTGGCCTGGCTGGAGCAGCACGAGGGCGCCACGGTCAGCTGGCTGCCCGTGGACCACCACGGCCGGCTGGTGGTCGACGCGCTGCGGGAGACGCTGGACGCCCATTGCGAGGAGATCGCGTTGATCACCGCGATGTGGGCCAACAACGAGGTCGGTACCGTGCAGCCGGTCACCGAGCTGGCCAAGCTCGCGGCCGGCTGCGGCATCCCGTTCCACACCGACGCGATCCAGGCGGTCGGCCAGGTGCCGGTCGACTTCGCCGCGACCGGCGCCGCCGCGCTCACCATCACCGGCCACAAGCTCGGTGGCCCGGTCGGCGTGGGCGCGCTGCTGCTCGGCCGCGAGGTCGCCTGCACGCCCCTGCTGCACGGCGGAGGCCAGGAGCGCGATGTCCGTTCGGGCACGCTCGACGTGCCGGGCATCGCCGCATTCGCGGCCGCCGTCGAGGTCTCGGTCAAGAAGCAACCGGAGTACGCCGCCCGCCTGGCCTCCCTCCGGGACGAGCTGGTGGCGCGGGTGCGTTCGATCGTGCCGGACGCGGTCTACAACGGCGATCCCGGCGCGCGGCTGCCCGGCAACGCCCACTTCTCGTTCCCCGGCTGCGAGGGCGACGCGCTGCTGCTGTTGCTGGACGCGCAGGGCATCGCCTGCTCGACCGGCTCCGCCTGCTCGGCGGGTGTGGCACAGCCGTCCCACGTCCTGCTCGCGATGGGCGCCGACGACGCCGTGGCCCGCTCGTCCCTACGCTTCACGCTCGGCCACACGTCGACCCGGTCCGACGTGGACGAACTGATCGCCGCCCTCCCCGCCGCCGTAGACCGCGCCCGCCGCGCCGCCGCCGTCCGCCGCTAGACCCCGTTGATCATGAACTTTGTTTCGGGTTGGACGGCGTGTCGTCACACCAACTTCATGATCGACTGGGTGGGGTGGGGCACGCGCTAGCCTCGTAGGGTGCGAGTTCTGGCGGCTATGTCCGGAGGCGTCGACTCGGCGGTCGCCGCGGCGCGGGCGGCCGACGCCGGGTGGGACGTCACTGGCGTACACCTCGCACTGGCCCGGAACCCGCAGACGTACCGGTCCGGAGCCCGGGGGTGCTGCACGCTCGAGGATGCCCGGGACGCCCGCCGAGCCGCGGATGTGATCGGCATCCCGTTCTACGTCTGGGACATGGCGGAGGAGTTCCACTCCTCGGTCGTCGAGGATTTCGTCGCGGAGTACGCCGCCGGCCGTACCCCGAACCCGTGCCTGCGGTGCAACGAGAAGATCAAGTTCGCCGCGGTACTCGACCGGGCGCTGGCACTGGGCTTCGACGCGGTCGTCACCGGTCACCACGCCCGGCTGGGCGCCGACGGTCTGCTGCGCCGATCCGTCGACCTCGCCAAGGACCAGTCGTACGTGCTGGCCGTACTGACCCCGGCGCAGCTGGGTTCCTCGGTGTTCCCACTCGGCGACTCGACGAAGGCGGAGGTACGCGCCGAAGCCGCCCGCCGCGGGCTCGCCGTCGCCGACAAGCCGGACTCGCACGACATCTGCTTCATCGCCGACGGCGACACTTCCGCCTTCCTGCGGTCACAGTTGGGCGACGCGCCGGGGGACATCGTGGAGGCCGGTACCGGGGCGGTACTGGGCCGGCACGAGGGCGCGTACGCCTATACGGTCGGACAGCGGCGCGGCCTGGGCCTGTCCCGTCCGGCACCCGACGGCCGGCCGCGGTACGTGCTGTCCATCACGCCGGTCGACAACAGGGTGACCGTGGGTCCGGCCGAGGCGCTCGACGTGTCCACTGTGCACGGTGACCGTCCCGTGTGGACCCTCGACGACCGGCCGGTGGAGTGCGAGGTACAGCTGCGCGCACACGGCGACCCGGTACCGGCGACGGTGACCGTGTCGGGCGACCGGCTCGTCGCCGAACTGCGCCGGCCCGCTCGGGGAGTGGCGGCCGGGCAGGCCGTGGTGGCGTACCGGCCCGACTCGGCCGGTGACGTCGTGCTCGGCTCGGCCACGATCGCGGTGGCGGCGTGACCGAGTTTCCCTGGCCGCCGGGGGCGGCGACGGGCATCGGCTCGCTGCCCGGTACCGACATCGTCGAGGCAGTCAAGTCGACCTTCGGCGAGCTGCCGGATCTGCCGTACCTGCCGGAGTTGCCGGCCCGCGGCCCGGGCGCTGACATGCTGGGGCGTACCGCGGGGCTGCTCGTGGACCTGCCGGTCGAGCTGTACGCCGGCCAGTGGCGTACCGCAGGTCGGCCCGGACGGGACCTGCGGCGCACCCGGGAGCTGCTCGAACGCGATCTCGACGCGCTGACCGACCAGGGTGACGGGTACACCGGGCCGGTCAAGGTACAGGCCGCTGGGCCGTGGACCCTGGCCGCCGGCCTCGACCTGCCGATCGGTGGCCGGCTGCTGCGGGACCCCGGAGCGGTACGCGACCTGACGGCATCCCTGGCCGAGGGTCTGGCGGCACACGTCGCCGACGTCGCCGCGCGACTACCCGGGGCGCGGGTGCTGCTGCAGCTCGACGAGCCGTCCCTGCCCGCCGTGCTGGCCGGCCGGGTGCCGACCGAGAGCGGCTGGCAGACCCTGCGCGCGGTCAAAGAGACCACGGTCACCAGTGGACTGTCCACTGTGGTCGAGGCGGCCGGCGTACCGGTGGTGCTGCATTGCTGTGCTGCCGACGTACCGCTGAATCTGTTGCGGGATGCGGGAGCCGCCGCGATCGCGATCGACCTTGCCCTCGTCGGCGATCTGGATCCGTTGGGGGAGTTGCTCGACGCGGGGCTGGGTTTGTTCGCCGGCGCGGCCGCGCCCTCGGCGGACGATCTCCGGCGGCTGTGGCGGGAGTTGGGGTTCCCGCCTGAGCAACTGCCCGTGCAGGTCGTGGTGACGCCGGCGTGCGGACTGGCCGGATCCACCCCGGACGGGGCACGTAGAGTGCTGTCCATGTGTCGCGAAGCCGCGCGGCGAATCGGGGAGGATCCATGATCGGACGGCTGTACGAGGTCGTGTTCGACTGCCCGGAGCCGCGGACATTGGCCGATTTCTATGCGGAGCTGACCGGGCTCGACGTGAAGTACGCCGACGACGGCTGGGTCACCCTCGGCAAGGGCGACGACGTGCGCCTGGCGTTCCAGCGCGCGCCCGGGTACCAGCCTCCACAGTGGCCGGACGAGGGATCGTCGATGCAGGCGCACGTCGACGTGTTCGTCGCCGACCTCGACGAGGCGGAGCAGAAGGTGCTCGCGCTCGGCGCGAAGCTGTTGAGCGCTGACGAGGAGGAGGTCCGGGTGTACGCCGACCCCGCCGGTCACCCCTTCTGCCTCTGCCTGGACAACCCGGAAGCCCCCTGATCAGCCGCGGCCGTGGTACTCGCCGACGCGACGCAACACTGGCTTAGTTGGAACGACGCGTGCGCGGCGAACGAGAGCGAGTTCATCCGCGACATGTCGGCACGTACGTCCGAGATGCTGCGCATCGACGAGGGTCGCACTCTGACGTTCTGTCGGGTGGTCGGTCGGCGGTCCTGACGGGCAGGATGGGACGCATGACGACGGCTACTGGCGGCAAGGTCCGGGTCGAGGCGTGCGCCAAGCGGGTACGCGCCTACCTCGGCGGGGATCTGGTCGTCGACACCATGCGACCGCTGCTGGTCTGGGAGGTCCGGTACTACCCGACGTACTACGTACCGGCCGACGATGTCCGCGCGCGGCTCGA
>DASRII010000011.1:0-15554 GCA_035650075.1 Micromonosporaceae bacterium | reverse complement strand
GCCGTCGAAGTGGCGTGCGATCGTCTCGGCCAGGAGCACGTCGTGGGATCCGGACATCCATGAATCATCGCCGGGGTGTCAACCTGACCGGCCGCCTGGACGCACTTTGATGCCGAGGAGGTGCGATGAACCGGGAGTTCGAGGAGTACTTCGCGGCACGCCGCGACATCGTGCGACGGACCGCGTACCTGCTGTGTGGCGACTGGCACTGGGCCGACGACCTGACCCAGATCACGTTCGTCCGGCTGGCTCGCGCGTGGTCACGCGTACACGATCCATCGGCCCTGGACGCGTTCACCCGGACGTGCCTGGTCCGGGTCTACCTGTCCGAGAGCCGGCGGTTGTTCCGCCGGCGCGAGCGGTCCGCGGCGGCTCCGCCCGAGGTGGGAGGCGGCGACCACGCCGACCGGGTCACCGCGCGGCTGGACGTGGTGCAGGCGATGCGGGCCCTGGCGCCGCGGCAGCGGGCGACCCTCGTGTGCCGGTTCTACCAGGGACTCGGTGTCGACGAGACCGCCGAAGTGCTCGGTTGCTCGACCGGCACGGTCAAGACCCAGACCGCCCGCGGTCTCGCTGTCCTGCGGCGACTGTTGGGTGCGGTCGTCGACGAACCCGACCTGGACGAGGTGAGGAAATGACCAACCTGCACGAACTGTTCGTCGAGGCGACCTCGGACGCGCCGCCGAGCCGGCTGTCCGTCGAGGACGTGTACTCGGCGACCCGGACGCAGCGGCGACTCGGTCAGCTGCGGACCGCCCTGGCCACAGCCGCCGCGCTGGCGATGGTCGCCGCAGGCGGTATCACGCTCGCAGCCAACCTCGATTCCCATCCATCCACCGGTGCCGACCCGCCCGTACCGATCGTCTGGGCCGCCCGAGGCGACGCGACGCACCTGTACACCGTGAGTGACCTCTGCCAGTACCCGGGCACCCCGACGTCCACCGCGGAACCCGTCGAGCCGTGGCCTACGAACTGCAAACACCTCTGGGCCTCGGACGACGGCGGTGCGACATGGGTGTCGCGCGGTACCTTGAACGACCCGCCCAGGATCCTTGGTCCGCTGACCCTCCTGCGCTACGTCGGCGACCCCGCCGGCTCGCCCAATGTCGTCCAGTCTCCGACCTGGGAGCTGAGCACCGACGGCGGCGCGACCTGGCGCGGGTTACCCAGCGAGGGTCAGCCGATCGATGCGATACCGCCGGGGGCCACGCCCGCCTCTACCTTCGATGGCATGCTGCGGTTCTTCGATCCTGAACAGGGTCGCGTCCGGAAGCTGGCGCACCAACCGGTCATGAGCCAGATACTCGACTCGGTCGTCCTCGGCTCCACGGACATCTGGGTCAGCGGGTGGGATCGAACGTCGCAAGCGATGGTGGCCGTGAGCCACGACGGCGGGGCGACCTGGACGGAGCGGGTCCTGCCCGGCGGCGGCTACATGGGCTGGGGGACCCTGCTGGTCGCGCATGACGGGACGACGGGGTACGCCATGGTGGGCGACGGAGCGCCCAACCCGATACCGGAGCCGGAACTCCCGGGCGGGTTCCATACGTTCCGTACTACCGACGGGGGGACTACCTGGGTGCCAGTCTCGCCCGTCCCGACCACCCCGTCGTTCATGAGCAACTGGATCACGGCCGACGGGCGAATCGTGCTCGCACTGGCCCACGATGGGGTCAGCGGTGCCGTGATCGACCGGTACGAAGTGAGTACCGATGGCATCACCTACGCACAGGCCAGTCCGCCCGGACTGCCGGACCAGGTGATCTCCATCGATGGTTCGATCGCGTTCAGCAACGACGCGGTCTACGTCAGCGACGATGGCTGGACCTGGCAGGAGGTCTGGCACGGCTGAGCCTGAGCGGCGCCGCGGTCGGCCCACCTCGCTGTGGGTACCCGGCCGCGGCGCCGCTCGGTTCCCTCACCCCGTACGATCCGTCGTGGTGCAGGAGATCGTTCCGGTCGCCGCGCTGGTGAACGTGAAGCCACTCGGTAGCGGTGAGCCGACCGGCCGGTTGGCGTAGAGCCCGAAGAACGCCGTCATACCAGGGCTGATTACCGCGGTGTTGGACATCGGCCGGAGCGTGGCCACGTCGCCGCTGCGCGAGAGGGTGCTGCTGAACGAACCGACCAACGTCTGGGCGGCCGGCATCGTGAAGGTCGTCGTCCAGTTGGTGACCACGATCGCGGCCGTCATGTTCTCGACGAAGAAGTTCAGTATGTAGATCTGTGGACTGATGATCTGCCGTACGACCCGGCAGGTCGGTGCCGCCAGGGCCGGCGTGGTGAACGTGACCGGGTCGGAGCGCACCGACCGGTTGCCGCTGGGATCGAAGGCCACCACGACCGCTGTGTACGTGGTGCCCGGCGTCAGCGGCTGCACGTACGCGTATGTCGGCTCGATGAGGGTCGAGGACCAGTCGGTCCAGACCCCGTTCACTTGCCGCTGCACGTAGTAGCCGGCGACCCGGTCGTTGTCGGTCGAGCCGCCGGTGTTGATCGTGGCGGTGACCAGGCCGATCGGGTTCGCGGTCGGCGTGGCCGGTTTGGTCGGCGGTACGGTGTCCGGTCCGGTGGCGGCGAACGCGGGATCGGCGGCGCCGAGCAACGCCAGCGTGCTCAGCGCGACCACTGCGACCAGTCGTCGTCTCATGTCGTCATGATGCTCGCATCGACAACGGTCGAGGTCCGATCTCGGGCAGCGTTGGACACCGTTGGACACCCGCGATCCCTGAGCTCACCTAGGGGGAACCCCGAGCACCTAATCGGGGGACAGTTCATGACATTCTCGGATGCCCATGCATCGACGAGTGGTCGAGCATCGACAAGCAACGCTCCGCGCCACCGCGAGCGACAACCGCGGTAACACGGTCGAGCAGACCATCGTCAACGCATACCGCTTCGGCCGAACACGGTAAGTCGGTACGAGCCCGGAGCCACCCTTCCTCCGGGCTCGTACCATCCGGCCTCACACAACGGTTATGGATAACGTCGAACTGGTTACCGGAAGCCGGTTGACATCGCCCGGATAGACCAGAGCCATCAGGTAGGTACCGGGCGAGATCACCGGCTTCACCGGACCAAGGTACTCGGCCCTCCAGAAACCGGATGCGTCTGTAACGTTGGCCGAATCGATACCGCCGGGATTCATTCCATCGGTCGAGCCGTAGTACCAGACCAGCGCGACGCCACTGACCGGCCTACCTGCTGACGTGAACGTGCCCTCGAGGACCATGTGTCGGCTCTCAGCCACAGGAACCGAGAAGGTCAACGAACCGGGCACGCCGCACCGTGCCGACACGGCCCGCGCAAGCATGTAGTAGACCCGTCCGGCACTGATGACGTTCTGCTCGGGATGGTCCGGGTTCGCCAGTTCGTACGAGGGTTGGTCGAGACGGACCTGCCGAACGACGTACGAGTCTGTCGCCGGGTCGTACACGTACGTATCAGCAACCGCAACAAAACCGACGAAGCGGTAGCCCGGATTAGCCCGGGCCTGGCCCCATTCCGGGTTGGTAATTGTGACCCCCCTGTCGGGGTTGCTGATCAGGCCTGTGGTCGACGACCAGGAAGCGGTGCTGACCGCGCACATGGCCGGCGGCTCGATGCTGGCCAGAAAGTCCGTCGCACGCTGCGTAGCCCAGTCGCTGTAGTGGTAGTGCGGAAGGTCACCCGTCACCTGATTCCACGGTGCCTGACAGATGATGTCCCGCGCGTCGCAGTAGCTACGGGTGCGCTGCTGTACGTCTGGCGGGTCGACCGGAGCCGCGTTGCCGGTGAGAACGGTAATGAGACCGTCTTGCGTACCCATCTGCGGATTACCGACCGCCTCCGTGGTGTTCGCTGGGTTGAACCGCGGATCACCAAACAGCAACATCGCGCGAACCCGGCCCTGTAATTCGAGGTCCACCGCGTCGAACGTACGCTTGGCCACATCTGCGCCCTGCGAGTAGCCGGCCAAGATGAACTGTTGCTCCGGACAGGCGGCCGCCGCTGCGAGCATCTCCGCTCTGAGGTTCGTGACGCCCTGCTGGACACTCTGCGCGTACCCCCGCAGGTATACGTCGACGTGCGTCGGGTCGAGGTCCACAGGAATCGCGGCGTACCGCACGCCGTACGAGGTGAAAGATGTCTTGGAACCCTTGTAACGGGCCAGCACCTTGTTGTAGAGGCCCTTGACGGTGTTGCCCATCCAAAGTGACTTGCGCGCGAGTGTGCCGTCCTCGAGTTCGCCGCTGCCGGCGACGCCAATGAACTCGAAAGTGGCGCATGAGCGCGACGCGGCCACAACAGCTTCCGCCCTGACGACAACACTCAGTGCAATGGCGAGAAGAACGACACTCGAAGCGGTCAGCGGGTTTCTTAGTTTCACTGTCCAGCACCCTTCTATTTGCGTACACGCCGGGCTAGACACAGTGAATACACGCTAGTAACAAACATGTCAGGTTTGAAGTGTTCCAGCTATCCTGCCCCGAAAGGTTTACCCCATTAGGAACACCGTCTGGTCCGTGACGGACATGGGATAGCCCTGCGACCTCAGGGGGCGCAGATCGCGATCGCGGTCAGGAACCAGCCATCAGGTTCGCCGTCCTGGTCTTCGTACGCCTTGACGGTCACCGAGTCGAGTGCCGCGCTCGGTACGAGATCGTCCAGTGTGTTGTCCTGGAGCGCACCCTGCAGCCGACCTCCGATCCCGTGCACGGCGGTACCCGCCGGACAGGACAGCGTCACGGTCTTCGGGGACGTCGAGTCGAACCCGGAGGGTGGCTGTTGCGCCGATACCGACTGCTGGCCACTGACCGGCGGCGCGCAGACCGCGAACGCGGTGACGACCCAGTTGGCCGCGTAGCCGTCCTCGTCCTCGACCCCGATGGCACCCACCCCGGTCAGGCCGGCCAGCACGTACACGGCGTCGAGGATGACCTGGCCGTTGCCGCCGTCGATCCAGCCACCCATGCCGAATACCTGCGTACCGGCGGGGCAGGACACGATGACGGTCTGGTTGGATGGCGAGCCGCCGGCCGAGCTGTTGGAGACGATCTGAACCCCGGCGACGGGTGCGGCACATATCGCGTACGCGTAGAGGGCCCACGAACCCGAGTAGAGGTCCTGGTCTTCGGTGGCGGACACCAACACGTAGTCCGGGACCGAGTCCACCATGCGGTACCCGGTCAGCAGCACCTGCCCGACACCGTTGACGATCGACGCGCCTCCGCCCACGACCTGCGTACCGATCGGGCAGCGCGCGACGGCCCGCTTGGTGTTGGTGGAGTCGGTGGCGGTATTGACCACGACCCTCTGTAGCCCGGGCAGCGCCGCGGCGGGCTCGGCGACGGTCAGCAACGCCGCGGACAGTGTCGTGGCGATGCAGGTCGCGGTGATGACGCGCCATCTGTTCACGGTGTCCTCCCAGCCGAGCCCGGACCACGATCGAATCAGCCACGACGTGCCGGCGCCGTA
This sequence comes from Micromonosporaceae bacterium, assembly GCA_035650075.1. Classification (GTDB taxonomy): domain Bacteria; phylum Actinomycetota; class Actinomycetes; order Mycobacteriales; family Micromonosporaceae; genus DASSUC01. Next base: position 10,097 of record DASRII010000011.1, on the reverse strand, counting down.
GAGGGACGCCGATCCGACACAAGCGCACCATGCACAATGGCGAGGTGTTCGCCGAGAGTCGCGTACGAGTGTGTGCCGAGCCTCCGGTGGACCTGTTTCTGGCGAGTACCGACGGGCCTGCCGAGCGGACCCTGTTGGTCATCCACGGTGGACCCGACTGGGACCACTCGTACCTGCGCGAGCCGCTCGACCAGCTCGCCGGCGGCCGTCGGGTGCTTCTGCCAGATCTTCGCGGCTGCGGTCGTTCCACTCGTGGTCTGCGCGACGATCGGTACACCTGGGACGCCGTCGTGGCCGACCTGGTCGCGCTGTTGGACTACGAGCGAGCCGAGCGCGTCGACGTGCTCGGCTTCTCCACCGGGGGATCGCTTGCCCAACGGCTGACGTTGGCCGCACCTCGACGCGTTCAGAGACTCGTGGTCGCCTCGAGTAGCGTGCTTCCGGTCCCCCCGGACGCCTTCGACGGCTGGACCGAACGGGACCGCCGGCTGGCCGAGGGAGCCGCGCTGTACACCCAGCCGATGCCGGAGTCCGGTCCGGAGCTCACCCGCGCCGCGGCGGTCACCTCCGCTCCGGCCAACGTGTGGCGGGCCGACGCGCTGGCCGAGTACCTGCGGCGGCTCGATGCCATCAGCTTCTCCGCGGACTGGACCGGCCCCTGGCGAGCGGGCCTCCTCGGACCCGCCCGGCCCGAGGCTGCCGCGGAACGCCTTGCCCGGCTGCGCATTCCGATGCTGCTGTTGCACGGTCGCCAGGACATGACGTTCCCCGCACTCTTGGCGGAGGCGGCGGCGGCCTCGATCCCGACGGCACGGGCCGTCGTGCTGGACGATGCCGGGCACATGGCTCACATCGACCAGCCGGTCCGGTGGCTTGCCGCGCTGACGGCCTTCCTCGACTCGTCCTGATCGGGTCAGGACTCGGGTCGGCGTACCCGAGGCTCGTGTTCGGAGGCCGGGTCGAGCGCGGCCGCGACGGTACGCGCGCGGTCGATGATGTTTTGGGCCTCAACTTCGGCGGACTCGCGGATCTCCGCGGCCCGCTCGCGGGCCCCGGCGGTGATTTCGTCGGCCACCTGCTGGGCCCGTTGCAGGATCACGTCGGTTTCCGTGACCGCGACCCGGATCCGCTTGTATGTCGTGGTGGAGATGAGGGCTTCCGGTGCGTTCGAGTTCGGGCTGGTCATCCAGACCGCGACCGCACAGGCGATCGCCAGCATGATGAAGAGGGCGGCCGCGTCGCCGGTCAACTGCGCGGGCACGGCCAACCCGGCGAGCACGCCGGCGACGATCAAACCGATCCGGCGGCCCCATTTGTGGATCACAGGCAGCCAGTTCACGGGTCGCTCCCTTCGTCAGCGATCCATACCACGGAGTGCTCGAGTTCGTTCAACGCGGACGTCAGCGCGCAGAGCCATTCGTCGGCCTCGGCCCGCCGGCTCGCGGTCGGCCCGGTCGCGTCGAGCAACGCGATGACCGCTGCCGCGACCGCCGCGTCGACCGCCTTCTCCAGCGCGACCAGCGCGACGTGTACCTGATGCAGCTTGACGGCCCGCGGAGAGCCCTTGCGCCGGCGTTTGGCGCGAGCCGACGTGCGGGCTCCAACCTCGCACGCCTTGCAGACCTTGTCGAGCATCGCGAGCACGGTCGGCCACTCCGCGGCGAGCCGCTCGTATTCCGGGGTACCCTCCGCGGCCTGGACGGCGGCGGCGTACCGCCGGGCCATCGCCTCGGCCGCGGCGTACCTGCGGGTGAACTCGGCGAGCCGTACCCGCGGCGGACTGGGCAGCTCGAGCATCATCCGTCCTCGAGGTGGCCGGCCGGGGTTCCGGCCGCCAGCGCGGTCGCGACCCCGGTGGCGAGGCCGCTCAGCCAGGTGGGCACGTCGGTGGCGATCGGGTTCTCCCGCAGCCGTACCGCGAGGCGGGCCGCGTCCTCGGCCACCCGCCACAGTTCCTCGCGGGCGTCGAGCAACGCCTCGCGCAAGCCTGGATCCGGCGGGCCGGTCCCGAGTTCCTTGCGCAGATCCTTGACCGGGTCGTCGGCGAGCAGCTCGAGCAGCGCCGGGTCGCGCTCCGGCCAGGCCGCGTAGAGCGTCGCGGCCAGCTCGGCGAGCCGCGCCGCCGACCCTAACCGGACGGACAGCTCCGTCCGCAGCTCGAGCAGCCGGCCGCGGACCGCGCCGGGGGGCATCGTGGCGACGATCCGGTCGTACGCGAGGACCGCGTCACAGCATTCGGCGTAGACCACCCGCCAGTAGCCGAAGCCCAGTGCTGGTGCCCACGCGTCGGGTTCGGCGTTCATGGCGCCGGTACGCCGGTCAGCAGTCGATCCACGGCGGCGATGACCTCGTCCGAGTCTCCGGACCCGACATCGGCCGACACGATCTCCTCGATCGCCGCCGCTACCGCCGTCAGATGGGTCAGTGCCGTCCGTAGCCGTCCGTCGATCTCCTCGGCCATCCCGTCGAGGTACGGCGTCATGCCCGGCGCGGTGCCGTCGAGATCCGTGGTGTCGTCGTCGGGCAGCAGCGCCTGGCCCACCTCGGCGATGTGCACGTACCGGTCGAGCCGCTTGCACAGCACGGCCAGCACGTCGTCGAGTTCCTCGCGTACCCCGCCGGCAGGCACCTGGGCCACGGCGAGCGCCGCGCGTTCGTACGCGCCCGAAAGGCGTGCGACGTGACGTTGCCAGTGCCCGGTACCCAGGCCCGGACCTGGCGCGTCCTCGGGCTCGCGCATGCTGACCGGTACCCCCGGCAGCCCGATCCGCGCGGCCAGCAGGCGAGCCGCCTCGCGGTCGGCACGCTGCCGCTGAACCTCATCGGTCATACCCTCATGGTGCTCTATGCGTTCAACATGTTCACGGATTGTCGGTGTGGTACTCGAGGAGCCGGACCAGCAGTCGGGTCAGCTGCTCCCGCTCCTTTGTGGACAAGGGCGCGAGCAGGTCGTCCTGGATCTGCGCCACCTGCCGCTGGAGTCGGCGCAACTGGGAGCGTCCCGGGGTGGTCAGGGTGATGACGTTGCGCCGCCGGTCGGCCGGGTCCGGGGTGCGCTCGACGTATCCCGCCTCGACGAGCTGGTTGATCGTCGCGACCATGTCGCTGAGGTAGATACCGGTACGCCGGCCGAGCGCCGCCTGGCTCATCGGGCCCACGTCGCGCAGCGCCGCCAGAACCCGGTAGTGGGACCGGTGTGCGCCGACCTTGCCGAGCCCGTCGGAGACGATGCGGTGCGCGTGGACGGCGGTCTGTGTCAGCAACCAGCTCGGCAGGTCACGCACGATCGCGGGCAGGACCTCCATGTGATCACCGTAACAGGCCGGTTGAGAAAGACCGTTAGTCGTACTAACGTTAGTGCCATGAATTTTACGCCACGGATGATAGGCGAGGCGGAGAACACGCTCCGCGCGCTGATGGCGCGATACCTGACCGGCACCGGGCTGACGTACCACACCTGGGTTCTGCTGAACGCCACCGCGACGGGCGGCGGACAGGCCGACCGGCGCCCGTTGACGGCGATCGCGGTCAACGGCCTGAAGATTGACGAAGCCGCCGTGGACGCGGCGTTCGCGACGCTAGCCGACTCGGGTCTGGTGACGGTGACGGCGGACCACATCCGCCTGACCGACGCCGGAAGCCGGCTGCACCAACGGGTCAACGCCACGATGGGGCCCACGTCGGCCGGGCTCCTACGGGACCTGCCGGACGACGACCTCGCGGCCGCGGCCCGTGTCCTGACCACCATTACGGCCCGCGCGAACGGGATCCTCGCCGCCGGAGTCGATGGTTAGGCTGACGGCCATGACCCCGGTGATGCATGGCCCCGCACCGCACGAGGGACCGGCCTCGCGATACGGCCCCGTCGACACGGTCGCGGTGCTCTCCGACGTACACGCGAACATTCCGGCACTGACCGCGGTGCTGGCCGAGATCGAGCGCATCGATCCGGACCTCGTCGTGTTCTGCGGCGACCTGACCTGGGGCCCTGAGCCGACTCGTACCGTGGAACTGGTCTCGGCGCTCGGCGACCGCGGCCTGTTCGTCCGGGGCAACGGCGATCGCGCGGTGCTGGAGCTGGCCCGCGGTGATCGCCCGAACGAGCTGCCGCGCGACCCGTGGATGCCCGGGCAGCACTCGGCGGCGGCGCTGGAGTTTCTCGAGGCCGTCCCGTTCAGCGTGGTCGTGGAGGTGCGCGGGTTGGGCCCGGTGCGATTCTGCCACGGCTCTCCGCGCAGCGATACCGAGGTGGTGACGCCGGGCACGCCGGCGGACCGGTTCGCCGAGCTGGCCGGGGAGATCGACGAGCGGGTCCTGGTCACCGGGCACACGCACGTGCAGTTCGATCGCATGGTGGCCGGCCGGCGCAGCATCAACCCGGGCAGCGTCGGGCTGCCGTACCACGAGGGCGAGCCGGGTACGGCCTACTGGGCCGTTCTCGGACCGGATGTCCACATGCGACAGACGCGGTACGACGTGGCCGAGGCGATCGGCCGCCTGCACGCGGTAGGCGACCCGAGCGCCGACCGGGTGGTGGCCCTGCTAACGACACCGCCGACGCCGGCCGAGTTGATCGCGGACGCCGAGGCGAAGGTGTTCTCGGACTAGGTAACGAGAAAGGTCTCGAACAGCTGCGCGTACCGCAGCATGTGCAGATCACCGACGAAGTTCGCCGCCACGTACCGGTTGGCCGCGGCACCCATGTGCGTGGCGACATCCGGTCGGTCGAGCAGCTCCCGCAGCGCGGCCCCGAAGCTCGCCAGGTCGGCCGGGTCCTCGATCAGGATCCCGGTACCGTCGACGATCTGATCCTTGATCCCGCCGACCGCGGAGCCCACGGTGGGCCTGCCCTTCCACATCCCCTCGGCGACGGTCAGGCCGAATCCCTCGGCGAGGCTCTTCTGGGCGATGACCGCCGCCTCCCGTTGGAGAGCGTTGACCATCGCCGCGTTCTCGTCGACGTCGTCGACGGGGAGGTTGACGAGCACGACCCGGCGGCGGACGTCTGGTGGGAGTTGGTTCCACTGGCCGAGGCACTCGCGGTAGACGGCAAGACCCTCGGGATCGTCGCTGACGCCATCGACCGCCGGGCCGGCGAGCACGAGGTATCCCGGACCGGTCGGAGCGACGTACTCGGCGAAGCCACGCATGACCCCACCCATGTCCTTGAGCCGGTCCCACCGGGAGACCTGCAGGACATACTGGTCGTCCGGCGTCGGCAGCTCCTCGGCCACGACCTGTGCCCGGCGTACGACCTCCGCTGAGGTGCCGTCCCGGCGGGTGAACCGGTGGGGATCGGAATCGGCGGTACCGGCCAGGATGCCGATCCCGACCAGGATCGCGCGCACGGTATCGGGATCCATCGGCTGGTTCTTCGCGGAGAACGGGTCGATGGACGGTGGGATGATCCACGTCTCGTCGTCCGGCACCCAGGTCGGGGGATAGCTCCGCCGCGAGAACACATACCCGTGCACCGTCCGCAGGTACGGGCGGAGGAACTCCCACGCGTTGTCGGTGATCTCGTCGTGGTGATCGGCGCCGATGTGGCAGCGCCAGATGACCAGCGCGCCGTGCTCGACCAGCGCGCTGGCCAGACCCGCGGTCTGTGGGTCGTGCAAGATGACCAGATCCCCTGGCCGGATCCGCTCGAACAGCTCGGTCGCGTTGGCCGTCAGCGTCGCCTCGTAATGAACAGCCTCCGCCGGACCCAGCTCATCGGCGTCGGCCCGGCCGTGGATCCGGTTGTGCAGGCTCTTGGTCAGCGCGAAGAAGTCCGGGTCGCCGTCGATGGTCGTCCACCGGATGTCGATGCCGAGGTCCAGCACGTAACCGCACAGCACCTGCAGCATCTCCGCCACGCCGCCGCCGACGGCGGTGGAGTTGACGTTCCAGATGACACGACCCGCCACGCGTTCGCGGAAGGCGGCCGCGCCGGCGAGAAGACGGTCGAGCCGCTCCGGGCCTATGACGGTGGCCAGCCGCGCGACCGGGCGTCGCGGTACGTCAACCTGTTTCGCTCGGATCACCTAACCCGTCGTCGACTATTCGGAACTTGTCATGGGTATCACCCGGTGGTGACCGATACCCCGTCGCCAGCGAGAATATTCGCCCTCTGCGTCGCCGGTGCCTCCGGCGTACTCGTCGTCGCTTTTGCGGCGATGACCCTGTACGCGGTCCGTGCCTTGCTGGTCCAGTTCCTGATCGCGGTCTTCCTCGCCGTCAGCCTCGACCCAGTGGTCCGCTGGCTTGTCCGCCGGCGGGTCAAGCGTCCGTACGCGGTCGCGATCGTGTTCCTCGCGATGCTGGCGATGGTCGTGGCGCTGATCTGGGCGATCGCCCCCTCGCTGCTGACCCAGGCCGGCAACCTCGCCTCGGACTTTCCGGGCTACCTCGACCGGCTCCGCGAACGCTCGCCGACCCTGCAGCGGATCGAGACCCGGCTGGGTATGCAGCCGCGGATCGACGCCTGGGTGCGCGACATGCCGGGCCGGATGGGCGCGCAGGCGGTGGGGTTCGCCCAGCAGTTCTTCGGCGCGGTGCTGTCACTGCTGGTGGTGATGGTGCTCACGGTTTACCTGATGCTCGATCTGCCCCGGCTGCGCCGCGGACTGGTCCGCCTATTCCCGATGCGGCAACGGGTGCAAGTCACCGACGTCGTCAACCTGGTGATCGACAAGGTCGGCTCGTACATGATCGGCAATCTGCTGATCTCCGCGATAGCCGGAGTGACCGCGTTCGTGGCGCTGACCGCTTTGCAGGTGCCGCTCGCCCTGCCGCTGGCTCTGCTCGTCGCGGTGACCGACCTGATCCCGTTGATCGGAGCCACCCTCGGCGCGGTGGTCTGTCTCGTGGTGTCGGCCGCCACCGGCGAGCTGTGGCCGTCGACCGTCCTGTTGGGACTGTTCTTCCTCGTCTACCAACAGCTGGAGAACTACATCATCGCGCCGCGCGTACTGCGCAATACCGTCGACATCTCGTCGATCGCGGTGCTGCTCACGGCGCTGGTCGGCGCGACCATCCTGGGCGTGGTCGGCGCGCTGATGGCCATCCCGCTCGCCGCGGCCGGCAAGGTCATACTCGCCGACCGGCTCCGCGCCCGCGACGAAGCCACCCGGGAGGAGGCCACCCGGGAAGAAGCTACCCGGGAGGTGGAATCGGGTGCGGACGGCCGCCGCACTCTCGACGAGGTCGATGTCTCCAGCTGACTCTCAGCGGCGGAACAGTTCGAACGCCGCGGCCCGCCGGTCACCGAAGCGCGACGAGTTCAGGTCGGCGATCCACTCCAGGAACTCGCGGGCCGTCGCCATCGGGTGGTCACCCAGCCCTTCGAGATACGCCTTGTGCGCCTCGAGCGACGCTACCGCTCTGTCCATAGTGGACGATATGTCGACGGCATGGGTGGCCGACGGCGATCCGACGACCGCGATGTACCGCACACCGTTCCACGGTGCCAGTCCCTGCTCGGCCAGCTCCGGAAAGATCCACCGGTTGCCGGCGTCCCCGACCGCATCGAGGACCGCGCGGCCGGTGTTGCGGTGATCGGGCGAGTTCCAGCCGCCGCCGGGCCACGAGTCCTGGAAGTTCCCGGTCAACACAAACTCCGGCTGGTGCCGGCGGATGGCGGCGGCGAGGTCGCGGCGGAGGCCGAGCCCGTACTCGATCATTCCGTCGGGGTGGTCGAGGAACTCCACGACGGACACCCCGACCTCGGCGGCCCCGGCCCGCTGTTCAGCCTCGCGGATGGGTGCGCACTCGGCGGGCGACATCGAGTCGATACCCGCCTCGCCCCGCGTGACGAGGAGGTAGCGCACGTCCTTGCCAGCGTCGGTCCACACCGCTACGGCGCCCGCGGCACCGTACTCCAGGTCGTCGGGGTGGGCGGCGATCGCCAGCGCGCGGGTCCAGTCCTCGGGCATGGTCTCCAGTTGATCCATATCAGGACCTTACCGCCGTCGGAAATGGCCGGTGAATGGCCGGGTCGCTGGCCTGGCCGCGGATTCCGACCGCTCGACAGAATCCAGAAATGCGGGTCTATGCGATAGCTCTGTTGATGGTGGCCGTCGGGCTGGCCGCGCCGGAACCCGCGGCCGCGCAGGGGGCGGCGGTCTCGTCGACGTTGCCGGATGTCACCGGCTGGCTGCCGGTATTCGATGACGAGTTCGACGGCACGTTCAACGGTCAGCCGATCATGGATGTCAGGAACATCCGGGGCGCCGCGACGCCGGACGGTCTCGACGACCGCGTCTGGTTGGGCACCAACTACTCCGAGCCCGAGGGCATCAGCGTGGCCGACGGGTACCTGACCTTCCGCGCGTACACCGAGAACGGCCGCACGTTCAACCCCGACTGGCTGGTCACCGGGGAGAACGAAGGCCTGCGCCGGGCGCCCTTCGGCACGACGTACGGGTACATCGAGGCGCGGCTGAACCTGGCCCAGCCCGAAGGGGCGAACGAGGCGTTCTGGATGTACAGCCAGGACTTGCACTGGTGGTACGGCAAGCCGCTGCGCGATCCGGCCGCCGCCGGCATCGAAATCGACATCGAGGAGGAGTGGGGTACCGACGCGGTACACCACACGCTCCACTGGGACGGGTACGCGGACACCCACCGCTCCGAGGGGTCCGGCCGGGTCACCTGCCCGGGGAGTACCTGCCAGGGCAACTTCCACACCTACGGGGTGCTGTGGGACCCGACCGGGTACCGGTTCTACATCGACGGGCAGGAGACGTACTTCCAGCCCCTTGGCGCCTCGCACCATCCAGGCAACCTGATAATCGGGGCGGCGATCGACCGGCCCGGCCTGGATCTCGGCCCGAAGGGCGACCCGCGAAACGCGCTGATGCTGGTGGACTACGTGAAGGTCTGGCAGCCCGCGGTGTCGGACATCGCCGATCGGTCGATGCAACGCAACGTCCCGGTGGCGGTGCCGTTCACGGTCAGCTCGATCACCAGCGACGACCCGAACCTGCCCGGCCCGCGAGTGGCCACAGTGGACGCAATCTCGTCGAACCAGAACGTCGTTCGCAACGCCGATCTCGTCGTCTCCGGTACCGGCGCCGACCGCACACTGGGCATCATGAGCCGGTTCGGCTCCGGGGCCGGCACCACCACGATCACGGTAAGGGCGAGGAACGCCGCCGGTACGGTGCTGGGCACGGACACCTTCACGGTGACCGTCACCGATCCCGCCGCGGCTGTGCCGACCCTGGGACCCGGGTCCTTGCCGGACCTGGCGCTGCTGACCGGTCGCCCCGCGGCGGTCGAGTTCCGTACCAACGCCGCCGAGGGCTCCACGCCCACGGTAACGGCGCGTTCGTCGAACCAGTACCTGCTACCCGACGCCAAGCTCGCGCTCGGTGGCAGCGGACGGACGCGGGCGCTGTCCCTGACGCCGCTGCCCACCAGAACCGGTACGTCCGACGTGACCGTCACCGCGACCGACCCCGCCGACGGCTCGGTCAGCTCGGACACCTTCCGGGTCACGGTCACCCTCGACCAGCTCCGCAACGGCGGCTTCGAATCGGGCCTGCCCCCGTGGACGCTGATCGGCGGCACTCCGCCAGTGGTCTCCGCGGCCGCGGCGCATTCGGGTACCCAGGGAATGCACGTCGACGTCGCGGCCGTCAAGCAGAAGATCCCGGTAGAGCCGAACACCACCTACGCTCTGGGCGGGTGGGGCCGGACCAACGCGGCCGGCGGCCTCTTCGACATCGGCGTACTGGACACCAACACGTATCCCGACTGGGACGGCAACGGCCAACCCGACGATCCCGACGGTGCGCAGATGATGTCGGTACGTTTCGACTCCACCGACTGGGCGCGCGAGGAGGTCGTCTTCACCACCGGCAACTTCACCAGTGAGATCGAGGTGTTCGCCAACAACGCGTTCGTCAGCAACATCGGTTTCGACGTCGACGACATCTACCTGGTCGACGCGCCCAAGCTCAGCCAGATCCCGGACCAGTCGATCGGCCACACCACGTGTGTGGTGCCGAAGGTATACCTAGGCCGGGTCGGCAACCAGGGCGATCCGTGGACGCTCAGCGCGGCGGTGACCGGTGGCGATGCCGGCCTCGTGACGGCGGTCTCGGTGGTGA
>DASRII010000010.1:0-25617 GCA_035650075.1 Micromonosporaceae bacterium | reverse complement strand
TCAGGTGCAGCTCGTCGAGCAGCAGGCTGTCGTCGCGCACGAAGTCCAGCGGCAGCTCGGCGCGTTCGGCGGCGAGTCGGCGCAGCAGCTCCAATGTGGACGTTTCGGTCTCGGCCCCGTCGTCCGGCTGGTCCTCGACCGGTGTTCCGGTCGCGGGGCGGGCCTCGACCTTTGCCGCCGGGGGCGGGAGGTTCACCGTGGGCGCGGACTCGCACGGGTTGGCGAAGAACCGGAACTCGGCGCCGATGTGCAGTGGCCGGGTCAACCGGCCGTCGAAGAGTGCCGGGTGGGCGGTCGCCGCACCGACCACGTACGAGGCGCCGACCACGCACAACAGCCCGACGAGCGACTCGTCGTCCGTGTCGAGGGCGACACATGGGACGTCGGTACTGGCGGACGCCAGACCGGTGAGCACGCGGCCCGGGCCGACCTCGACGAACATGTCGATGTCCTTCGCGGCGAGCGCGACCGCCTGGGCGAACAGCACCGGGTCGGTGATCTGCCGGTCCAGCAGTGCCGGGATGTCGGCGTCCGGCGGCAGTACCTCACCGGTGACAGTGGACGCGATGCGCCGGCCGATCGGGCCGAACGTCCGGTCGGCCAGTTGCTCGGCGAACGCGCTGGCCGCGGGCGCCACCAGCGGCGAGTGGAAGGCATGCGAGACCTTCAGCGGTGTGCAGTCGACACCGGCGTTCTCGGCCTTGGCCGTGACCGCGCGCACCGCGTCGACCGAACCGGCTACCGCGACCTGGTTCGGCCCGTTGTAGGCCGCGATGACCGCCGACAGGTCGCCGATCAGGTCGGTGGCCACATCGGGTCCGGCCGCGATGCTCGCCATCGTGCCGGACGCGCTGTGCTCGGCCATCGTCTGACCACGTCGCCGGGCCACGTCCAGCAGGTCTTCGTCGTCCAGGGCGCCGGCCCAGTGCAGTGCGGCGATCTCACCGAGGCTGTGTCCGACCGCGACGGTCGCCTCGATGCCCAGCGCCGACAGAGCGGTCATCCCGGCCATCGAGCCGGTGACGATGCGCGGTTGAGCCACCGCGGTCGTGACCATGTCGCCGGAGGTCGGCAGGTCGGCCTTCTGGTACACCTCGTCCACCTCGGCGAAACGGCGGCGGAGCGCACCCCCGCTCGTACCGCGGCCGGAGCCCTGCCCCGGGAAGAGGAAGCCGATGCGACCCTGGCCGGTGACGTGGCCCAGGAAGACTCGCCCGTCGGGAGAGAACAGCGTGTTCTCGTCGGCGTCGAGCGCCTCGGCGACGCGGCGCAGTCGCCGCTCCGCGTCCTCGGGCGAGCTGACCACGACCGCCGCCCGGTAGGGCAGGTCGCGCAGTTCCCGCTGCAGCGTCAGCGCGAGGTCGGCCAACTGGGCGTACGCGAGCTTGGGTACGAAGTCGATGAGCCGGTTCACCCGTTCGCGCAGCTCCGTCGGCGAACGGCCGTCGATCAGCAGCAGCTCCACGTCCTGCGCGGAGGAGGCTACGGTCGACGTCCGGGTGTCCAATGTGGACCGCCGGCGGATGCAGTTCTTCTCCAGTACGACGTGGGTGTTGATGCCCCCGAAGCCCATGCCCGTGATACCGGCCCGCACCGGAACGTCGTCGGGCCATGGCTCGGCCTTGCGCAGTACGCGCAGCGCCGCGTCATCTTGCGTGAGCAGGTCGTGCGGGTCGACGCAGCCGATCGTGGGCGGCAGAACCTGGTGATGCACGGCCATCGCGGCCTTGATGAGACCGGCCACGCCGGCGGCCGCCTTGGTGTGCCCGATCATCGCCTTCACCGAGCCGATCGCGGCCGGCGCGGCGTCCGGGTCGGCCGTCTTGCGCGCCTTCGACAGCGCCTCGAGCTCGGTCGCGTCGCCGACCTGCGTGCCGGTGCCGTGACCCTCGAAGAGCGACACGGTGTCGATGCCGAAGCCGGCCCGCTCGTACGCCCGGCGCAGCGCGAGCCGGTAGCCGTTGACCTCCGGACGGGTGATCCCGCCCTTGCCGTCGGACGAGATGCCCCAGCCGGCGACCGTCGCGTAGATCCGGTGCCCCACCTCGAGCGCGTCCGGCTCGCGCATCAGCACGACCATGCCGCAGCCCTCGCCCGGCCAGAACCCGTTGCAGTTGCGGTCGTAGACCCGCATCTCCTCGCGCGCGAGGGCACCGGTCTTGGCGAAGCCGATGATCTCGAACGGGTCGATGGACAGGTCGACGCCGCCGGCGACGGCCACGTCCAGCTCGCCGTCGATGAGCGCCTTGCCGGCGGTCGCGATCGACAGCAGCGAGGACGAGCAGGCACCGTCCACAGTGAACCCGCCGCCCTTGAGGTCGAAGTGGTTGCAGATGCGGCCGGCGATGGTGTTCGACAGCGCACCGGCGAGGGTGTCCTCGTCGACCGGCGGGAACGGGTTCTTGAACGTGGCCTCGAAGGTGTCCAGGAACGTGGCGAGCTGGTCGTCGTCCCAGTCCTGTTCCTCGAGCGCGGCCGCGACCATACGCCGCACGTAGGGCCAGCGCAGCCGAAGCTGGTTCGCGCGCGAGAACTCACCGGTGAGCGTGTTGCCCACGACCACCCCGGTGCGTTCCCGCGGCAGTCCCTCGGCCATCGGGAACCCCGCGTCGGCCAACGCATTGGCCGCGACGTCGAGCGCGAGCCAGTGGGTCATGTCCGTCGAGCGGTACGTGCTGCCGGCGACCTTGTAGGCGATCCGGTCGAACTCGTACCCCTCGATGACCGCGGCGCTGCGGGCGTAAAACCGGTCCGGGGCGCTCGGGTCGGCGTCCCAGTAGTCGTCCAACCGCATCCGCACGTCGGGTAGCCGGCGGAACGCACGGCGGCCGGCGAGGGCGTTCTCCCAGAGTTCCCGCGGTGAGGTCGCGTCCGGGTACCTGCATGCCATGCCGACGATCGCGATCCTAGTCATTGCGACACTGTCTCCTTACCGCTGCCGTCCGTCGCGGCGTGCTTACGCAGCCAGAATTCCATCGTCGTTCGCACACCTATTGCCGTACCTCTCCGAGACTGCGGCTTGGGGCTAGCGAGCGTTCGCGGACGCCCGGTCGTTCGATGCGCTCCTGGCCACGGACGCACCGGACGTCGCAAACGCCGGTGTGAGGGACGCCACTTCCGCGGGTGCCCGGTGGTCGAGAGCCTCCCGCTTCTCCCGCGCCTTGTTGGAGATGTCCAGCGCCCACAGGTAGCCGCCACGGATCAGGCAGACGAGCGCGGTGGCGAAGAACATGCCGTACGCGATGCCCGCGCCGGTGAAGAACGCGTACACCACGGCGATGCCGGCGCCGAAGGCCATCTGCGACGCGGGCGCCGACGGGCTCGTACCGGGGTCGGTCACCATGTAGTTGGTGAACAGCACGAACGCGACGCCCGTCATCATGGCCAGGGCGGTCGCGATCGAGGTGTCGAGCACGATACCGCGGACGATCGCCTGGGCCGCGAACGTGACCAGCCAGGCCATGATCAGCCACATCCGGCCGGTGAGCTTCGCGTTGAGCATGGTGCCGGCCACGATGATGATGAGCGGCACGATCCAGTCCCACGGGTTCCCGACGTGCTCGGTGAAGTGGTATGGCGGCGAGATGCTCGCCCACGAGAACAGCAGCAGGACGACCGTGATGCCGAAGTTCGACGGGTTCATGAAGTGGCGCATCTTCCCGCGTACCGGTGCCCGCAGGACCCACTTCGCACCGATGGCGACGACGACGCCGAAAATCATCACCGGCAGTCGGTCGTTGACGTAGAGCAGCATGTTCATCGCCAGGCTGGTGATGTGCGCCGGGTAGAGGAACTCCATGTACCCCCGGAATCCGTTGCCGGCGAAGCGAGGCGCGCGGTCCTCGACCTTGGCGGCGATCATCTCCAGCCCGATCTCCACCGTGTATCCGGTGGCGACCGCGATGAAGGGCCACAGCCACGGCTGCTCGAACCCGAGCAGGGTGTACCCGAAGATGTTGAACACCGTGATCGACATCGCGAAGCGGCGTAGTGCCGTGATTACCTTCGGGTCGTGGCGTGGTGCGGCGGTTGTGGTCGCGGCCATGTCCCTACCTCTCTATCGCCTGGGTGCCGAGCTGCAGCGAGTGCCAGCCAGGAGCCAGTTGTAGATCCTGTTCGTGTACCTGTCCGGTGCGGTCCCGCCACCGCAGGTGCACCCGGACCGGGCCGGACGAGTCCGGGCCGAGTCCAATGTGGACCTCGTGGCTGCGCTTGCCGCCGTGCCCACTGCCACCGTCCACACGTCCGATGAACGTGCGGCCGTCGCTGGTCGTCACGGTCACCTGCGCACCGACCGCGGGCGACCCGGTGGCGGGCAGCTCGCCCGGTACCGCCGCCGGCCCGGCGGGCGCGCCGGCGGTCTCGTGGGTCAGCCGCAGGCCGAGGAACGCGCCCTGCGTCGGGCTGTCGTTGTGGTAGAAGATGGGCTCGTCCCATTGGCGGGCGACCGCGAAGTCGAGCCGGCCGTCGCCGTCCGAGTCACCGGTGGCGATGCCCCGGGTCGGTACCGGCACATCGAGGCCGAGAGCCGCGGCCAGGTCGGTGTACCGGCCGCTCGGCCCCTTGACGAAGAAGTGCAGCCGCTGGTTACCGCCGACGTCGTCGCCGGCCTGGACGAACGGCCACACGTCCGGGTCGTGCAGGAGGAGGTCGTTGGTCACCGCTAGCTCCTGCAGCTGCGGCCACCGGTTCACGTCCCCCTTCACGAAGCCCGTCGTCTGCGCCACGACCAGGTCACCGCTGTTGTTGAAGTCGGCCATCTTGACGTCCCAGCCCCAGCCGGACCACGCCAGCCCGAGCGCGGCGCTGCGGTCCGAGTAGGGAGCCTCACCGCTCTGCAGGCGGGCGCGCATGTCCGCCTGGTCCTTGGCCGTACTCACGAACGCGAAGTGGCTCTCCTCCAGGCCGAACGTCGTCGTGATGTTGCTGACGTACATGTCGTAGAGGCCGTCACCGTCGAGGTCCCCGAAGTCCACGCCCATGCCCTTGAAGGAGTCGGCGCCGAGCCGCTTGGACTTGGGTACCAGTGCCGACGACGACCGCGCGCCGTGCACGAGCTCGAACTGGATCTTCCCCGGCGTGGACTTGTTGTACAGCAACCGGTCCGGTCCGAAGTCGTGTGCGAGGTACAGCTCCGGCAGCGAGTCGCCATCGAGGTCGTTGGCCCCGGAAGCCAGGGTCCAACCCTTGGACACCTCGGGCGGGAGCACGCCGTCGAGCAGTTCGTAGCTGACCGAGGGCTCAGCGCCGCCGGAACCGCCGGTCCAGCGCAGGAAGTAGTCCGGCCCGCCGTTGAGGCCGCGCGACATCGAGTCGTTCATCGCCACGCCGCCGCTGACGTTCGGGTCGAGTACCGGCCCGTGCGGGAAGTAGTTACCGACGTAGACATCAACGTGGCCGTCACCGTCGAAGTCGTCGACCGTCAACGCGTTGGTGTTCCACAGTGGACCGGTGTACCGCCCGCCGCTGGCTCCCGGTACCAGCTCGGTGGGCCGGTAGGCGTCATTGGTCAGAGTGGTGGCCCCGGCCCGGGCCAGGTAGACGATCGGCGTGCGACCCCACAGGTACACGACCAGGTCCATCCGGCCGTCCTCGTTGAGGTCCGCCGGTACGCAGCCCATCGGCGCCATGATGTCGCTCGTCGGCAACGAACCGGGCGAGAGTGCGAACGGCTTGTACCGGTCGGAGCGTGTGCCCGGTGCCGGCGTGACCACTACCTGGTCGATACGTGGATCCGTGATGCACAGGTCGTTGGACAGCCCGTCGCCGTCCAGATCGTTCATCGCGACCCCGGCGCCGACCGAGGAGATCCACGCGTCGATGTGCTTGTAGTCCTGGTTGACCTGACGGATCGACTGCTGCGCGAAGCCACCTGGCATCGCGATCGCCATCGGCGTGAACGAGTAACGGCTCGCCATCGTGTTGATTTCCCCGGCGGTCGCGGTGGGCAGGCGCACCACCAAGAACAGGCCCACGACCAGAGCCAGAGCTACGATGCCGGGTAGATTCCTACGCCACCAGGGCGGTGCCGTCGCCATGAAAAATCACCTCTCGAGGGACACGAACTGGTTGGCGATCCGCTGCCGCCATACTTCGTAGCTGGGTTGCTGGTCGGACCCGGTCAAGTCCACCCGCGCCTGGTCGGCGATCGCCGAGGCGTCGGCGGCCGTCAGGCCACAGAACGTCCGCGCGGCCAGCTCGGTGTGGGGAGTCACGAGGCCGGCCCGCACCCGGGCCGAGGCACCGAACACGCACCCCTGCGCCACGCTCGCCCGGTACTCGCCGGCCCGCTGCCACAGGTGTCGCAGCTCCCACTCGTCGGCGCCGCCCGCGTATGTCGCCGCGAGCCCCGCACCGCTGTACATGTCGGCTCGCCGCTGCTCGGGAAACTTGTCGATCATCGTGGCGACCAGGTCGGGGTCGGTACCCCCGACGAACCACATGGCCCGCCCGATGCCCTGGTCGATGACGCGCTTGGCGTACCCCGCCTGCCGCGCCTCGTCGAACTGTCCGTGCACGTACCGGTCGGTGTGGAAGTACGCCTGGTGGAACCCGTACCCGTCCAGGATCAGCCAGCGCAGCAACGGATCCCGCGCGTGCAGCGTGTGCCACCGGAACCGCGGCAGCCGCGCCATCGCCCAGCCGACGCCGACATAGCCCATGTAGATGTGCGGGTCAGCCGGGCCGGCGAGGAACGTCTCCGCTCGCCGCGGCGCGCCGAACGGCAGGCCGTCGAGCATCGCGAAGGCCATCGTGGCGCCCTCGTACGCGAAGCCTCGGAACTGGCGGGGCACGCCCTCCAGCGGCGTCGCCGCGTCGAGGGGAGTGCGCGCCTCGGCCGCGATCGCGTAGCCGGTGAGGAACGAACGTCCGACCGTCTCGAGCAGTTCCTTGGCGGCGTCGTTCTTCACGTAGAAGCCGCGTACCTCCAGCGAGGTTTCCGATACGTCGGGGGTGATGATTCTGCGCCGCAGCGCACGCCAGCCACTGGCCACCTGATGCCCTCCCTGCCCGATCTGCTACACCAACGAGTGCGACGCCAGGTACTCGCGCACGCGATGGCGCCATTGCTCGTATGCCGGCTCGGAGGCATCGCCGCTCGTCTCACTGACGGCTACGTCGTCGGCCAGCGCGGTGGCGGTGTCGGTGGTCAGCCCGGCGAGGATCGAGACCGCCTCCTCGGTGTGCGCCGGCACGGTGCCCGAATATGTGCGCGCCTTGGCGGCGAAGACCGAGCCCTGAGCGACCTGGGTCCACGCGTCGCCGGCCTCGTCGCGCAACCGGGCCAGGCTCTCCGGAGTGCCGCCGCCGGCGAACGTGGCGGCCAAGCCCACCCCGCTCCACAGGTCGGCACGGCGGTGCTCGGCGAATTTGTCCACCGCGGCGACGACCTCCGGCACCCCGGCGCCGTGGATGAACCACAGCGCCCGCCCGATGCCCTGGTCGACGGCCCGCGGAAAGTAGCCCGGTGCGCCCTGGAACGGGTACGTCGCCGGGACCTCCTGCCGGTCCACCCAGCGCTCGGTCTCGAAGTAGGCCTTGTCGAACCCGTACCCGTCGACCGCGAACCAGCTCATCGTCGGGTGGTACGGAGTCCCGCTCAGGTCCGGGATCACCTTGCGCCACAGTGGCCTGGGTAACCGCGCCATCGCGAACCCGATGCCGATGTAGGCGAGGAAGATGTGCGGCTGACCGGAGCCGCGCAGCAGGTCCCGGGTGCGCGTGCCACGGCCGCCTCGCATGGCGTCGAGAATGGTGAACGCCATCGTGACGCCCTCGTACGCGAATCCGCGGTGTTCGGGCGTGACCAGGCTGAGCCGCCGCTCGACCTCCCACTGGTCGCGCGGGTCGATTCCCCACTCGAAGCCACAGATCACGGCCTGCGGGATCGCCTCCAGCATCCGGGTGACGTCCGAGGGCGCTACGGGAAAGCCACGCCGCGCGAAGCCGACGTCGGCCAAGGATGGCGTCAGTACGAGCCTGCGCAGTGAGCCCAGCGTGGTTGGCATCGCCCCTCCGTATCGATCAAATCTGCATCCATCTTGGCCGCGCATTGCGGTGTGGAGCTTCTTCCGGCGTGCGGTCGACCCGCGGCCCACCCGCAAACGTGCGGAGTTCGTCAATGACGACACCATTTCGCGACCGCGGGACGAATACTCGAGCCAGACAAGGGAGGAATTGATGATTGCCGGTCGGGTGGCCTCGTCATATGTCCAGCGTCAAGTCAAATACGTCACGCCGGTACCGGTGTCGGCCGCCACAGGTCTCGTGTCCGCTGTGTACCACCAGATCGCCGACGAAATGCGCCTGGTCATACCGCCCGCCCTACTCCACTCACCAGCGCCCGACCTGCTCGCGGCCTACTGGATGCTGACCCGGGAGCCGATGCTGCCTGCGGGCAGCGTCGATCGGGCCACCAAGGAGGCGGTAGCCGCGGCCGTCTCGGTCGCCAACATCTGCCCGTACTGCGTCGA
Organism: Micromonosporaceae bacterium; assembly: GCA_035650075.1. Classification (GTDB taxonomy): domain Bacteria; phylum Actinomycetota; class Actinomycetes; order Mycobacteriales; family Micromonosporaceae; genus DASSUC01. The sequence goes on along the minus strand of DASRII010000010.1, from coordinate 17,143 downwards.
TATGCACAGCGTCGGCATGTACGAGCTGTCCACAGAGGACGATGCCGAGGCAGTCGCCGGCGACCGCATCTCCGAGATAGCCGACTCGCGGCTGCGCGGAACCGCGGGCTGGGCGCGGGTGGCGCACCAGTCGGGCGCGGCGGCTGGACCTCCTGTCGCCATGACGCCGGCCGCGTACGCCGAGCTGGTAGGGCTGCTGGTCGGTCTGCACTACGTGAACCGGATGGTGAACGTGTTCCTGGCCGGTTTCCTGCTCCCCCCGGGTCTGGCTCCACGGTCGCGGCGACGGCTCAAGCGCGGCCTGAGCTGGGTACTGCGCCCGATGCTGCGCAATGCCTACCGGCCCGGCCGGTCACTCGACCTGTTGCCGCCGGCACCGCTGCCGTCCGGTGCCGAGTGGGCCGGCGGCAGCCCCGCGATCGCGGAGGCGGTGGCTCGCTGCTCGGCCGCGTTCGACGCGGCCGGCGCTCGGTCGGTCCCGCCGCCAATACGCGAGCTGGTCCTCGATCGGTTGGATCGCTGGCAGGGCCAGGATTTCGGGCCGAGCACCGCGTGGTGCGAGGAACTGGTCGCCGGCCTGCCGCCGCCGGACCGCGCCATCGGGCGGCTGGCACTGCTGGCCGCGCTCGCCTCGTACCAGGTCGACGAGGAAGCCGTCGACGAGTTCCGGCGGCACCACCCGACCGACCGCACGCTCGTCGAGGTCGCCGCGTGGGCGAGTTTCGCCGCGGCCAGTGTGATCGGTAGCCGGCAGTCACCGGTCGGTACCGACGACCAGCGAATACGCGCAATCGGGAAGTAGCAGACGATGCCCGGCCCCCGAAACAATCGATGGTGCCAACGTGGGGCCTGCTCTCGTCCACAGTGGAGGATCTTATGACTGCTCGAGAAGCCAACCCGGCGATGATGGATCCGCTGGAGTTCGCGCGGCTGGTCAAGGCGACCTCGTCCACCGAGCTGCGCCAGATGATGCAAGGCGACCAGCGAGGGGCAGTGCTCGACGAGCTGTTCCGCCGTATGCCCGATGTATTCCGGGCGGACCGCGCCGGCTCGACCGACGCGGTTGTGCACTGGGTCATCGGTGACCGCCCGGACGGCGGTACGGACAAGTACGAGCTGGTCATCGCGAACGGTACGTGCGAGGTCTCGGCCCAGCCGGAACGGTCGCCGAAGCTCACGCTCACGATCGGCGTCGTGGACTTCCTCAACCTGGTTACCGGGAACGCGCATCCGGTGGCTCTGGTCATGAAAGGCAAGTTGAAGACCAAGGGCGATCTCGGACTGACCGCGAAGTACCCCACGTTCTTCGACGTCCCCAAGCCCTGACGAGCTGAACGGGCCGGCCCGGTCGACTGACCGGGCCGGCCCTTCTTCTCCACGGGTTCAGGCGGCCATCGCCTGCGAGCGGACGTCCGTCAGTGCCATCAGCACGGGGGGATCGAGCGCGCGCATCGGGTGCAGGTGGAGGTCGGCCAACTCCACATCACGGTTCCGCTGAATGTCGAGCGGGCCGTGCTGGAGCACGAAGACCGGCTCGTCGTCCGCCTGCTCCGGAGCGGCAGGGGGCAGGTGGGCCGGTTCCTGGAATCCGACCGGCACCGCGTGTGCCAACAGGTACCAGGATCCCGGTGGGACCTTCTCCAGCTCGAACGGCCCCGGCTCCTGCAGCACGGTACAGCTGACCGGCTTGCCTTGCGGTATCGGTTGAGGGAACAGACCGATGAACGTAAAACCAAGCTCGGCTTTCGTGGAGATCTCGCCGGTGACCGTCGCCGACGGCTCGACCTCGTCCGGTCCGTCGACGTCGATCGTCGGCGCGTACCCACCGAGCCGGCGGTATGTGGTCGGCGCGACACCTACGGCGCTGGTGAATCGCGTGCTGAACGTGCCGACGCTGTTGTATCCGACCTCGTGGCTGATGTCGATGACGTTCAACGACGTCGAAACCAGCAGCTGCTTTGCCCGCTGCAACCGCAAGGCGGAAAGGAATCGCCCGGGCGACAGTCCGGTCGCCCGCTGGAATATCCGAGAGAAATGAAACTTACTGAACATGGCCGCACGGGCCAGGTCATCGACCGTGATCTGCTCGCCGAGCTCGTCGCGCATCTTGTCTATGGCTCGCCGCGCCGCCTGCTCGATCACCCTGTCCATTTTCCAACCTCCCCGCGGCCTCGACGGCCTAATCCCGGTGGTGTCTACAGAAAGCTCTATACAACGCTTCAATCACTCCCCATGCGAATCCAAGGTCACACGACGAGTAGTCTTTTCTCTCGCCTTGTGAAAACGCATCTCCAAGAGTGCCGTGCACGAAACAGCTACCACGTGTTGCATCGGTAAATGTCCACAGTGGTCAGTCGAAAGCGACGAGCGGTTACGGGTCCGGTCGACCCCGGCGCAGCAGGAGAGTGAGCACGACCATGACGACCAGACCGTCCACCACGAGCAGTACGGCGCTGAGCGGATCGATCGAGTGTGAATGCGCGGCCTCCCCGACGGCCCGCTCCACGGCGGTCGCGTTCAACGGCGGAGGAGGCACACCCGTACCGACGCTGAACCGCACCAACCCCGTATCCTCGGTGCCGTCTACGAACGTCACGTGGTAAGCCACGGTGAACGTGCCGGACCCCGGGATCCTGACTGGCTGGCGCACGGTGCCCCGGGCTGGTTGACCCAACGGACCGGTGGTGGCGCTCGCGCCGCCATCCGCCTGGACGGACACGTGTGAGAGGTCCACCGCCACCGGCGCCGGGAAGACGAGCTCGATGGCTGCCGGGGCGGTCGTCAGCGCCGCCCCGGCGGCCGGGTCGCTGGCGACCATCCGGTGGCCGTCCGCGTCCCAGCGCGCCGTCGCGGAGGCCGGCGTCAGCGCGTCGATCATTGCCGCTACCGCGACCAGCGCAGTCAGCGCGAGAACGCGCAGCGCTCGCGACGAGAGTCTCTGGGGAAGCCGACCGGTCATGCCGAACTGGGAGAGACGATTGGCACGATCCCGCGGGCGGCGCAACCACAGGCCATCGCTTGCCGCTCGCGTTCATTCGGTCGCACGTGGAAGTACATCCCGATGAGCATCGGAATGAACACTACCGAGTTGTAGAAGAGGTGCAACTCGACGCGGGGAAAGACGATCTGCAGCAAGCTCGTCGGCACCGCGGCGCCGAAGAACATCACGCCCGACTGGGCCTGGATGAACAGCAGCAGGTGTTCGATGTGGTGCCAGAACTGGATGATCAGCGCGACCGTCCACCAGAACCTGGCCCGACCGGTGAAGCCCGGCCGCAGCAGGAACAGGGCCACCAACATCACGAGGGCGTAGCCGTAGTGCAGCCACTCGCCGCTGACCAGCGTCGGGAACCACTGTCCCAGTACGCCTCTGGCCTTCGGTCTCGGTATGCCGAGAACCCATATCTGATAAGCCTGGACCAGGTGTTCGGCCCAGTGCGCGATCACGACGAAGAGAAAGGTGTTGAGGGCAACGCGGTGGTACCGGCTGTTCAACGAACCGATGAATCCGCCGGACCGTACCGCCTCTGGGCTTGTCATGCGAACCTCCCGTCCATAGGGGTACGGCATACCTCTCCGGAAGGCTAATCGGGCCATAGATCAATGTCTTCTTGGTTAGTGCGCACTTGGCCGAACGGCTGATGCCAAACGGGTGATGTAGCTGCTCATGTGCGGTCCACCGAGGTCGCACGCTCAGAGTCGTGATCACGATCCGGTGAAACCGATGCTAGGCCCATGGCACGGACAGAAGACGTGGACAAGCCAGACATCGACGGTGGGCGCACGATCACGATCGAGGCGTTCGCCGACACGATCCTCCCTGGCGAGAAGCGCTCACCGGACGACCGAGCCATTGCCGGCGCCGCCGACGGCGCGGGGGCTGTGGCCGCGGGCGCGGTCGAGCTGCTCGAACAGCCCGGGGGCGGCATGGCCGAGGCTCTGGACTCGCTCGCGTTCTCGCTCAACGAGCACGCCATCGAGTACGCCGATGAGCAACGGCTGACGCTCGACTCCGACGTACCGGCGTTCGTCGCACTGCCGTTCGATCACCGCACCGCGTTGGTCCAGCTCCTCACCGCGCCGGATCAGCCGGACAAACAGATGTGGGTGTCGCTGGCGGTCTTCTGCACGATGGCCTTCGACAGCGCGGCGCACCTGCGTACGGCGGACGCGATCGCCGACGGCCACCCGGGCCTGTTGACGATCGGGTACGCCCGGCCCGACGGCGACGGCTTGTGGCGCTTCCCCCGTTACTCGTACGGCCGACAACTGGCCGATGTCCACCCGCACACCACGTCGACAGGTAGCCCGGCATGAATAGCGTCGAATCCACCGATGTCCTCGTGATCGGCAGCGGCTTCGGCGGCGCGATCGCGGCATACCATCTCGCGGCCGGCGGGGCGCGGGTCGTCGTTCTCGAGCGCGGTCCGTGGCTGGCCGCCGACGAGTTCGACCACGACTTCCAGCTCGGCTCGTCGTACACCCGGATCTTCGATTTCGTGGTGGGTGACGGCATGAGCATCCTCGGCGGCAACTGCGTCGGCGGTGGCAGCGTGGTGTATTTCGCCACGATGCCGCGCGCGCCGCGGTTCATCTTCGAGCGCCGCGGCAGCATCGGCCGGCGCATGTGGCCGGCGGCGATCGACCGCGACAGTCTCGACCCGTGGTACGACCGGGTTGTGGAAGCCCTCCCCGTGACGCAACAGTCCTGGGACAAGGTGCCCTACGCCGGGGGCCTCTTCGCTGCCGCCTGCGCGCACGCCGGGCGTACCGCGAACCCGGTGCCGGCGGCCATCGATACCGACGAGTGTACGAACTGCAACTGGATGATGGCCGGCTGCCGGTTCGACGCCAAGCGTTCACTGCTGCTGAACTATCTGCCGGCCGCGCTCGCGCACGGTGCCGAGATCCGGCCCAAGCACGAGGTGCAGTCCCTGACCCGCACCGACGACGGCCGCTACCGGGTGCACTACCGGATCGTCGACGACGTCGACTACCGCGTCCTGCACGACAGCGGCACGATCGAGGCGGCGATCGTCGTGCTGGCCGCCGGAACGGCCGCCACGCCGGTGATCCTGCAGCGCTCCGAACCGGAGCTGGGTCCGATGCCCCACGCGGTCGGGCGGTACTTCTCCGGCAACGGGGAGCGGCTCAACACCATGATCCTCGATGAGGACCGGGTCCGCGAGGTGCTCGGCCTGGACCGCGGCGACGGGCGGGTCTACGAGGCCTACCAGATCGGGCGAGGGCCCACCGTGGCGACCTGGGACCAGCTCGACGGCAGCCTGCCGGAGTACGAGCGCTTCTCTCTGGAACAGCTCTATTTCCCGCCAGGGTTGGGCACGATCCTGGCCCAGGTACCCGACGCCACCGGCCCGACGTGGTTCGGGGTCGAGAAGAAGGAGATGCTGAAGAGCTGGCCGTCGTGGCTGACCACGTTCACGATGTCCGAGGACGACAACGAGGGCGTCTTCGGACCGCCGCCCGAGACCGGCAACGCGGTCCGCATGTCGCAGCAGATGCTGGGCAACGGCCCGTTGCGGTACGAGCCGACCGCGAACACCTGGCGCGGCTGGAACCTGTCCGACGCCGCGGTCAAGGACATCTTCGAGCGCGACGGGCTGGCCCAGGTGCGGCCGTGGACCAACGACCTCGTCGGCGCGTACACCGTGCACCCGCTGGCGTCGTGCCGGATCGGCGACGACCCGGAAACGTCCGCTCTGGACGATCGGCACGAGCTGCGCGGTCATCCGGGCATCTTCGTCACCGACGGCTCGGCGGTACCGTGCGGGTTGACGGTCAACCCTGCTCTGACCATCTCCGCCCTGGCGGAACGGGCCATGCCGGGCATTGTCGAGGCCGCCCAGGAACGTGGTGTGCCGGTCACCTATGGTGCGCCATCGCCCGACGGTGCGACCGCTGGTCGGCGAGCGGTCGCCGGCACCGCGTAACGGGGGTGTCCACAGTGGTCTCCCTGTTTGCCCGCGCCACCCGACGGGTATCGGTGACTCACATCCGGCACGTCGCCGCGGTACCGCCGCGCGCCGCGACCGGACTGGTCGGCCGCGTCTACCGGCAGATGGAGGCCGACTTCGGCATGGTCGCTCCGCCCATCATGCTGCACGCGCCCGCGCCCGAGAACCTCGCCGCCTGCTGGTCGATCCTGCGCGAGACACTGCTCGTGCCGGGGCTCGTCAGCCGCGAGGACAAGGAAGCCGTGGCCGCCGCGGTCTCGCTGAGCAACCAGTGTCCGTACTGTGTGGACGTTCACGGGACGGCTCTGCTCGGGCTGGCACCGGGGGCCGATGCCCGGTCGGTCGCCGCCGATCGCATCGACGGCGTCGCCGAACCGCGGCTGCGGGAGCTCACGCGGTGGGCTCGCGGCAGCCGTCCCGACGCGCCGTTCCCGCCGGAGCTGGCGCCCGAGCTCGCGGGCGTCGCGGTCACGTTCCACTACATCAACCGGATGGTCAACATCTTCCTGTGCGAGTCGCCCTTCCCGCCGGTACCGGCCACGGTGTTGGGTGTGATCCGGCGGGGAGCGACTCGGATCATGCGCGGTATGGCGAGCCGTCGGGCGACCCCCGGCGGGTCCGCCGAGCTACTGCCCGACGCCCCGCTCCCGCCGGATCTCGGCTGGGCCGCCGGGGCGCCGCACATCGCCACGGCCTTCGCGCGGGCCAGCGCCGCGATCGAAGCCGGCGGTACCCGGGCCGTCCCGCCACGGGTCCGCCAACTCGTGCTGACCCGGCTCGCCGACGGGACCGGTACCCCGCCCGGTATCAGCAGCCGGGAGTGGCTCGACCCGGCGGTCGCCGACCTGCCGGAGATCGAACGACCGGCGGGCCGGCTCGCCCTGCTCGCCGCGCTCGCGTCCTACCGGGTCACTGACGCGCTGATCGACGAGTTCCGTAGCGCGGGCAACGACGACGCGGCGATCGTCGAGCTGATGTCGTGGGCGAGCCTGACCGCCGCCCGGCAGATCGGCGCCGGTTTGGTCATGACTTCCGAAGGGTACGGAAGAACGTCCTGATGTCCTCGGTCAGCAGGGTGGGCTGTTCGAGCGCGGCGAAGTGCCCACCCCGATCGTGCTCGGTCCAGTGCACGACGTTGAGTATCCGGTCGGCGAGTGCGCGGATGGGCGGGATCAGGTCGTTGGCGAAGACGGCCACCCCGGTCGGCACGGTGTATGCCTCCGACCGCCGTGGCGTGTGCGCGTACTCGTAGTACAGCCGCGCGGACGATCCACCGGTGTTGGTGAGCCAGTACAGCATCACGTTGGTCAGCAGCGTGTCCCGGTCGATGTCGGTGTCCGCCCATTCCTTGAACTTCTCCGCCATCCAGGCGAGCTGCCCGACCGGTGAGTCCGCCAGGCTGTAGGCCAGCGTCTGCGGCCGGGTCACCTGCACCTGCAGGTAGCCCGACTGGTCTTGGAGGAACTGCTGGAAGCGCGCCAGCCGCGACTTGTCCACATCGGACAGTTCGGTCAGCTCAGCGACGTCGCTCGGCAGGGTGAGCAGGTAGTTCAGGTGTACCCCGACGACCCGGGTGTCGATCGCGCCGAGTTCACAGGCGATCCCCGCCCCCCAGTCGCCGCCCTGCGCGCCGTGGCGCTCGTAGCCGAGACGGGTCATCAGGGTCGCCCACGCCTGCGCGATCCGATGCAGCTCCCAACCGCGTTCGGTGGTCGGTCCGGAGAAGCCGTAGCCGGGTAGCGACGGAATCACCAGGTGGAACGCGTCGCCCGGGTCGCCGCCGTAGGCCCGGGGATCGGTGAGCGGGCCGATCACGTCGAGAAACTCCACAATGGAGTCCGGCCAGCCGTGGGTGAGCACGAGAGCCATGGCATCGGGTTCGGGGGAGCGCACGTGCAGGAAGTGGATGTCCTGCCCGTCGATCGTCGTGGTGAACTGTGGAAAGGCATTGAGCCTGGCTTCCTGTTCGCGCCAGTCGTAACCGGTCGACCAGTACTCGACGAGCTCTCTGAGGTATGTCAGCGGCACACCCCGGTCCCAGCCGACGCCCGGAAGCTCGTCCGGCCACCTGGTACGCGCGAGTCGATCCCGCAGGTCGGTCAGATCGGCCTCGGGAACTGCGATGCGGAATGGTCGTATCTCGGTGGAGTCTCCCATGTGACCATGCTGGTCCACCCGGTGGCGCCGGGCACATCTCACATCGTGCGGACCTCGCCGGGCACCGGAACTTGACCTTCCCGGCTACCGTGGCCTCTGCGGATGTGCCCGGGGGAGGCGTGGATGAGGCCGACGTGGTTCTGCTGACGACGAAGAAGGTGCGTTCCTTCCCGGCGATCGATCCGGCGCGGGTCCGCGCCCGGCTCTCGGCGCGGGCGAACAGCACACCCGGCAGGCTCACCATCATCATGGCGGTTTTGGCCCTCGCGGGCGTTCTTACCGGTCTGGCCGCGGTCGTGGGATCGGCACAGCGCTCGGACCTGATCGACGCGGTGGGCAACCGGAGTGGACCGCTGGCGGTACAGGCGCAGCAGCTCTACCGATCACTGTCCGACGCCGACGCCACCGCGGCGGCCGCGTTCCTGTCCAGCGGCGCGGAGCCGGTGGCGCTGCGCGAGCGGTACCAGGCAGACATCTCCGCGGCGAGTGCCGCCCTCGCGGCGGTGAGCGTCACGAGCGAGCGCGAGCGTGGCCCGGTCGCGGACATCGCCGCGTCGTTGCCCGTCTACACCGGCCTGGTCGAGACGGCGCGCAGCTACAACCGGCTGAACCTGCCCGTCGGGGCCGCGTACCTGCGGGAGGCGTCGGGTCTGATGCGGCAGACGCTGTTGCCGGCTGCGAAGGCGCTGTACGAGGCCGAGACCGGCAACCTGGCCGAGGACCGGGGCGGGGCGGCCGGGTTCCCGTGGCTGGCGGTACCGCTGGCCCTGCTCACCATCGGCGGCCTCGTCGTGGCCCAGGTCTACCTGGCGCGCCGCACCCGCCGGCTGATCAATGTGGGACTGGCCGCGGCGACCGCCACGGGGCTGGTACTCCTGCTGTGGGTGGGGGTGGCGTGGGTGGGGATCGCCACGCAGCTCGACGCGAGCGATCGGCAGGGCTCGGCCCAGGTGGAAGTGATCGCGAAGGGCCGGATCGCGGCCCTGCAGGCCCGTGCCGACGAGGCGCTGACCCTGGTGGCGCGGGGGAGCGGCGGTGCGTTCGAGGACGACTTCACGGCCAACATGACCGCGCTCGCCGGCGCGGACGGCCAGGGTGGGCTGCTCGCCGACGCGCGGCGCCGGGCGACCGATCCCGCGGTACGGGACGCGCTGTCCGCCGCGACGGCCGCCGCGGTCGATTGGTGGCGGGTGCACGGGCAGCTGCGCCAGCTCGACGACACCGGCGACTACCCGGGGGCGGTGAAGCTCGCGGTGGGCGACGATCCGGCGAGCGCGGCGAGCGCGTTCAACCGGGTGGACGAAAAGCTCGCCGAGGCGATCGCGGGGACGAGCCGGACATTCGACGAGCGGGCCGACGCGGCCGGCGGCGCGCTCTTCGCCACGAGCGTCGGCTGGGTACTGCTGACGCTGATCCTGGTGACCGGCGTCGTCCTCGGCCTGCAACAGCGGATTGCGGAGTATCGATGACTGCACGCAGAGCCCTCGCCGCCGTCGCCGTAGCGGCCGTATTAGCGGGCTGCGGACAAGGCCACGGGCCGACTCCCAACCGGCCGAGCCATGCGGCACCGCGCCCGGTCGGGGTACAGGACCCGGCGGTGATCCCAAGCAGCAGCGCGGGTCCGGCGCCCACCTGCGATCCACTGGCGAGCCTGCGCCCGTCCGGCCCGCTGCCGACGCCCGGCGCGATGCCGGCCGGCACCACGATGGCGCGCATCGCCGCCCGGGGGCGCCTCATCGTGGGCGTCGACCAGAACACGTACCTGTTCGGCTTCCGGGACGCGGCCAGCGGCGAGATCGTCGGCTTCGACGTGGACATCGCCAAGGAGGTCGCCACCGCCATCTTCGGCGACTGGCGCAACCACCTGCAGCTCGTCGCGATCAGTTCGGCCCAGCGCATCCCGTTCGTCCGGGAGCACAAGGTGGACATCGTCGCGCACACGATGACGATGAACTGCGACCGTTGGCGGCAGGTCAGCTTCTCCACCGAGTACTACGACGCCGGGCAGAAGGTGCTCGTCGGTCGCGCGTCGACCGCGAGGGGCATCGACGACCTCGGCGGAAAGAAGGTCTGCGCGGCGGCCGGCAGTACCTCCATCCAGAACATCGCGGCGGCCCGATCCAAGCCGATCCCGGTCTCGGTCAACGACTGGACCGACTGCCTGGTGCTGCTGCAACAAGGTCAGGTCGAGGCGATCTCCACCGACGACACGATCCTCGCCGGGCTGGCCGCGCAGGATCCGACCACCCGACTCGTCGGTGCGGCGTTCACCAGCGAACCGTACGGGCTGGCGATCGACCAGAACGCGGCCGACTTCGTGCGCTTCGTCAACGCGGTACTGGACCGGATGCGCGCGGACGGCACCTGGGCGACGATCTACCGGCGTTGGCTGGGCGGGACGGCTACCGCGCCGGCCGCCCGGTACCGGGACTGAGCAGTGATCAGTCGGGACGATGCCGACCGCGCGCTCACCGGGCTGGGAGCGGCGCACGACCGGATCGCGGCCGCGATGTACGCGGTGGACGTGCATCCAGGGCTGGAGGCACTGCGCGCCGGGGGGCTGACCGGCCAGACCGAGAGCCGTTGGCAGGTCCTGCGGCCCGAGGTGGACCTGCTGTGGGCCTACTTCGCGGCGCTGGGCGACGCGCTCGAGCGGGCGCGACAGCTACGCGGCCGGCCCCGGATGGATGACGACGCGTGGAACGAGCTGACCCGCCTCCTGGGTGAACCGGTGGTGCCGCTGGGACCCGACGGGATGCCGGTGGAGGCGACGGTACCGGCGGTGAGCCGACTGTCCATTGGGGAGCTCGCGCAGCGGTTGGAGCAGCGGTCCGCGACCGTGCTCGCCCATCTGTCCGAAGTGGACGCCGCTCGGACGGCGGTGACGTCCGCGGTGGCGCGCGCCGCCGAGGCGGTCGAGGCGGCCGCGACGTTGGCCGTTCAGCTGGGCGAGACAGGGCTCGCCGAGGAGCTGCGTACCGCTTTGGCCGAGGTACCGCGGGACGACCTCGCCGATCCGCTGAGCGCGGCGCCGGCCGGCCGGCTGTCGGGTGCCGTACAGACCCGGCTGGATCGCTTGCGGGACAAGGCCGGTGAGGCCCGGCGGTCGCTCGACGAGGTGGCGACGCTGCGGAACGGGTACCCGGACCGCCGTGCCTCGCTCGCCTCGGCGCTCGACGAGGTCGCCGCCGCGGAGGAGGCGGTGGCACGGGCGCACCGCCGGGTCACCGAGAAGATCGCCGACCCCGGGTTGGGGGACGTACCGGCGGCCATCGGGGTGCTGCGCGCTCGCCTGACCGAGCTGGATCAGCTGGCCCACGATGGACAGTGGCGGAAGCTGGCCGATCAGATGTCCATTGTGGAGAGTTCGGCCCGGCGGGCCCGGGACCGGGCTCGCGAACTGGCCGACCTGGCCGAGGGCCTGCTCGGTCGCCGGGACGAGCTGCGTGGGCGGCTGGAGGCGTACCGGGCGAAGGTGGCCGCCCGCGGGTTGGCCGAGGACGAGGACCTGTCCGTCCGGTACACCGAGGCGCACGCCTTGCTCTTCACCGCCCCGTGCGATCTGCGGGCCGCCACCCGCGCGGTGTACGCGTACCAACAGGCGCTCGCCGACGTGCTGGACAGAGCCGAGAGGACAGACGCCGATGACTAGCCCGCCGACCGCCTGCAAGCGCACCGGCTGCACCGGCACCTACGCTCCCGACGGGTACTGCGACGAGTGCGGTCACAAGGCACCCGCCGCCGGCGCGACGGTCACGGTGGGCGCGCCCGCCGCAACGGTCTCCGTCACTGCCACCGCGGCGAGCACCCGCCGCGGCACCGCCAGCCGCGGCCGCACCGGGGGTCGGGGTCACCTCGGCGCCAACCTGGTCGCGATGCCGCCGATCCCGTTGCGCGATCCCACCACGGCGGTCATGGCCGACCCGCAGGTGCCCGAGTCCCAGCGGTACTGCGGCAAGTGCGGCGAGCCGGTCGGACGCGGCCGGGGCGGCAAGCCGGGCCGGGTCGAGGGTTTCTGCTCGAAGGACCGCACGCCGTTCTCGTTCCGGCCGCGGTTGTCCCCCGGCGACCTCGTCGACGACCGGTACGAGATCCTCGGAGCCCTGGCGCACGGCGGGCTGGGCTGGATCTACCTCGCGAGGGACCGCAACATCAGCGACTCCGGCGCCGACCGCTGGGTCGTCCTCAAAGGACTGATCAACACCGGCGACGCGGACGCGATGGCCTCGGCCATGGCCGAACGCCGTTTCCTGGTCGGAGTGGACCACCCGAACATCGTCAAGATCCACGACTTCGCCCAACACCCGGACCCGAAGACGGGCGAGGTGGTCGGCTACATCGTGATGGAGTACGTGGGCGGCCGCTCGCTGAAGGACCTCGCGCTCTCGCACACCGGTCCCGACGGCAAGCGCGCCCCGCTGCCCCTGGACCAGGTGTTGGCGTACGGCATCGAGGTGCTGCCGGCACTGGGCTACCTGCACGACCGCGGGCTGCTCTTCTGCGACTTCAAGCCGGACAACGTCATCCACGCCGAGGAGCAGCTCAAGCTGATCGACCTCGGGGCGGTGCGGCGAGCCGACGACCACGTCTCCGCGCTGTGGGGTACGCCGGGCTACCAGGCTCCGGAGCTGGAGACCGAAGGTGCCTCGGTGGCGTCGGACATCTACACGGTGGGTCGGTCCCTGGCGGTGCTCAGCTTCGACTTCGGCGGCTTCTCCACCCGGTACGCCGACCGGCTGCCGCACCCCGGCGACGTACCGCTGCTCGCGCAGGAGGAGTCGTACCATCGCCTGCTGTGCCGGGCCACCCACGTCGACCCCGAGCAACGCTTCGCCTCCGCGGCCGAGTTCGCCGAGCAGGCCACCGGGGTACTGCGGGAGGTTCTCGCCGCCGCCGACGGTACGCCGCGCCCGGCGGTCTCGACGCAGTTCACCGGCGAGCGCCGGACGTTCGGTGCCGACGGCGTACCCGACGGGCCGGCCGTGGCGGCCGCCCTGCCGCTGCCACTGGTGGATCCGGCCGATCCGGCCGCCGGGTTCCTCGCGACGCTCAGCGGCACCGGTACGGTGGCCGAGCTCGAGGCGGCGCCGGTGCGGTCGGTCGAAGTCACCCTGCGCCTGGTCCGCGCGCTCGTCGAGGCCGGCGAGCTGGAGCGGGCCGCCAAGACTCTCGCGGGCGTCGACGCCGGCTGGCGCAACGACTGGTACCGGGGGCTGATCGCGCTGACCGGCAAGGACGCCGAGGCGGCGTCGCGCGCGTTCGACGCGGTGTACGACGCGGTACCGGGGGAGCCAGCCGTCCGCCTCGGGCTGGCCGCGGCCCGTGAGCTGGCCGGCGACGGCGACGGTGCGGCCCGGCGGTACCTGAGGGTCTGGCGCGTCGACCACGGCTTCGTCAGCGCGGCCTTCGGTCTGGCCCGCACGGTGCTCGCCGCGGGCGACCGGGCCGGCGCGGTGGCGATCCTGGACGAGGTACCGGACCACTCCAGCCAGTACGGCGCGGCCCAGATCGCCGCGGTGCGCGCGACCCTCCACAGTGGAGCAACCGGTCTGGGAGAGGCGGAACTGCTCGCCGCCTCCGAGCGGATGCAGCGGCTGCAGATCGACAAGGCACGGCGGGCCGGCCTCGTGGTCGAGCTGCTACGGCACGCGTTGCTGTGGCTGTCCGGAGGGCCCGGCGCACTGGTCGCGTCGGCTCCGGAGCTGCCGCCGGCCCGGCAGAACTGGGCACAGGTGGTACGCGAACGATTGGCGCAGGCGACGCCCACGGCGGCCCGGACCCCGCTGTTCCTGGGCGAGGCACTGCGCGAGCGGGAGGTACGGCTCGGGCTCGAGCGCGCCTACCGGATGCTGGCCAGCATGGAGCCGGATGCGGCGACCCGGTACGCGCTGGTCGACGCCGCCAACGCCGTACGACCCCAGACGGTGGTATAGATGGCCGCCCCGCAGTGCCCGGCCTGTGCCGCGGCGGTGACCGAGACCGACGTCTACTGCGAGGCGTGCGGGCACGACCTGTCCCAGCCCGCACCGGCGGTACCGACCGCGCCGGCGCCGGTGGCCAGCCGGTGGGTGTCGTCCTCGGGTGGGCCGGCCACCTGCCCCGGGTGCGGCGGGAAGGAGTTCGGCGCGGAGGGCTACTGCGACAACTGCGGCCAGCGGCGCGCGAGCGGGATGGACCACAACGAGCTGCAACTGGGCGGGCTCGCCGCGGTCACCGACAAGGGCCACCGGCACCACCGCAACGAGGACGCGGTCGGGCTTGGTCTGCTCGAGTCCACTGTGGTCGGTGTGATCTGTGACGGAGTCTCCAGCTCGAACCGGCCGGACGCCGCTTCCAACAGCGCGGTCGACGCCGCGATGCCCGCACTGGTGACCGCGCTGGACAAGCGTTCGCCGGCCGGGGACGCGATCGGCGCGGCGGCCCGGGCCGGCCAGGCCGCCGCCGCGCTCGCCGCCGGCCCGAACCCGGGGTCGAACCCACCCGCGTCCACGTTCGTCTGTGCGGTCGTCGAGCCGGACGCCGTGACGGTCGGCTGGGTCGGCGACAGCCGGGCGTACTGGCTACCGGACGCCGACGGGGAGCCGAAGTGCCTCACCGTCGACGATTCGGTCTCCGCGCGGTACGCCGCCCGTGGCGTCGCAATCCCGGCCGAGATCCCGCGATCGCAGGCGGGTGCGTTGGTGCGCTGGCTGGGCGCGGATGCCACCGATACCGTGCCACACCTTCACACGTTCACGCCTTCCGGACCCGGCCGGGTCCTGGTCTGCAGCGACGGCCTGTTCCGGTACCGGCCCGGTGCGGCGGAGCTGGCCGAGGCGGCTCCGCGCATCGCGCCGCTGGCAACCGCGCAGGCCTTGGTGCAACTGGCCCTCGACGCGGGCGGCCAGGACAACATCACCGTCGCCGTGCTGCCCTACCCACCGCAACGAGGAGACGAGCATGACTGACCAGCCGGCCTTCCAGGCGGAGGTGTTCCAGAACGAGTACCTGCCGGCCGACTCGACGGTCGTGGACGCTGTGGTGACGGTCACCGCGTCCGGTTCCGGCCCGAGCGGTGCCGCCCCGACCGTCGCCCAGGTCATCATGATCGACTGTTCGGGCTCGATGGCGAACCCGTCCACCCGGATGTCGGAGGCGAAACGGGCCACCGCGGCCGCGATCGACGCCCTGCCCGACGGGGTGGACTTCGCGGTCGTCAGCGGCCGGGCGTACGCCGACATGGCCTATCCGGAACAGCGTCAGCTCGTGACCGCTTCGGCCCGCACCCGGGCCGCGGCGAAGAAGGCGGTGGCCCAGCTCACCGCCTCCGGAGGTACCGCGATGGGGCGGTGGCTGGAGCTGGCCCGGACCCTGTTCGCCGGTAGCGCGGCCGAGCTCAAGCACGCCATCCTGCTCACGGACGGGCGCAATCAACACGAGACGCCGGAGGAGCTGGCCGCGGTACTCAGCGCGTGCGAAGGCCAGTTCCTCTGCGACAGTCGCGGCGTGGGCGCGGACTGGAGCGGGGCCGAGCTGCGCATGATCGCCTCGGCGCTGCTCGGTACCGCGGACGGCCTGCCCGATCCCGAGGACCTCGTCGACGACTTCCGCTCGATGACCGAGGCGGCCATGGGAAAGTCGTACGCCCAGGTGTCGTTGCGGCTATGGACGCCCGCCGGGTCGACGATCCGCTTCGTGAAACAGGCGTTTCCACACGTGGAGGATCTGACCGCGCGACGCCACGAGGTGAGCGCGCGGATCGGGGAGTACCCCCTCGGTGCCTGGGGCGCGGAGAGCCGCGACTACCACCTCTGCGTCGAGGTCCCGGCGGGCGCGGTCGGCGAGGAGATCCTGGCCGCCCGGGTCAGCCTCGTCCTCGGCGACCAGACGCTGAGCCAGGGCCTGGTGCGCGCCGTCTGGACCGACGACACCGCACTGTCCACGAGGATCAATCCGCGGGTGGCCCACTACACCGGACAGGCGGAGCTGGCAGAGGCGATCCAGGAGGGGTTGGCGGCCCGAGACGCCGGCGACGTCGATACGGCGACCTCGAAACTGGGCCGGGCCGTCCAGCTCGCCGAGGAGTCCGGGCACACCGACACCGCCAAGCTGCTGGCGCGGGTGGTGGACGTGGTCGACGCCCGGACCGGTACGGTCCGGCTCAAGCAGAAGGTCGCCGGCGTCGATGCCGAACTGGCGAACGTGCGGTCGGTCAAGACGATCCGCGTGAAGAACACCTGAGGAGGCGCAGCATGCCCGCCTGCCCGAAGGGGCACACGTCGGTAGCCACGGACTACTGCGACGAGTGCGGCGCCCCGCTCGACACACCGCGCTCGACAGCACCGCCGGCCCCGGCCGGACCGCCGGCCCCGGCCGCGCCAGCCGCATCGGCCGCGGAGGCGACGGCGTCGTCCGAGCCCTGTCCGGAGTGCGGTACCGCCCGGGACGGCAGGTTCTGTGAGGTCTGCGGGCATGACTTCCTCGCGTCCCCGGATCCAACAGGACCACAGACCGCTGCCCCCACGCCGGCCGCCACGGTGCGGTGGCGGCTCGTCGTGACGGCCGATCGGGAGTACCACGCGCGGATGGCGGCGGCCGCGGACGCCGACGCCGAAGCAGTGGCCTTTCCGGCGTTCTGCCCCGAGCGGCGCTTCGAGCTGACCGGCGACGAGGTTCTGATCGGGCGACGCAGCCGGTCTCGGGGCATCGAGCCGACCGTGGACCTCACCGGTCCACCGGAGGACGCCGCCGTTTCGCACATGCACGCGTTGCTCGTACGCACCCCGGACGGCAACTGGACCGTCATCGACCTGGACTCGGCGAACGGCACATTCGTCAACGACGGAACCGACCCGATCGCCGCCAATCAACCGGTACCCGTAACCGACGGCGACCGCATCAACGTCGGCGCCTGGACCCGGCTGACCCTGCGCACCGGCTGACGCTACGGCGTCAGGTCCTCCATTCCGCGAGTTCGGCGGCGATCTCACGATCGTCGGCGTCACGTTCGCGACCGTCGGCGGGGCGGTCCC
>DASRII010000009.1:0-12576 GCA_035650075.1 Micromonosporaceae bacterium | reverse complement strand
GTCAAGGATCTCTCCCCCCGGGCGGGTGGTGACGACCAGTGACGGTCACTCTGGGTGACATGGGTCGGGCGGTGGCCGCGGCGTTGAAGGCCGCAGGTCCGCCGCCGGCCGATGCCGCCGCGGTGGCACTGGTGAAGCGGTACGCGGCGCTGATCGACGAGGCGACGCCGAGGTCGGTGTACGCGGAGCACCTGCGGGGGCTGCGCGCGGCGGTGTCGGGCAACGAGGCAGCGGCCAAGCACTTGCAGCGGGTGGAGGACGCGTTGGGCGCACACTCGGTCGCGTCGGACCTGGGGCCGAAGCTGCTGGCGGCGTTGACCGCGCTGGGGCTGACGGCTGCGGGCCGCGGCGGTGTGAAGGGAGGCCCGGGTGTCAGTGCTGTCGCCGGCAAGCTTGACGAGCTACGCGCCCGGCGGGACCGCCGCCGGGGTGTTGGGTCGGACTGAGCCTCGCCTGTTTACGCCGCCGTTGCGGGATTTGACGCCGGAGACGTCGTTCGGGTTCGACGTGATCGAGTTCGCGGATGGTGTGTTGGCCCCGCCGCTCGACCCGTGGCAGCAGTGGCTGGCGGTGCATGCCTGCGAGTTGCTGCCGGACGGCCGGCCGCGGTTCCGTAAGGTGCTCGTGCTGGTGGCCAGGCAGAACGGCAAGACCGAATTCCTGGTCGTGCTCTCGCTTTACTGGCAGTTTGTGGAGGCCGTCGGCCTGATCCTGGGCACCTCGACGAAGCTGGACTACGCCAAGGAGTCGTGGACGAAGGCGGTGAAGCTGGCTGAGCGGACCCGGGCGTTTGACGACCTGCGGCCGGCGCGGTGGAAGCGGGAGACCAACGGGGAGCAGGAGTCGTGGACCAACGAGGAGTC
This sequence comes from Micromonosporaceae bacterium, assembly GCA_035650075.1. GTDB lineage: Bacteria > Actinomycetota > Actinomycetes > Mycobacteriales > Micromonosporaceae > DASSUC01. The sequence goes on along the minus strand of DASRII010000009.1, from coordinate 11,713 downwards.
CCGGTACAAGATCGCCGCGTCGAATGAGGAAGGTGGCCGGTCGCTGACGATCCACCGGCTGATCCTCGACGAGCTGCGGCAGCACCATTCCTACGCCGCGTGGGACGCGTCGGAGCCGGCGACGAGCGCGGTCCCAGACGCGCAGATCTGGGCGTTGTCGAATGCCGGCGATGCCCGGTCGGTGGTGCTGAACGACCTGCGCGCCTCGGCCCTAGATGACCCGGACGACGATCCGCGGTTGGGCATCTTCGAGTGGTCGGCGCCGCCCGACGCGGACCCGTTGGACATCGATGCGTTGGCGATGGCGAACCCGAACCTGGGCCGTCGGCTGGACGGGGAGGATCTGCTCGCCGAGGCGCGGCGGGCGGTGCGGGCCGGTGGGGAAAAGTTGACCGGATTCAGGACGGAAAAGATGTGCATCCGGGTGCGTCTGGCGGACCCGGCGATCGACCCGGGTGCGTGGCGTGACTGCCTGCTCGTCGGGGACTTGTCGGCGGTCCGGTCGCGGGTCGCGCTGTGCCTCGACGTCGCGCCCGACCTGCTGCACGCGACGTTGGTAGCTGCGGCGGTGCTGCCCGACGACCGGGTGCGGGTGGAGGCGGTAGCGGCGTGGGACGGCGTCGGCTGTGTCGACCGGCTCCGCCGCGAGTTGCCCAGCCACATGGCGCGGGTCCGGCCGCAGGTGCTGGGCTGGCTACCGAACGGGCCGGCCGCGGCGCTGGCCGCCGATTTGAAGAAACGCCCGGGGTGGCCGCCGCCGGGTGTGACGGTGATGGAGATCAAGGGTGAGACGGCGGCGGTGTGCATGGGTTTCGCTGAGCAGGTCACCGCGGGGCGGGTGGTGCACTCCGGCGATCCGCTGATCGACGCGCATGTTGGCGGGGCGGAGCGGCTGGCGCGGGGTGATGTGTGGGTGTTCTCCCGCAAGGGCGGGGGGCATTGTGACGCGGCGTACGGGGCGGCTGGTGCTGTGCACCTTGCTCGGACGTTGCCGCCGTCGGTGGGCAAACCGCGTCTGGTTGTGGCCGAATAGGGCTACAAGTTGACAGGCCAGGCGGCTTGTAACCGTACAATGTGTGCGATCATTCGGCCATGACCTGGTGGGCGCGCGCGCTGAGCTGGCTCGCCGTGCCCCACCACGCTGTGTCGCCGCCGCAGCGGGTGACGTTCGACGCGCCGCCGCGGCCTATCGATCAGGTCATCTTGGAGATGTCGGGGCAGGGCTCCGCGCCGCGGGTTGGTCGGGTCGAGGCGTTGTCGGTTCCGGCGGTGCAGCGTGGCCGGAACCTGATCTGTTCGATCGCGACGCTGCCGCTGGTGCAGCGGGACAAGAACCGCGCGGTGGTGATCAACCCGCTGTTCGAGCAGCTCGATCCGGACGTTCCGAACGTGGTGACGTTGGCGCAGACACTCGAGGATCTGTTCTTCGAGGGCATCGGGTGGTGGCGGATCACCGGCCAGGACTTCGCCGGCTATCCGATCGCGGTCCGGCGGCTGGACCCGTCGTCGGTGTCGCTGACCCCGCCGGGAAACGCGGGGTCGCCGGCGCCGCTGCCCGCCGGGCATGACCCGCGCGGCGCGGCGGTGTGGATCGACGGTGTGCGTACCCCGGCGTCGGTGGTGATCCGTTTCGATTCGCCCAACCCGGCGGTGTTGAAGGTGGGTGGCCGGGCGATCCGGCGGGCGATCCTGCTGGACCAGACGGCGCGGATGTACGCCGACGACCCGCGGCCGCTGGACTACTTCACCCCCGGTGAGGGTGCTGACCCGATCGACGATGACGATGTCGCGGTCGAGCTGGCGAAGTGGAAGGCGGCCCGCCGGAAGCGGTCTACGGCGTGGATTCCGCTGTCGATGAAGTACAACACGGTCGACGCGCCGAGCCCCGCTGACCTGCAACTGGTGCAATTGCAGCAGCAGGTGTCGCTTGATTTGGCCAACGCGTTGGGGGTCGACCCCGAGGAGCTGGGCATTTCGACGACGTCGCGGACGTATTTCAACGCGATCGACCGGCGGCAGTCTCGGATCAACGACGTGCTGTTGCCGTATATGCGGGCGGTCACGGACCGGTTGTCGATGGGTGATGTGACCCGGCGTGGCCACAAGGTTGTGTTCGACCTCGACGACTATCTGCGCGCGGATCCAACGACCCGGTGGAATGTGTACAAGACGGCGCTGGACATGGGCGCGATCACCGTCGAGGAGATCCGCGAGGAGGAGGGTTGGACGCCCCTGCCGCCGGGTGGTCAGCCCCAGCCGGCACCGCCGCCGCCCCCGGCTGCCCCCCCAACGAATGGGGCGGCGGCGGCCCGGACGTTGACCTCGGCGCCGGTCGCCGCACTGGTCGGCAGCAGCGTGTACCCGGTCGAGCACATCACCGACGGTGGGCCGCCGTCGCTCGCCGCGCACCTGCCGGGTAAGCACGACCAGTCCAGCCACGGCAGGCGGAAAAACAAGATCCCGCCCGGAGACGCGGCAACACCCCCGGCAGCGAAGAAGGCAACGCCTCCCAAAGAGCCGCCCCCGCCGCCGCCGCCGAGCGCATCTTCTTCTGCCGCGGACGTTGCCGCGGGCGACTTCAGCGGCCTGAAGCGGGTCGGGAAGCAATCCGGCGCCAACCCGGGCGGCGTCTTCGAGGCGGCCGACGGATCCCGCTGGTACATCAAGGTCGAGAAGTCCGAAGAGCATGCCCAGAATTCGCGGCTTGCCGCCGCGCTGTACGGGGCGACAGACGTCGCCGTCCCTGAGTTGTTCGTAGGTTCCGGTGCGCCGGGGCTGCCCGCCGGCCCGCAGACCGCCACCCGGTTCCTCGACGACGCGGAGACAGATCTCCGCGCGCGTGTGACGGACGGCGACGCGACCTATCTCGCGAGGATCCGTGAGGGCTTCGCGGTCGATGCACTGCTGGCCAACTGGGACGTCGCCGGGGAGAACCCGGGCGGCGGCTGGGACAACATCGTTTCGGTTGGCGGTACCCCGTGGCGGGTCGACGTCGGCGGGGCGTTGGCGTTCCGGGGTTTGGGTGCGCCGAAGGGCGACGCGTTCGGTCCGTCGGTTACCGAGTGGGACAAGTTCCGGGATCCCGTCTCGCCGCGCGCGTCGGCCGCGGTGTTCAGTGGCATGACGCCGGCGCAGCTCGACGCGTCGGTGGAGCGGGTGAAGAAGCTGACCCCGGCGAAGATCCGCAGCGTTGTGAAGGCCAACGGTGGCGATCCGGCTCTGGCTGAGCTTCTGATCGCCCGCCGTAAGGATCTTCTGTCGCGTCACAAGGCCGAGACGAAGAAGAAGCTCGCACAGCCCGCCTCACCGCCGAAGAAGGGCACGGCGGCATTGGTGTCGGTACCGCTGGACAATAAGTCCTCGACGTTCGTACCGGAGTTGGCCGAACGCGCGGGTCTGACAACCGTCGAGGCGGCTGAAATCGCCGGCAGCGTCGGCAGTTACCAAAATGGCCAATACGGGCCCATCAACCGGTCGCTTCTCAGGGCTAAGGGCGGAAAACTCCACCCGGAAATCATCGACGCCGAGGGCGAGGTCGGCGGCGATGTCCCTAGACATGTCGCGAACATAGATACGGTGATGGAGCATTCGCGGCTCACCGCAGACATCATTCTCTATCGCGGAGAGCGCAACCCGTCTCGTAACTTCCCGCCAGGCGTCTGGTCCGATGTTGGCGGCATGGAAGGCGCCGAGTGGACCTTCCACGGATACGCCTCGACATCCACGCGTCAGACGGTCGCCAGGAATTTCGCTACCAGTCATGTATCCCCTGGTGGCCAGCCGACGGTCATTACGATCACCGCGCGGAAGGGGACGCCCGCGCTCGCGATGAGCGGCATACACGAAGACGAAATTCTTCTAGATCGAGGACTCGGTTACAGGGTGGTCGCGGACCACGGTGTCATCAAGGGCGTACGGATGTTGGATGTGGAGGTCATCGCATGACCCAGCCGGAACCGGTCCCAGTCGCTGAACGCTGGCAACTCGACGAGGACTTCCTCGCCGATGACCCGCGCCAGATGAACGCGCAGCCGCGGTGGATCACAGACGGGCTGGCTGAGCAGTACGGCCCAGGTGCCCAGCCGCAGCCGACGATCGACGACATTGAGCCGGCCGAGAAGCCAACGACGGAAGGCCGCTGACGTGGTGGGCCTACTGGAACTGCGCCTCGACGGCGAGCGGTCACTGCAGTTCGCCGACGTGCCCGTCACGGAGTTCACCGTCGACCGCGAACGGCGCATCATCCAAGGCGTCGCGCTGCCCTACGGCCTCGTCATCCGGCACACAGTCGACGGCTACGTACAGAAACTGCGTTTCCTGCGCGGCAGCCTCGAATGGAACCCGCGCTTCCCAGGCCGCGTCAAGCTGCTCCGCGACCACGACAAAACCCAGGCCCTCGGCTTCGCCAGGAACCTGGCCAACGCCGGCGACCAGTTCCGATCCTCCTTCAAGGTCGCCCGCGGCGCCGTCGGCGATCGGGCATTGGAGCTCGCCGAAGACGGCGTACTCGACGGTTTCAGCGTCGGTGTGGAGTTCGACATGAACACCGACGCGACTGTCGACGACGAGGGCGTGATGAACATCCGTCGCGCCACCCTGCGAGAGGTGTCGCTGACCGCGATGCCTGCATTCGACGACGCCCGCGTGTCCTCTGTGGCCGCGAGCCTATCCGGAGGAGAGACCACAGTGGACCCATGCTCGACGTGTGGCGGGACTCACGCGGAGGGCGTGGCCTGCACCGTCCCCGCAACCCCGCCCGCCAACCAGCCCGGCGGAATGGCCCTTTCGCAGGACCAGCTCGCCGCGCTGCTCACCCGGCCGGGCGCGATTCAGGCGCTCGTCGGGGCGCAGCAGGCCGCGGCCGCGCCGGCGCAGCCCCGCAACGACGGGGGCCTGACCCTGTCCGCCGAACAGGTCGACGCGCTGATCCGATCGGGCCAGCTCGGTGTGCTGCTCGGCGTGCCGCAGTTGACGCCGGCGTCACAGCCGGATGAGCAGCGGCAGACCGTCGACCCGACCCGGAAGACCTCGTCCGTCACCGCTGTCGGTGAGCCGATCCCATACCGGTTCGACCGCGACGGGAACCTGACCCGCGGCGCCACGTACGACTTCTCCACCGATCTGATCTCCGGTGCGCGGGGCGATGGGGAGGCGATGCAGCGGGCGCAGCAGTTCCTGCAGTCGCAGGCGAGCAAGTTCACCCGGGCAACCGGTGCGCAGTTCGACGTCGATGTGGCCGACTCGGCGTCGCTGAACCCGAACCGGCAGCGGCCGGACATGTACGTCGATCAAAAGGACTTCGCCTACCCGATCTGGGACGCGATCTCCAAGGGCACCCTGGCCGACATGACCCCGTTCGTGCTGCCCAAGTTCTCCTCGGCGACCGGCCTCGTCGCCGCGCACGTCGAAGGGGTCGAGCCGACCGCCGGGACGTTCGTGGCGACGGCGCAGACAATCACCCCGTCGGCGGTGTCGGGCAAGGTCGAGATCACCCGCGAGGCGTGGGACCAGGGTGGCAACCCGCAACTGTCCGGCATCATCTGGCGGCAGATGACCAAGGCGTGGTTCGAGGCTTTGGAGGCGTCGGCGGTGACGCTGCTCGACGGCCTCACCCCGACGGGTATCACCCTGTCGACGGCGGCGGCCGATGACGTCCTCGTCGGCGAGCTGGAGGCGGCGCTAGCGTCGCTGCAGTTCATCCGCGGCGGCTTCCGCATGCGTGACCTGTTCCTGCAGATCGACCTGTACAAGAAGCTGATCGACGCGTCCGACGCGGACGGCCGCAAGTTGCTGCCGCGTATCGGCCCGGTCAACGCCAACGGGCAGGTGTCCGACTTCTTCGCCGACCTCGACATCGGCGGCCTGCGCGGGCGGCCGGGGTGGGCGCTCGCCGCGACCGGCACCGTCGCCGCGTCGTCGTATCTGTTCGACCGCAACGACGTCCACGGCTGGGCCACCGCGCCGCAGCGGCTGGAGTTCCAGTACCGGGTTGCCTACGTGGACGTGGCGATCTGGGGATACAAGGCGCTGGCTAACACGGACCTGACCGGCGTCCGCGAAATCATCTACGACCCGGCGTAAGCAAGCCTAAGCAAGCCTTGCCTACTTCCGGTCCACAGTGGACCGATGACCACAGAAAGGTGAACCATGGCTGAGAAGGTCATCTACGCGTCGGCCGCGCGTACCGCCACCCCCACCGCCGTCGTCGTCAACGTTGGCCGGGCGAAAGAGCTCCGGCTGGTCATGGACATCACCGCCGTCACCGCAACCCCGGCGCTGACCATCACGGTCGACGGTATCGACTCGACGAGCGGGAAATTCTTCAACATCATCACGTCGGCGGCGCTTGCGACCGTCGCGACAACGGTTCTCACGGTTGCCCTGGGGGTGACCGTCGCGGCGAACGTGGCGGTGTCGGCGCCGCTGCCGCAGACGGTCCGTATCACCGTCACCCACGGGGATGCGGACTCCGCGACCTACAGCCTCACAGCGCACACGCGGTAAGGGAGATCTACTCATGGCCAATACACCGAGGAAGGCCACGGCCGACCCCGACGCCCAGGCCGACGCGCAGTCCGACGAGCAGCCCGAGCCCGGCGCCGACGTGCCCGAGCCTGAGGCTGACGTGTCGTTCGACTCGGCGGCGGAGCCCACCGCGGCGACGACTGCGGCGGGTAACCCGGCGACGGTCGCCATCGCGGAGGCCGCCCGCGCGGCCGAGGTAGAGCAGTTGCGCAAGGAACGCGACGAGATCCGCGAGCGGCTGGCCACCGCCGGCCGCGGCGGTGTCGACGAGCTGGTGATGCTGCGGGCCGAGACAGACGCGTTGCGTCAGGCCGCGGCCAAGGCTGGCCTCGCCGGGTCACCGAAGCACATGTCAGAGGGTGTCCGCCAGGATCTGGAGATGCACGGCTTTGCCGTCGATCCGGGCACCGGCGACGCGCTCGTGCTCGACCGTGCCTCCGGCCAGGTCACGATCACGCCGAAGCGTGGCCAGCCGACCCAGATCGACATGCCGGAAGAACCCGAATCGGCCTGACCGGCTGAACGGCAACGCCCTCGGAGGGAGGTGGCAGGGATGGCGTGGGCACCGGACTACATCACGGCGACGCAACTGAAGTCATACGCGCGGATCACCGACGCGGCCGACGACGCCGAGATCGGCTTCGCCATCACTGCCGCCTCCCGCGCGGTGGACCAACACTGCAACCGGCAGTTCGGCCTCGTCGCCGCCGAGGCGCGGCTCTACACCGCCTGGTACCACTACGAACGGTGCCGGTGGGTGGTCGACGTCGATGACTTTCAATCCGTCGTCGGCCTGGTCGTGACTATCGGCGGGGTGGCCACCACCACGTTCACGAAGGAACCGCGGAACGCCGCCGCGAAGGGCAAGCCGTGGGAGCGGATCGTGTTCGACCTCGCCCCGTCGGCAACACCGTCCTACGTGGACAACTACGAGGTGTCGGTCGTAGCGCCGTGGGGCTGGACGACGCAGCCCGTGCCGGTGACGGAGGCCAGCCTGTTGCAGTCGTCGCGGTTCCTGTCCCGCCGCGATTCGCCGTACGGCATCGCCGGCTCACCGGAGCAGGGATCGGAGCTGCGGCTCCTGTCCAGAGTGGACCCCGACGTCGGTGTATCGCTGCGCGGCCTCGTGCGTCCGCGGGCGGTGGGCTGATGAACCTCGCCGCCGTCATGGATGCCGTGTCGACCCGGCTGGACACCATCGCCAACCTGCGGTGCTTCGCGTACCCGCCGGCCAAGCTGACACCGCCGGCCGCGGTCGTGTCCTACCCCGAGACCTACACGTTCGACGAGACGTACGGCCGCGGCTCCGACCGGATGACGCTGCCCATCGTGCTCGTGGTGGGGAGGGTGTCCGACCGGTCCGCCCGCGACGAGTTGGGCGCCTACTGCAACGGCACCGGCGCCCGGTCGGTCAAGGCGGTATTGCAGTCGGGGACGTACACCGCGTTCGACTCGCTGCGCGTGGTGTCGATCGACTTCGACGTGGTGTCCATCGCCGGCGTCGACTATCTCGCGGCGCTGTTCGACCTCGACATCTTCGGCCCAGGGAGCTGACCCATGGCGTTCGTCCACGGCAAAAACACGTACATCTCGCTGAACGCCGTGGACCTGTCGGCGTTCACCAACACCTCCGAGTTCGAGCGCGGCGCCGACTCGCACGACGTGACGACGTACGGCAAGAACGATCATGTTTTCTCCGGCGGGCTGGGCAACAACCGGGCCACGATGGGCGGCGTCTACGACAACGGGGCGGCCGGGCCGCGGGACACTATCGAGCCGCTCGTCGGCACTGTCGTGACGTTGGTTCGCCGGCCGGAGGGCACCGGGTCGGGCCTGCCTCAGGACTCGGTTTCGGTGCTTGTCGAGAAGTACGTCGAGTCGAGCCCGGTCGCGGACATGGTCACGTGGTCGTGTGAGATGCAGTGTTCCGACGCCGTCACGTCCACCAACCAGTAATAAGGGAGAAGTCGGTATGGGCGCGTTGGTAGCAACGACTCCGGACCGGGACGGCACCGTCGTATCGGGTGCGGCGGTGGCCGCGTCAGACACGATCGCCGCGGCGATCATCGGCCAACGCGGCTGCTACCTGGAGATCATCAACGGTGGCGGCAGCCCCGACGACATGACGATCTCCGACGCGAGCCTCACGCCGACCGGTGCGGCCGCCGCGGCGAACGCGCCGACGGTGACCAACGGCACCTCCAAGGTGTTCCTCATCGTGCCGCAGCAGGTGAACACGTCCACTGGTGTGGTGACGGTCACCCACTCATTCACCACGTCCGTGACCTACAAGCTGTACCCGTTGGGGTGAGGACTGTGTCTCATGTAGACGATGACCTGAAGGCCCGGCTGTTGAAGCCCCGCCTCGCGGAGGCCGACGTCGATGTGCCCGGTATCGGCACGGTACGTGTACGGGCCCTCAACCGGATCGAGGCGATGCACGTTCAATCCGCCAAGGGCAACGAGGCGATTGAGCGTCGGATGCTCGCGTTGGGCATGGTCGAACCTGCGATGACGGAGGCCGAGGTCGGGCAGTGGCAGAAGGCTTCGCCCGCCGGCGAGCTGGAAGCGGTCACGGAGAAGATCACCGAACTGTCGGCGCTGGGCGGCGACGCCGACAAGGAGGCGTACAAAAGCGTTCGAGGCGAACCCGGACCTCGAGTTCCAGTTCTTCCTGGCGCAGAAACTGGGCATGACGGTGGCCAGCCTCCGAACGGAGATGAGTAACGACGAGTACCTCCGCTGGTGTGTGTACTTCGCGAGGAAGGCGCAGCGGGAAGAGCTGGAGATGTTGAAGACCAAGAGGTGAGGTGGGGGGCAGTGCGTGACGCGATCCGGATCGACGGCCTCACCGAGTTCACCCGCAACCTCGCCCAGTTCGAAGCTGCCCTCCCGCGGGCGCTGCGCCTCGCGACGGGCGACGCCGCCGACGCTGTTGTCGACTACGCGCGGCCGCGGGTGCCCCGCCGGACCGGCCGGGCGCGGCAGTCGCTGCGGGCCACGTCCATCGGCGGCGCGGTGCGGCTGACCGAGGGAGGCCCGCGCGCGCCGTACATGCCGTGGCTCGACTTCGGCGGCCGGGTCGGGCGCCGCGGCAGCGTCCACCGGCCCTACCTGAGGCGGGGCCGCTACCTCCACAAGGGATACATAGTCAAGCGGGACACCGGCGTGATCCAGAAGGTACTGAGCCGGGCGCTGCTCAACGCCGCCGACCGGGCCGGGATCGAGGTCACATGATCGGCGGCCGGAACCAGGTCACGTTGACGTTCGACGGCGATTCCGACCCGCTGGAGCGGGTGTTCGCCCGGGTCGGCGACGCCGCCCGCAGGATGACCCGCCGCGTCAGCGACTCGTCGCGGTCGCTCGGCGGGTTCGTCAAGGCCGGCGCCGATGCGGCGGTCGGGTTCGGCCAGTCGTTCTCCGCGAAGCTCGCCCCGATGTTGGCCAGCCCTATGTCTGTCGCGCTGGTGGGAGCTGCTACCGCCGCCGCACCGGCAATGGCTGCGGCCGTGACCGCCGGGCTGCTGATGGCCGTCGGCGGCGGTGTCCTCATAGCTGGCATCGTGACCGCCGCGAGAGACCCAGCGGTCGCTGCCGCGTTCACGGGCTTGGGCACCCGCGCCAAGGCGGCGTTTGCCAACTTCGGCACCCCGTTCAAGGCGCCGCTGATCCGGGCCGCAGACACGTTCGGCGACGCCCTCGAGCGGATGGCGCCGGCGCTGAACCGCATGGGCGCGATGATGGCGCCGATCATTGACGTGCTCGCGCCGGCGTTGGCGCAGATGTTCGAGAAGGCTCTACCCGGCATCGAGAAGGCGGTCGCGGCCAGCATTCCGCTGTTCATCACACTCGCCGAGCATGCCCCCGCAATCGGCGAGGCCACCGGGAAGTTCTTCGAGATCGTCGCCAAGGGCGCGCCGGCCGCCGTGCGATTCCTGGACATCATCCTGAAGGTCGCCGAGGTTGCGCTACCTCTGCTCGGCCAGGCGCTGCGCGGGCTGAGTGAATACTTCGCATTCACGTACGGCGCGTGGCTGGCCATCTTCAACGGGATCAAGGCGGGCTGGAACGGGCTCATCGGGTTTTTCCGGGGGCTGCCCGCTCGGGCGGGTGCGGCGTTCAGCGGCATGTTCGACGGGGTCAAGAACGCGTTCCGGTCGGCGCTGAACTGGGTGATCGACCGGTGGAACAACTTCCACATCCCGGGCCTTGCCACACCGTTCGGGACGCTCGGCGGGTTCAACACGCCGAACCTGCCGCGGATGCACTCCGGCGGCGTGGTGCCCGGGCCGCCCGGCTCGGAGGTGGTGGCGCGCCTGCAAGCGGGTGAGCGGGTCACCCCGGCCGGCGCGTCTAACCGGGTTGTCCTCGAGGTCCGCTCGGGCGGGTCGGCCATGGACAACTTCATCGCCGAGATGATCCGCAAATATGTCCGCGTGAACGGCGGCAACGTTCAGACCGTTCTAGGCACCTAACAGGAGACGACACGATGCACAGGTACAAGACCTGGAACGGGGCCATGCCGACCACCGCGGCGCAGTTGGCGGTCACCACGGGCACGGCGATCAAGACGATGCTGCAGCTCGCGACGCCGTCGACCCGGCAGATACAACTCATCGCGTGGGGGTTCAGCGTCGATGACCCGCCCGGCGCCGACGCCGTTGTCGAGCTGTTGCAGACCGACGTGGCGGCGACCGTCACCGCGCACGTGGCGGCCGGTGTGCAGCCGTTGGACCCGAACGCCCCGCCGTCGCTGCTGACGCTCGGCGTCGCGGCGACCGGGTACACAGCGACGGCGGAGGGTGCGACCACCGCGACGCGGGTCTTCGACGTGGTGTCGCTGTCCTCAACGTCGGGTGAGTCGCCGCTGACCTACACCTACCAGTTCATGCCCGACGAACGCCCGATCATCGCCGTGTCGCGGTTCCTGCGCGTCCGCGCGACCACGCCCACCACCGCCGTCGACATGCGGTGCTGGGTTGTCTGGGACGAATAGCCGGTGAGCCCCGCCGTCGCACCCCTGGTTGCCGGCTGGCAACGTCACCGACCCTGGCCCGGTGCGGTGCTGGCCGGCCCGTCCCAGGGTGGGCAGGGGCCGCCGACGTTCCCGGCGACGCTGCTCGAGCTGCACGTCGAGTTGTTCATCGGCGGGGTGTGGCTGGACATCACCAGCGACGTCCGCTACCGC
>DASRII010000008.1:0-3818 GCA_035650075.1 Micromonosporaceae bacterium | reverse complement strand
AATCATCGTCGGCTTCATTCGGCCTGCGGTTACCGACCGCCGGCCGAGTACGAGGCCATCCACTATGATCAGCACAACGCCTCGGTCGCCCCGGCCGGAGCGCAGTGATCCGAGCCTCCAAGATCACCGGGGCGGTTCAGAGAGCCTCGTACATCGACTATGCCGAGCCCAGGAATATGCCGAGTTCGCCGCTCAGGGTGGGTGCTGTGCCTGTTCAGGGTGGATGTGCATGGTGAGTTCCTCGGCATATTAGAGGGCTTCGAGGAAGGCGAGCAGCTTGTCGGGTGGGCGGTAGCGGCCGGGGGCGGTTCCTGGTGGTGTGGTGCGGGCCAGCGCCTGTTCCTTGAGGGCAAGGTCGGCGTGTAGGTAGACCTGGGTGGACTGAACCGATTCGTGGCCCAACCACAGCGCGATCACGGAAGTGTCGACGCCGGCTTGCAGTAGCCGCATCGCGGCGGTGTGACGCAGAACGTGCGGGGTGACATTCTTGCTGGCCAGGGTTGGGCAGTGGTGGATCGCAGTATCGACGTACTTGGCCAGCAGCCACGCGACCGCGTCGGTAGTCAACGGTCGGCCGCGCCGGCTGGGGAACAGCGGATCGGTGGGGTTGCCGGCTCGTTCGCGCAGCCAGACCGTCAACACCGCCACGGTCTGGGTTGTCAGCGGTGTGACGCGGTGCTTCCGGCCCTTGCCCAGGCAGTGCACGCAGGCCCCGGTGCTCAGGTGCAGATCGCTGATGGTGAGGTTGGTCAGCTCGGACACCCGTAGTCCTGTTTGGACAGTCAGGGTGAGGAGGGTGTGGTCGCGGCGGCCGTACCAGCCGGTGCGGTCGGGCGCGGCGAGCAGCGCGTCAACCTCCTGCGGGGTGAGGAAACAGACCATGGTCTGCGCGTGCCGCTTGGACGGGATGGCGAGCACTCGCTGGATCAGCCCGGCGTGTTCGGGATGACGCAAGGCGGCGTAGCGAAACAGCGATCGGATCGCGGTCAGCCTGGCGTTGCGGGTTGTCACACTGTTACCGCGTTCAGTCTCCAGGCGGGTAAGGAAGGCGGTGACCAGCCCGGCGTCCAGGTCGGCGAAGTCCAGTTGGGACGGCGGCTTTCCGGTCCGGTCCTGCGCGAAGAGCAGCAGCAGCCGCCAGGTGTCGCGGTAGGCGGCGACCGTGTGGGCGCTGGCATCACGCTCACTTGTCAACCGATGGGTGAAGAACGCCTCGAGGGTGGGGGCCAACGTGCTCATTGGTCCACTCCGGTCCAAGGCTCCAGCCGCTTGGCGGCCAGGGCCAGCAGCTCGGGGGCGGCCTGCAGGTACCAGTAGGTCGATGAGGGACGGGCATGCCCGAGGTATGCCGATAGCAGCGGCATCCGCGCCGCGACGTCGCCGCCGTCGCGGTACCAGTCGAGCAGGGTGGCCACGGCGAAACCGTGCCTGAGGTCGTGCACCCTCGGCCGGCGTGACCCGCCGCGAGGTGCCAGCCCGGCCTGGTGGGCCAGCCTGGTGAACACCGCCCGAACCCGTCGCCCGGTCAGCCTGCGGCCGCGGACGGAGATGAAGTAGGCCGACGTGGACGGTCGCGGACACAGCCGATCCCGCTGCGCGGCATAGTCGCGCAGGACCGCGACGGTGGACGGATGCAGCGGCAACCGCCTGGACTTGTTGAACTTGGCCTCGCGGATGGTCAGCCACCCGGCGGCGAGGTCGACCTCGCCGCGGTCGAGACCGATCGCTTCACCTTCGCGCATCCCGGTCACGGCCAGCAACCCGAACAGGGTGCGGTGGGTCGCTACCCGCAGCGGATGCCTGAGCACCATAGTGACGGCGGCCAGCAGCGCGTCGATGTCGGCCTCGGCGAACAAATACGGGACCGGACGCCTGCGCCGGTAGGCCAGCAAATCGGCCGGCGGCACCTGCGTGGCAGGCTCGAAGGCCTGCAGCCAGCGGGCGAAGCCGCGCACCACCGACAGCCGCTGCCTCCAGCGAAACCGGTCCACCCCCTGCGGTGTAATGGCCCAGGTCAACGCGGCCTCGACGGTCAGCGCCGCAACGCCACACTGGTCGAGATAGGTGACGAACTGCGGCAGCAGCCGGCCGTGGTCGTCCAGCTTGAACCCCAACGACCGGCGGATCGCCAGGTACTGCTCGACCCGCTCGTGCAACGTGTTCATGCCGCACCTGCCGGCCAGGGCCGGGCGACCACTGCCAGTGCCGCCTGGTCGTCTCGGGCGTAGTGCGCCGTAACCGACACATCCCGGTGCCGCAACGCCTGCCCGATCTCCACCAGCGGCGCGCCGGCAGCACGCATCGCGCAGGCGGCGCTGTGGCGTAGCCGGTGGGCGCCGATGCGCGGCAGTCCAGCACGGTCACACGCGCGGGCGACCACCTGGTTGATCCCGGTGTGGGTCAGTCCGACGTAGGGGGCGTGGACATGCAGGAACAGGCTGCGGCACGCGCCTTGGCGGCGACCGCGCCGGCAGTAGTCGGCGATGACCTGCCCCACATCGACCGGCAACGGCAGCCGCTCCCGCCGGTTGCCCTTGCCGGGCACCTCGATCTCACCGGCCCGCCAGTCCAGGTCATCCACGGTCAGCGCGGCCACCTCACCGGCCCGCAGACCCAGCCGCACCAGCACGGTCAAGATCGCACGATCGCGGCGGCCCACGCTGGTACGCCGGTCACAGCTTGCCAGCAGCCGGCCGATCTGATCGGGTGCCACCGCCCGCGGCAGCCCACTATCCCGCCAGCCAGGCGCGGCCGGCACCGCACCGGTCAGCGACGTCGGCGTGTAACCGGCCACATGCAACCATCTCAGCAGTGCCCGCAGCCCGGTCGTCACGTTGTTCAGCGATCCGGCGCTGCACCGGGCCGCCTCCGCCAGCACGAACGCGCTGACCTGCTCGGCGCCCACCCCGGCGATCCCGTCCGGCCAGCCGCTTTCCGCGGCCAGGAACCGGGCAGCGACGCCACGATAGTTGCCAACGGTGGAGGCGGCCAGCCCACGCTCGGCGGCCAGATAGCCACCGAACGCCTCCAACAACTGCTCCCGCGCAGTCACGGCAACCACGGGCACCGGCTGCGGCACGACTCCCAGCCCTCGCAGATACTCCAGCAGCGGGACCATTGCCCGCGCCGTCAACTGACGATCATCCCGACTGACCACACGTCGATGAGACACGAACTCGTCCAGATCCACATCAGACAGTTCCCCGGCCTCTCGACCACGCTCGGCCAGCCAACGGCTCAGACGCGCCATCAACAGCAGCAGCCCAGTCATCCGACTCCGCGAATAACCCCGACCAGCCAACTCCCGCCGGAACCCGATGGCATACCCGGCCAGCGGCCCAGCCACCTCCACACGTGACGGCTTGTGCACGATCGCCTCCTCCGACCCGGAGCACCACGCTCCGGTGGAAGAAGCCTCGATCGACCAACACGACTATGCCGAGGAGCTCACCATGCACATCCACCCTGAACAGGCACAGCACCCACCCTGAGCGGCGAACTCGGCATATTCCTGGGCTCGGCATAGTCGGCTCTATTCCGAACTCTGAATAACGGGGAAAGATGTCCGCGGGGTTCGGCGGGGGGCCGCACGGAAAAGGACCTGCTCACCAGCAGGTACCTCGCCATGCGGCCTACCCAGTTAGCCGCTGTTGATTGGTTGTGGTCAGGCGGTGCGGTGGGCATCGCTGTCATCGGTTCCGCTGTCGCGCTTGTCCGTGGGGCGGCCAGGTGGTCATAACGCCGGTAGGTCAGGGGATGGCAGGATGGATGCGGAACCCGAGCGATCTCGTAGTCCTAGACACTACAAGATCGCTCAG
>DASRII010000007.1:0-27077 GCA_035650075.1 Micromonosporaceae bacterium | reverse complement strand
GCGGGTGGCGCACCTGCGGGTGCACGCCGACCTGCTTGTTTTCACCCCGCGGCAGATCCCCGCGGGTTCCCGCGCGGGTGGTGGTCCCCGTGGCTAGACGCCCCACCATCAACGCCGTCCCCGACCCCGACGACGCCCGTGACGGCCCGACTGTCATCGGCGCGTCGGACACCACCGACGACGGACGCCACCGCGCTGCACCCGCCGCCGAGCGGCTGTCGGTGTGGGTGACGGCGCAGCAGGCCGGGCCGTCGCAGCGGCGGGGCCGGTATGTGCGGGAGTCGGTGCGGCATCCGGCGCGGATGTTGCCGGCGATCGCGGCGCACGCGATCACCTCCTACACCGAACCGGGCGACCTCGTCTTTGATCCGATGGCCGGGATCGGCACCACCCTGGTCGAGGCCGTGCACCTGGGCCGCGACGCGCTCGGGGTGGAGTACGAGTCGCGGTGGGCCGACATCGCCGACGCCACCCTCGCCCGCGCCCACACCCGCGGCGCGGCCGGGCACGGCGCCGTGATCCGCGGCGACGCCACCCAGCTGTCCGCCCTGCTGCCCACGGTGTTGCACGGCCAGGTCGCCCTGATCGTGACCTCCCCGCCGTACGGGCCGACCGTGCACGGCCTGGTCCGCCCCGGCACCGACGGGGTGGCCAAGTACGCCAACAGCTACAACGACGGCACCGACAAGGGCAACCTGGCCTACCGCGACCTGCACGGCCTGGTCGACGGGTTCACCGACATCCTGCGCGGCTGCGCCACCCTGCTACGCCCCGGCGGCGTGGTGGTGGTGACCGCCCGGCCGTGGCGCAAGCACGGCGAACTGGTCGACCTGCCCTCCGCGGTCATCGCCGCCGGCACCGCCGCCGGGCTGGTCCCGGTCGAGCGGTGCATCGCCCTGCTGGCTGGCGTGCGTGACGGGCGGCTGGTGGCCCGGCCGTCGTTCTTCCAACTCCAGCAGGTCCGCAAGGCACGGGCCCTCGGGGTGCCGATGCACCTGATCGCCCACGAGGACGTCCTCGTCCTGGCCCGGCTGGACGGACCGCTCCCCCAGCCGGTGGGGGAGGGCCAATGACCGCCACCTCCACCGGTCCGGTGTACCGCTTCCTGTCCCTCGGTGCCGGGGTCCAGAGCTCCACCGCACTGCTGCTGGCCTGCCAGGGACGGATCCCGACCTTCGACGCCGCCATCTTCGCCGACACCGGGTGGGAACCCCTCGCCGTCTACCGGCACCTGCACCGGCTGACCCGCATCGCCGCACAGGCCGGCATCCCCGTCGTTCGGGTCCGCAAGGGACACATCCGCCGGGACGCGCTGGATCCACATCATCGGTTCGCGTCAATGCCGCTCTACTGCCTCAGTCCGACCGGGCGACGCGGGATGGCCCGACGTCAATGCACGTCCGAGTACAAGCTGAAGCCGATCAAGGCGGAGGTCCGCCGCCGGCTGGGCTACCCACACCCGACCCGGGTGCCCGCCGGCGTGTACGCGCAGATGGCCATCGGCATCTCCGCCGACGAGTGGATGCGCGCCCGCACCGCCGACGTGCGCTACATGCGCAACACCTTCCCGCTGCTCGACCTCGGCTGGGATCGAAGCGACTGCGTCGGCTACCTGACCGAGCACGGGCTGGGCGACACCCCCCGTTCGGCGTGCCTGGGATGCCCGTTCCACGACGACGCCTTCTGGCTGAACCTCAAAACCAACCATCCGGTCGAGTGGGCCGACGCGGTCGCCTTCGACGCGGCGATCCGGCACGGCTCGGCGAAGGCCAACGCCGACGGACACGCCCTGCGCGGCACTTTCTACCTGCACGCCTCCCGGGTGCCGCTCGATCAGGCTGTCCTTCGCCCCCGCGCCCGCGCGGCGGATCAGCCCGGCTGCGGGCCATGGAGCTGTCCCCGCGCCGCCGCCGTCACCGACGAGCCCACCCCCGCGCCCACGGACGCAATGCGGGAGGTGGCGTGAACCTTGGCCACCCGCCGCACCAACCCCCACACCACCCCGGCCACGACGGGCCGCGGATCGGGTCGCTGTGCACCGGATACGGCGGCCTCGACCTCGCCGTCCACGCCGTCCTCGGCGGGCGGCTCGCCTGGTACGCCGAAACCGACCGGCACGCCCAAACGGTCCTCGCCCACCGCTTCGACGGCATCCCGAATCTCGGCGACATCCGCACCGTCGACTGGACGACGGTCGAACCGGTCGACGTCGTCACCGCCGGCTTCCCCTGCCAGGACATCTCCGACGCCGGCAAACGCCACGGCATCACCGGCCAACGTTCCAGCCTCTGGCGATGCGTCGCCGACGCCGTTCGCGTCCTTCGACCCCGGCTCGTGTTCGTGGAAAACGTCGCCGCCCTCCTCCGGCGCGGGCTCGACGTCGTCCACGCCGATCTGGCCGCGCTCGGGTACGACACGAGCTGGATCTGCCTACGCGCATCCGACATCGGGGCGGCACACCGTCGTGACCGGCTGTTCCTGCTGGCCGCCCGACGAGACCTCCTCCAGCAGCACGGTGGTGACGTTACCGACGCCGTGCGCCCGTGACGGCAAAGGCCCCGGCCACCAGTACGGCCTGCCCGACCTCATCGAAACCAACCGCCGCCCGGCCGGGCTGCTACCCACGCCGACATCCGGGGGCGGCACCGGCCACATGAGCGGCAACCACCGCGACACCTGGCGACCCACCCTCGAACTGGCCGTGCAGGGCTACCTGCCCACCAGAGGCGGCCGCCCAGCCGAGCCGGCGGTGCTGCTGCCTACGCCGACCGCGGCCGCGTACGGGTCCAACCAGTCGCTGTCGCCCGGCGCGGCGGTGCGGCCCAGCCTGGCAACCCTGGCTGCGCGGCTGCTGCCCACGCCCCGGACCACGGACGGGCGGGGTCCGGCCGGGCACGGCCAGGGCGGCGCCGACCTGCGCACCGCGGTGTGGCAGCTGCCGCCCACACCGCGCGCCAGTGACGGGGTGAAGGGCTGCCCGGCGCAGCGCGGATCCAAAGGCGACCTGACGCTGCCGTCGGCGGCAGTGCGTATCGAGACCGTCGAAGACGCCAACCGCGCCGGCGGACCCGACGGGGCCGCCAGCAGCGTAAGCCGGCTGCTGCCCACCCCGCGCCTCCCCGAAGCCCGCACCGCCTACGCCCGCGCGAGCACCGACGCAGGTCGCGCCGGATCCCGCCCGGAGGGCCAAGCGGCCGGGATCGCGGACGGAATGCTGCCGCGCGAGCTCGCCTCGTGGGAGGAGGCCGCCGGCTCCTGGCAGCCGCCCGCAGCTGTCGACGGGCGGGAGGCCCGGGCGTGGGGGCCCTATGCCAAAGCCGTCGCCCGCTGGGAGGCGCTGCTGGGCCGGCCGGTCCCGGCGCCGACCCAGCCCGGTAGGCACGGCAAGCCGGTGCTCGCGCCGGCGTTTGTCGAGTGGCTCATGGGTTTGGACGCCGGCTGGGTGACCGACCTGCCGCTGCCGCGCACTCTCGCGCTGCGGGTGCTGGGCAACGGCGTCGTCCCGCAGCAGGCGGCGGTGGCGTTGCGGCTGCTGCTGTGTCCGCACCGGTGGGCGGTGCCCCAATGACCGCCCACCGGGTGGCCGCGTCGGCGGCGGACGGCTTCCTGTACCGGCGGATCGGGCCAGTCAGCCTCTACCTCGGCGACGCCGCCCGGGTCCTCGCCGCGTTGCCGGACGGGTGCGTGGACTGCGTGGTCACGTCTCCGCCGTACTGGGGGCTGCGGGACTACGGCACCGGCAGATGGAGCGGAGGTGACCCGGCCTGCCCGCACCCGCGGCGGGGGCGGGCACGCATGCCGGGCACCGCCTGTCCGGGGTGCGGCGCCGTCTGGACCGATCTGCAGTACGGCCTGGAACCTCACCTCGACCTGTACATCGCCCGGCTCGTCGCGGTGTTCGAGCAGGTCCACCGGGTGCTCGCCCCGACCGGCACGGTGTGGCTCAACCTCGGCGACAGCTACAGCTCCGCCGCCGGCGGCGCCCCGGCCAGCGGCAAACCCGCGCCGGGCGGCACGCGCACACCCGCTCGGCCACGCGCCCAGGACGTGGTGGCGGCGAAGAACCTGCTCGGCCTGCCGTGGCGGGTGGCGTTCACGCTTCAGGCGACCGGCCGGTGGTGGCTTCGCAACGCGGTGGTGTGGGCGAAGACGAACCCTATGCCCGAGTCGGTGACCGACCGGCTGTCGGCCACCTACGAGCTGGTGTTCCTGCTCACCCGCTCACCGTCGTACTTCTTCGACCTCGACCCGATCCGGCTGCCGCTCAAACACCCCGACGCCGCCGACGGGACCCGTGTGTTCGGCGGCGTCCACAAAGGACGCACCGGTGGTGTCGACGCCACCGCCCGCCGCCGCGGCGGCGCCGCCTACGGCCCACCGGCCGCGGGCAAGTACCGGCCGGACCGCACCGACGCGCGGATGCGCGCGCACCGGGGCAACCTCGCCGTCACCGGCGCCGCGCATACCGCCGCCCACCGGCGGGGCCGCAACCCCGGCGACGTGTGGACCCTGCCCACCCGCCCCTACCGGGGTGCGCACACCGCCCCGTTCCCGGTCGACATCCCGCTACGGGCGATCGCCGCCGGCTGCCCACCCGGCGGGCACGTCCTCGACCCGTTCAGCGGTGCCGGCACCACCGGCCTCGCGGCTGTGCAGCTCGGCCGCCCCTACAGCGGCGTCGACATCAGCCCCCGGTTCCACGACCTGGCGCTGACCCGGCTTGCCCCACACCTATCCGACACCGGTACCGACCGCGAGGGCGGTGGTGGCTGATGGGGCTGCGCACCGTGCCGGTCACCTTCGCCCAGGCCCGCGACTTCGTCGCCGCCTGGCACCGCCACCACCGCCCACCGGTCGGGCACAAGTTCTCCATCGGCGTCGCCGACCGCGACGTCCTCGTCGGCGTGGCCATCGTCGGCCGGCCGGTCGCCCGGCTGCTCGACGACGGCCTCACCCTCGAAGTCGCACGGGTGTGCACCGACGGCACCCGCAACGCCTGCAGCTTGTTGTACGCCGCGGCGTGGCAGGCCGCCAAGGCCCTCGGCTATCGACGGCTGGTCACCTACACCCAGGCCGGCGAACCCGGCGCGAGCCTGCGCGCCGCCGGCTGGCGCATCGTCGCCGCCCGCCCACCCAGCCGCGGCTGGAGCCGACCCAGCCGACCCCGCGCCGACCACGGCGCCGACGGCATCGCCCGGCTGCAGTGGCAGCCACCCGAGCCCGCCGCCGCGGACCCGTCCTGTTCCGCCGCCGATCCGCACCCGCTGGGCCGCGCCGAACGGCCCGATGCCGCCCGCGTCCGCGCGGCCCAGCGGCCTACCACCCATCCACCGACCTCGGGAGACCCGACCTCATGAACCCGCCACCCCAGCCCCTGCACCGTGCCACGCCCACCATGCCGGCCGCCGTCGGCCCCGACCGTCGCCCGCCCGTGCCGGCTCCGACCCGATCCCGCCGCCGCAGGTGGCATCCCGACCCACGGCTGGCCGCGCGTCTGGGCCTGGCCGGCTTCGTGGTGTTGGCCGCCGCCGCCAACGCGTTGACCTACCACCACCCTCTCGTCCCGGTCGGGTTCGGGCTGTATGCCACCCCGATCGCCTTCGCCCTGCTCCTGCTTGACGCGCCGCTGTCCTGGCTGCACCGCCGCGGCGGACAAGGGCTCGTCTTCGCCGCGCTGCTGGCCGCAACGGTGGCCTCCACCGTCGTGGGCGGATACTTCGGCTTCGTCTGGGGCATCAGCGCCCTTCTCGCCGAGGCGACCGGCTGGTGCCTGCGGCGGCTGGGCGACACACCCACCCAACGGGCGCTGACCCACGCCGGTCCGCTGCTGACCCTGCTCGGCCAGATGAGCCTCTACGCGTGGCTGCTGACCGCCGTCGTCCCCGTCACCGTGCCCGGCCAGCTGCTCGGCACCGCCGAGGCGCTGTCCGCCGTCGCCGTGGTCATGGCGGTCGGCCGCGCCGTGCGGGCCCGGCGCCACCGGTACGCCGGCCGGCACCGCACCCTCAGCGCCGACAGCCGTGACGCCATACCGGCCTGGACACGACAGGCCGGTCGGGCGCGGCGGCTGCTCGCGGTGATCGGCGCGCTGGTCGTGTTCGCCGCCAGCGTCACCGCCGCGAACTGGCTGACCGCCCGCTACGGGCTCATCCCGGTGGGGCTGGGCCTGACGGCCACGGCCGGCACTTACGCCGCCGGGCTGTGCCTGCTGGCCCGTGACTGGGTCCACGACACCGCCGGCCGCCTCGCGGTCCTGGCCGCGGTCGCCGCCGGCGGGGTGGCCAGCGCGGTGATGGCCGGACCTCGCCTGGCGGTCGCATCGGCGGTGGCGTTCATCGTCTCGGAGCTGACCGACCTGGCGGTGTACCAGCCGCTGCGCCGCCGCGGCTGGGCACGCGCCGTCGTCGCGTCCAACGCCGTCGGCGCCCCGGTCGACACCGTGCTGTTCCTCGCCCTGGCCGGGTTCCCGATCTGGACCGCGGTACCCGGCCAGCTCCTCGCCAAAGCGACCGCCACAGCAGTGCCCGTGGCCGCCGTGCTGCTCACCCGTGCGGTACTACGCCACCGCCAGCGGACCGAAGGTACGTGAGGCGATGCGGCGCGGACAGCTCGGCCAGATCGTCACCCCGGCCAGCGGCAACCGGGTCATCCCCGACGTCGCGTGGTGCGCCGACAACGCCGCCTACACCGGCCGCTACCCGGGCGACCAACGGTTCCTGGCCTGGCTGTCCGCCCGCGCCGACCACGCCGACCGGTGCGCCTTCGCCGCCGCGCCCGACGTGGTCGGCGCCGCCGCCGCCACCCTGACGCGATCCATACCGATGCTCGGGCACATCCGCGCGCTGGGCTACCCGGCGGCACTCGTCGCCCAGGACGGCCTCGAGCACCTGCCGGTGCCGTGGGATGCCTTCGACGTGCTGTTCCTCGGCGGCAGCACCGCCTGGAAGCTCGGCCCGGCCGCCGCAAGGCTCGCCGCCCGCGCCCAGTACCGGGGACTGACTGTCCACATGGGACGGGTCAACAGTCTCACGCGGTTGCGGTACGCCGCGTCCATCGGCTGCGGCTCGGTCGACGGCACCCACCTGGCCTACGGACCCGACCGCGGCCTGCCCGAACTGCTGCGCTGGCTGGCCGCCGTCGACGAGCCCGCACCAACCCGTCCTGAAGGAGCCCGCCGTCGTGGCTAACCGACCCGTGTGGACCGTCGAGCGCATCCGCGCCCTCGGCGCCACCACCACCCTGCCCACCGCCGCCGCCATCCTCGGCATCGGCCGCACCCTGGCCTACGAACTCGTGGCCACCGGACAGTTCCCCACCCCCGTGATCCGCGCCGGCACCCGCGTCATCGTCCCGGTCGCCCCGCTACTCAAGCTTCTGCACGCCGACGACGACCTCACCGGCGCCGCCGGTGAGGTCGACGGCGAACCGGCCGGCAGGCGACTTGACCATCGCGGCCCGCAGAGGGTGCATGCAACGACCAACCATCCAGCGGATTCGCCGCGCCGACCGCAGGTGCGCCGAATCCGAGCACACCAGGAGAGGGACCCGTGAAAAGCAAAGGACGCACGTTCAAACGGTGTGGCTGCCGCAACCCCGCAACCCGCCGCCAGTGGGGGCAAGCCTGCCCGCAGCTGCGCGGCGAGCGCGGCGGCTGGTCACGCACCCACGGCGACTGGCACCTGCAGTACGAGCTTCCCCGCGCCGCCGACGGCACCCGCCGGCCGCTGCGCGACGGCGCCTACCCCAGCCAGACCGACGCGGAGGCGGCCCTGGGCCGCATCCGCGCCGCCCTCGCCGTCGCCGAGGACGGCGACACCGCCACCCTGTGCCGCATCGGCGACATCGTCGACACCGCGGTCAAGACCGGCACCCCGATCCCCAGCCCGGACGAGCTGCGCCGGGCGCTGGACCTCGACCTGGCCCCCAGCCAACTGCCCACCCTGGCCGAGTACCTGCCCCGCTGGCTGAAGGGTCGTAAGACCCTCAAGAAGGGCACGTGGCGCTCCTACGAGGCGCACATCCGCCTCTACCTCATCCCCTACCTCGGCCAGTACCGCATCGACCGGCTCCGCTCCGGGCACATCGATGCGATGTACGACGCGATCGACGAACGCAACCAACACATCGCCACCCTGCGCGCCAGCCGCGACCCGGAGAAACGGGCGAAGGTGAAGGGGCAGCGCATCGTCGGCCCCGCCACCCAGCACCGCATCCACGCCACCCTGCGCAAGGCCCTCAACGACGCCATCCGCCGCGACAAGCTGCGCACCGACAATCCCGCGCTCAACGTCGAACTGCCCCCGGCCAAGGCGCCCAAGCCCATGGTGTGGACCGCCGAGCGGGTCACCGCCTGGCGAGAGACCGGCAAGATCCCCAGTCCGGTGATGGTGTGGACCCCGCAGCACACTGGCACCTTCCTCGACCACGTCCACGACGCGAACGACCGCCTGTACGCCCTGTACCACCTGATCACCTTCACCGGACTGCGCCGTGGTGAGGCGTGCGGGGTGCACTGGCACGACCTCGACCTCGACACCGCCACCCTCACCGTCCGGTGGCAACTCGTGCAGCACGGCTGGGCGGTGGCGATGGACACGCCCAAGACCGACGACAGCGAAGCCACCATCACCCTCGACGCCGAAACCGTCGCGGTCCTGCGCGCCCACCGCACCCGGCAGCGCCGCGAACGCCTCGCCGCCGGATCAACGTGGGTCGACACCGGGCTGGTGTTCACCACCGACACCGGCGAACAACTCCACCCGGCCGACGTCACCGACCACTTCCACCACCTGACCACCCAGGCCGGGCTACCCCCGATCCGGCTGCACGACCTACGCCACGGCGCCGCCACCATGGGTCTGGCCGCAGGCGTCGACATGAAGGTCATCTCCAAACGGCTACGGCACTCCAGCCCCACCTTCACCCAGAAGTTCTACGGCGCCGTACTACCCGAACTCGCCACCGCCGCGGCCGAAGCCACAGCCGCCGTCGTCCCCCGCAACCGGCGCATCAAGACAGCGTGACCCGCCCCGCCCCGCCCCGCAGCCGCGGCATCGATCCGGGCAGTATCCGAACGACCCGGCACCCGAGCACTGTGCCGTGATCGGACCGCCAGATGCGTCGGACCTCAACCAGACGACAACCCAGGACAACCGCCGTTCTTCCCGGACCTGCTCGCGCTTTCTCGGGCATCTGCGTTTGGCTGATGGCCATCCCACTGGGCCGGATGACCTGCCTGGCGCCTCACCGCACAGTGGAGCGAGGCGTGGTTACGGCGATCTGGGCCGCAATGTCGTCTATTTGGCTAAGCAGGTCAGATGGGTGTTGGTCGAGGTCGAGGGCGTGCTGCAGCACGGTGATGTCGTTGCCGTGCAGGTGATGATGGACCGGTTCGACAGGCCCCTTGGCGTACACAAGGTGACCCTGGTCGAGGCGGAGGACGGTGCTGTAGGCAAGCATCTGGTAGAGGTCTGGGTTGTCGCCGCCAGCGATTGTTTCGATCTTGTACTTGGCGTCGAGGACGGCCGCCGGGGTTTCGCGGCCCGTGTCGTCGGCGCGGTAATACACGAGGTCGGGTCTGAGTTGGACGCGGCGGGCGTGGTCGAGGTGATGGCGCTTGTCTTGGCGTTGGCTGCGTCCTCCGTATGGGTGTAGGGCCTCGGCGACCGCGACGGTGACGAAGTCTTCGAACACTTGCCACATGCGAAGCAACAGGCCGTCGACCCGGATCGGTGTACCGTCGTCGAGCTCGTAGGAGGCCCCTCGCAGCACGAGGTCCGCGAGCCAGAGAGCGGTGTGGTAGCGCTGATTGAGCCGGGTTGGCTGCCAGGCGGGAAAGGGGTGACCGGGGGTGAGCCTGCTTACGCCTGCCAGGCGCGCCAACGTGTGCCGAATCAGTTTCGCCGTGTCGGCGGGCAGGCCGGGTAGGCGCTGCAGGCGATTCCCGGCAGCGAGGAGGAGCTGATTTTCGGGGATGTCGGTGGTGTAGTCGTCGAAGCGCACCTCGACCGGCAGTGGTAGTCCGTGGTGGCGGCGCATCTGGTCTGCTTCGCGGATACGGCCCCGCACGATGGGCAGAGCTTCGTCGAGCTGTCGGTAGCCGAGCAGGACGCCTTGGCGCAGGGCACGGTCGGCGGCGCGGGCGAAGGCGTGCCCGACGGCGGGAAGCAGCTCGGGATGCTCGCCGGCGTCGACGTCCTCCTGTCGCCAGGCTCCGGGACGCTGGGCGTAGCCCAGGAGGAAGAGCAGCCGTGACACGGCGATCTTGGGGGTGATCCGCACGTCGATCGCATCGCTGCCGGTGCCGAAGCGGGCGGCTCCGACGAGGCCGTTGTCCCTTACGCGCCAAAGACCTGGGCGTGGACCGGGCGTCACGGCCGTGACACCGGTCGAGGCCAGGATGGATGCCTGGGATCCGGAAAGGGAGATCTCCTGCCAAAGGGCGCCCTCGCGCAGGCGGATGACGGTCATGGCGCGTCGGCGTCAGGATGGGCCGTGAGTTTGAGGCCTAGGTGGTCGCGAAGCGTGTCCAGGCCGTAGGTTGTCCCGACGTCGATGCCGTCGCCGTAGTGGTGCTCCTCCAGCAGGGGCAGGATCTGGGTTCGCCAAACTCGCGCGAACCCCGCCGGGTCGGCGTGGACGGCGGGGCGCATCAGGTACGAGGGCCCGATGCGGAAGTCGCGGTCGCGTATGCGTGCGTTGAGTTCGTCGAGAAGGCGTGCGGCGTCGTTGGGCAGATCGTGCCGGTTGAGCCACCGCGCTAGCAGCGACGCGATCGGTTCCTGGTTCGGGTGTAGTTCGACGAAGGCGAAGCGGCGGCGCATGGCGGTGTCGACCAGCGCGATGGACCGGTCGGCGGTGTTCATAGTGCCGAGGATGAGCAGGTTCTTGGGCAGCGTGAATCCGCGCCCTTCGTCGGACCCATACAGGAGGTTGACCGCGCGGTTGCGGTACTCGAGCAGGAAGTACAGCTCGCCGAATACCTTGGCCAGGTGCCCGCGGTTGATCTCGTCGATGATCAGCACGTAGGGCTCGTCCGGCCGGGCGCGGGCGGCCTCCGCGAGCCGGCGCAGTGGGCCGCGGGTCAGCTCGAACGACACGCCTGGTCCGTCGCTGGATGTTCGTGGCCGGTAGCCCTCGAAGAAGTCCTCGTACGAGTAGGCCGGGTGGAACTGTACGAGCTGCACGTTCTCCGGTTTGCCGCCGGTGAGGTGGTCGGCCAGGGCTTGGGCGAGGTAGGTCTTGCCGGTGCCGGGCGGTCCGTAGAAGACGAGCTGTGGCCGGTCGCGCAGGAGTTCGACGCATTCGTGCAACCAGCCTTGGTCGATCAGCAGCGCCTCGGCCATCTCTGGGGTGGCGTCAGGCAGGGTGAACTCGCGGGTGGTGACAGGCTGCTCGGGTTCCTCGCCGAGCAGCGTTTCGAGATCTCCGATGAACTCGGTCAGCTCGATCACGTCGGCGTCGGGGTTGCTGACTCGCGCGGACACCTCGTCGGGCAGGGCAGCGAAGTCGACCGGGTCGTCCTGGTTGTGCCAGTCGACGCGTCGCTGCAGGTTGGCGCGTTTTCCCACGCTGGTGACGAATGCCGGAGGGCTGGTCACTACGCCGAGGAAGTACTCCCCGCCGGAATTGGTGATGACGATGTCCTCTTCCCGTACCCGGGTCAGGAAGGCGTGGTACTCGGCGGTCAGGCGCGCTCGTTCATGGCTGCTGGCGTGGGCGTAGTCCTCGTCGATGGCCGCTTTGACCACGTCCCGGGCGGCACCGGTTGGCAGGTCCCGTAGCCGGGTCGCGGACAGCGAACAAATGCCCTGCGGCAGCCACAGCGATCGGACGAGGTTCTCGCCTTGCACGTTGGCGCCACGCACCAGCCATGCCCGCCGAGCCGGTTCGGTGCCTTCATCGACGTCGTCGACCAGCAGTTGACGGAGGTCGCCGCCGGGAACACCGCGGGACGGGTCGGCCCGGCCGACTATTACGTGGATGCCGTCATCTTCGAGCAGCCTCAACCAGCGCTCGCGGTCCGGCTCCGTCAGGGGTATGGCATCGGGCAGGCCGCCGTCGGGGTCGAGGACCCTGTGCCAGCCTTCGGGCCGTTCGCCCTGCAGCCAATGCAGCAGCCGGGTGGTGTCCAGGCTGACTTCGGTCGCGAGGGCCGGAGCGGCCACCCAGCTACCCTCCGGTAGGCCTTCGATGAGTCGCTTGACGAGGGCAAACCGGGCCTTGTTGCGGTCCCAATCCACGTAAAGCTCTCGGGCTCGCCGGTAGAACGAGCTGGCGTCCGGGTACTCGTCCAGTGCCGCGCGGCCTACCGCCGTCAGGTACCAGCGGCGGCCGGTCTTGTGCACCCAGCCGGCCTTGACAAGATCGACGCTGTACCAGTTGAAGTTCTGCTCGGCGGAGGTGGTGCCCCGACGGACCCCTTCCCACTCTTGGGAGATCCCGGGAAGCCGTACGCTGACAAGCGTCCATATCTCGCGGGCCGGTATCCCGTCTGGGTGCTCGGCGAGGACCCGCGCCCCGGCGTACACCAACCTGGCGGTGACCCCGGCGACCGGGGTCAACGGCGGCGCCTCGCTGTCGGTCACCTCTTCACCTCCACGCGTTCGGCGAGGACCGCCCGAATGTCGTCATTGTCGCTAAGCCACGGCGAGACAACTTCGCGAAAAGCCTTCACGACGGCGTCGACCTCCTCGCGGCGGCGCAGCTTACGCGCGTCCACCAACACCGGGCTGAGGCGGTCGAGCCCCGGCCCAACCGCCGCGACGACCCGACGCCACAGGTCCACCGCGTCGGCGAGACCCGCCTTCTCCCCGCACCGTAACCGGAACCGGTCGGTAGGACAGCGGTCGATCACCGCATCGAGGCAGCCGGCGACTGCGGCGATCAGCAGCATCGTCGAGCCGCGCCGGTTGAGGTATTCGAGTTGTGCCTGTTTGGACGGGCTCAGGTCGGATTGCTGCCGTAGTTCCTGCCGACGCTCGTCGATCGCCCGCGCCAGCCCCCAGCACAACAACAGATGCCTGGCGGTGGTGGCCTCGTTGAAGTAGTGGTGGTACAGGTCGCCACGCGCCCAGACGGCGCCAGGCTCGAAGTACGCGGTGCCCGGATCACCATGGAACGCGACCACCGCTCGCGCGGCCTCGGTAGCGCTGACCTCGTCCGCGGCGGTGCGCCGAATGGAGTCCTCCGCGCCGCCGCGCCGCCCGCCCGAATAGCCGGACACCCCGATCTCGGCGAACTCGCCGACGAGACGCCGCTGCACGGGATCATTGCTACGGAAGTCTGCCGGCAAGGTGAGGTTCTGCCGGTTGTTGTACCGGATTATCTTCCCGATCACGGTCGGGTCGGCGCACTCGATGAACCTGATCATGACCCGAGCAGGGTCGATCGAGCCCAGTTCAGCCGACTGATGGAGCGCGCCGGTGGTCTGCGCCCCATTCACGATCGACAGGCCCGTGATGACAAGATCCTCGGCGGAGTTGCGGTGCTCGACGCCGACGCCGTACTCGCGCACTTCAACGGCATTGACCAGTGCCGTAACCCCGTTGTTGTAGATCCAGAAGTTGTCCGGCTCCTCCCGGAGGGTGGTCCGGATCCCGTTGTTGATGTTGCCCGGAGCATTGATCTTTCCGAGATAGCCTCGCACGTTGCCGGAAAACAGCCGGTCGCCGTAGGCCCAGAACTGCTGCTTGAGCCACTCCATCGGCACGCTGGTCAGGTAGGCGGTCCACCCCGGACCCCGCTCGATCATGAAATCGGTCGCCGGGACGGCGATGGTGTCCGTGACCAAGATCGGCGTCTGGTAACTGCGGAACCACTCGGCCAGCGCCGGTCTGGACAGCTCCACCGCCTCGACATCGATGTCGGCAGCCACGTCCGGGAACTTCGTGGTCAGGGCGCTGCGGGCCGCGTCGGCGAGGCCGTCGAGCTTCTCTCGCATCTGGGTTCGTAGCTGCGGTTGATCATCGAGATTGTTGACGAACCAGATTTCGATCTTACGGACGGCACCCTCGTTGATCGATGCGTGAACGTCCGTGATCGCTGAGCCGAGGCTGACCGGCAGACCGCTTGCGGTGCCACCGAGCACGGTCTGCACCGCCTCGTAAAGGTCACCTACCTTGCCCACGGGTACGGATCGACGCGTGGGCGAGTCCGTGTTGTAGGCCTGAGCGAGGACGACCAGTCCTCGTGGCCGGTCGATGTGGACGAAGTCGCAGCTACGGTCGCCGCTACCGTCGGTCAGCGAGGTACCGGCGACGGCGTGGATGTCATCAATCTGGAGGATGAGTTCGGCGGCGAACAGCAGACGCTTGTTGCTCCCGTACTGATCCAGGTCGGTCCGGGCGGCCAAGACCTGCTCGACCACGCCCACGGCGTCCGGCACCGTCACGAGACCTCCCTCCCGCCAACCTCATCGCGTTGTGCGAGAGGCAGCGTATCGAGAGGACTCAGGTGCGCGTACCCGGATGACGTAGCCCTTGCCCGGGCGGTGGATCGAGAAGTGCCCGGTACGGTGCCCGGCCCTTCGTCGCGTCAGCCATGGCGTCGTACACCTGCAAGATCAGCGCCTTGGTTCGAGCGAACCGGTCCGGGTCGTTGTTCCGGAACGCGGTGAAGGTGTCCAGGATGTACTCGACATCGCCGCGCTCGACGCCGTACAGGTGGAAGTACGCCGCGTCCAGCTCTGCCCGAATGGCGAAGCGACGCTCCTCATCCCAGATGAACGGCGCACCGCTGTCGCCGAAGTCGTGGGCGAACTGAGCCGTATCCCAGGCGTTGAAGGTCAACTCAGTGACCCTGACGGCGATCCAGGCCGCAAGCGTCTTCGTGGTCTCCCATGGCGTCACCTGCTGGTACGCGTTCGGGGGGAGCACGGGAAGTTGCTTCATCAGGAAGTACTTGAACGACGTTCCCGCATGCTTCTGCCGGGCGCAATAGTCGAGGACGATCGCCGCGAGGTTGGCGGCCAGCAGATGACCGCCGGTATCGGGAAAAGCGAGTAGAAACTTGTCACCTACGGCCGCGCGCGGAATAGGTGAGGCGATGATGGTGCGTTCGTCCGTGCTGCGGCAGATGTCGCGCCACCCCAGCAGCCAGCCGCGGCTCCAACGGCGGGCAAGCTTCGCCTCTACCGCCGTCTCGTCGACCCAGTATCGGGGAAGCACGACATGGTGGGGGTCGGCCTTCTGCTTGGGTGTCAGACGCGGCAACGTTCCCATGTTGGCCTGTGCCTCGGTCTGCCCCTCGTAGGTTCCGAGACGATGGTCGAAGTAGTGGATCATCTTGGCTTCGTAGAGCGGAAGCGCGCGCTGGCGGCCACGCACGAAGACGTTGCCCTCAAGCTTCCAGCCGTCGGGTTCGAGTTGTTCGCGGGTACGGAACGCTCCGGAGTCGGTGGCCATGTTGAACAGGCCTTGCAGGAAGAACAGGTTCCACGGATTGGAGACCGGTTCCTCTTGCCAGAGCACCGGAACGCGGCGGTAGATGTCGAGGGTGATCTGGGCGTCGCGACTCGACCGGAACAGCGATGCCGTGCCCGTGTTGGGGTTGAGTAGCAGGATGTCGGCAGGCGGCATGGCGAACGACCGCGGTTCTACGTCTGCCATCTTTCGAGCGCCGAAGGCGAACACGGCCTGGCTCGTCTCGACATCGGTCCCCGTGAGCGTAAGAAGGCAGAACCGCACGCGGTGGTCAACGGCTCTGCTGAGGAGGAACTCCTCGTTTTCGAACTCCAGGAACGCCGCGAGTCGTCCGGTTCGCACGAGGTCGCCGAAGAACCGAGCGGTGGTCGCGTCCGTAGCGATGCCGGTGGGGAGCACAAGACCTGCGCGCCCCCGCGGTGCGAGCAGCGTGCGGGCGCTCTCGGCGAAGGCCACGTAGGTATTGAGCCGCCCCTGGCCGGTGAGCGGGTAGCGACCAGACGATCGCAGCAGGTGGCTCCACCCGGCCGACCTCCGTAGCTCGTCCTCAAACGCGGCGTGCAGGCCTTGGTCGACGGGGTCGTCGCTGGCCGCGAGCTTGGCGATCATTTTCTTTCGGGCGGCTGCGTTGGGCGCGTTGGCGATATCAGGGCGTTGTGCGCTGAAGAACTCCTCCTGCTTGAGTTCCACCTTCTCCCAGGGTGGGTTGCCGACGATGCAACTGAAGCCGCCCCGCCAGCCGGTGTCGGGATGGGCGCCGGCCCCGTCGTCGGGTACGTGGAACACGTCGGGGAACTCTATGTGCCAGTGGAAGAACCGGTAGGCGGCCGAGATGTCGGCGAGCAGCGTTGCAGCGTCGTGGGGCATCGACTCGCCGTCGGCGAGCTGGCGGATCGTTTGGGTGGTCACCGGTGAGGGTGCTTGGTCGTTTTTGGGCCAGACGAACGCCGCGCACCACGCGTTGGCTACCGCTGTAGCTCGGCGCCTGGCTGGAGAGTCCTCTAGGTCGCGGAGTCGGCGGGCCTGTTCCCGGACGTCGGCCAAGGTGTTGACCACGGCGGTGTTGATGTTGTGGGCCTGCTTGGCTAGATCCGTGTTGCCGGTGGGTATGAGGCTTGATGTGCCGAAGAGGGTGAACGTTCCCTGGTCGCGCTGCTTTCTGTTGTCCCGCTTGAGCAGGGCGACAAGTTGACCGGTATCACGCCGGTCGAGGATCTTGAACGCCTCGTCGGGTAGGCCCTCCTGAAGGAGCTTGGGTGTGGCGCCGAGTAGGGCGTTGCCGACCTTGATGTGCGCGTCGAGGAACGCCAGTGGCCGTCCGGGCTCAAGGGATTCCAGCCACAGCGACACTTTGGCCAGTTCGGCGGCGAGCGGATTGATGTCCACGCCGTAGATGCAGTGCCGTACCACCTTGGCCATGACCTGCTGGACTTGCTCATGCGCTGGCTCATCGTCGCCGTGCAGCATCGCGGCGTAGCGTTTGGCGATGCGGCGGGCGGCGGCGACGAGGAAGTGGCCGGAGCCGCAGGCCGGGTCACACACGGTGATCTTGAGGAGGTCGTCCGGTCGGCCGGAGGCGGCGTGCTCGTTGATGACGGGGTCAAGTGCGGTGTCGAGCAGGGCGTCGATGAGGCTGGTCGGGGTGTAGTAGGAGCCCGTTTCCTTGCGTTGGTTGCCGGCCAGGATCTCCAGCCGGAACCGTGGGCCTGGCTCGATGCGTGGCTTGAGTTCCAGCAGGGACTCGTACACGCTGCCGAGTTCGTCGGCGCCGAGGTGGCGGTAGTTGACTCGCCGCAGGCGGCCCTGCTGGTCGCGGACCTGCGCCAGCAGCCGGACGGCGGCCAGCAGCCGATCGTTGGCGAGTTCGCAGTCGCGGAGCAGGTCGGGGTGGACGCCGTCGCCGCCGTTTGGTTTGCCGGCCCGGAAGAACAGGCCACCGAGGGCGGGCAGGGCGAGTTCTGGCAAGCCGTCGTCGGCGCCCATGCCGTCGAGCACCATGACGAGGGCTCGCCAGAGGTCACGGTGACGGTCGCCGCGGCGCCGGGTCGCGATGCGACGTAGCCGGCCGGTGGAGAAGTACTCCAGGTATCGGTGGCGAGGCTCGGGGGGTGCCTGCCGATCGGGAAGTGCTTCGCGGTCTTCGGCGACGAAGACGAAGATGAGCTGGTAGATCAGGCGCAGCAGTTCGTGGTGGAGGTCGTCGTCGGATATTCCGCCCCTTGTGGGGCCGAGTTCGAGCTGTTGGCGTAGATGTGCGTTTGCCTCAAGGAAGCCGGTGCCGAGCTCGACGATCGCCTGTTCCACTTGGGCGCGCAGTTGATGGCGGACTTGGATTCCGGTCTCGGCGGCCCAGGCGCGCCATCGTTCCAGCCAGCAGTCGGCTGGGGTCGGCGCCGCGTCGGGGCGGTCGAGCAGTTCGAAGCGGGATGAATGTAGGCAGGCGTAGAGCAGGACGAAGTCGGAGTACAGCTCGCCGTCGAAGATCGCTTCGAGGTCGAACTCGAGGTAGGCGGAGCCGACGAGGGCGGTGGAGTCACGCAGGATGCGCAGCTGCCGGCCGTTGCTGAGCACTCCCCAGAGGTGTTCGTCGCTGGTGTTGAGGAAGTCCTGAAGCATCGACTGGGGCGCGCGCCCGGTTTCGCCTTGGCCGCTGCGCTGGTCCAGTCTGATGTTCCAGCCGACGAGGTGGATGGGCACGTGTTGCCAGAGGTGGCTGACCGGGAAGGTCCGGCCGCCGGCAGGTAGCGCGGCCCGGTTGTAGGGGACGCGGCCGAAGCCGAGTTCGTTGAGCAGGACTAGCAGCCATCGGTCTCGGGTGGGGGTGGTGGCCGGGTCGGTGGCGGGCAGTGGGTCGATGCGGTCCCGGAAGGCGCGGTAGGCGCCGCGCAGGTAGTCCCAGCTGCGGCTAGCGGCCTCGCCGAGGCGTTCGTTTGCGGCGAGGTGGTAGTCGTCCGGGCGGGCGCCGGGCAGTTCGCGGTCGGCCGCGGCGATGCGGGCGATCAGGTCGGCGGGGAACAGTCCGCCGGCGGCGCGGATGGCGGTGTAGGTGGCTTCCGGCGTCCTCACCGGGCGCCTCCGGCCGGCAGGTAGACGTAGACGCCGAGCACGTCGGCGTTGCCGGCGACGGCGACCTTCAAGCCGGCGAGGCGGGCGCCGACGGCGGCACGCACGCGACGGTGGGCGTCCAACAGCTCTTCCGCGAGTTGTTGGCCGCGGTCGTCGAGGTCTGGCTGGACCGCGTCCAGTTCGGCTAGCGCTCGTTCGATCGTGCGGGTGACCAGCTCGGGGAGCACATTGGCGTCCGGATCCGCGGTGAGCAGCGCGGCGGCGGCCTCGTCGGGCAGCCACTCGCGGGAGCCGTCGGCGGTGGGACGGTAGGCGACGATGTGAGCGTCTTCGGCGACGAGGGTGCGGGTGGCGGCTTGGCCCGGCAGGGTGAGGTGGAAGCGGTAGCGGACCAGCAGCAGGATGGTACGGGCGGTGACTGCGGTGGTGCGCGTGACGCCGCAGCGTGCCGCCGGGCTGGTGGTGTGAGGATCCAGGGCGGTTTCTAGGACGTGACGTGCCAGCGCCGCGACGGCGGGGTCGGTGCGCACCAGCGCATGCTCCCCGGACGGCGTGGGAAGGTCGTAGTGCAGCACCAGCTCGGTCGAGGTCTTGGTGTCGTCGCTAGCGAGGCCGAATGCTTGGCGTATGCCCGCGGGCAGGGCATGGGTCGGTACCCGCAACGCGTCTTTGTCGACGCGGACGGGCACCCGGAAGCCGGTGAGGGTGTCTCGGACGAAGCGGGCAATGTCGTGGTGGCTGCCCAGCGCCTCGCGGATCGCCGCCACCTCGCGGGCCACCTCGTCGAGCTTGACACCGGACTGGGCGTACTTGGTTAGCGCTTTGGATTCTCGTTCGGCCGCGCTTTCCCATTCGCGGTGCAGCGCGTCGCGGTGCTGGTTGAAGTCGAGGTCGAGGGCGAGCTGTTCCGGGTCCTCATGGCGAAGCAGGAGACCTTCGACGAGGGCCTGGATGACGGTGTCGCTGGTCTCGGGCACTGGAACCGCGACCCCGGTCTGGCGGGCGATGGTGCGGTGCTTACGGATGAGCACGTCGAGCACCACGCCGTCGATGGCGTTGTCCAGACCGTAGAGGGTGACCGCGCGTACGTAGCTGCGGCGTTGCCCGAACCGGTCGACCCGGCCCTCGCGCTGCTCATGGCGGGTCGGATTCCAGGCCAGGTCGTAGTGGATGACTGCCTGAAAGTGCTCCTGCAGGTTGACGCCCTCGGAGAGGCAATCGGTGGCGATCAGCACATGCCGGCCGGGCTGTCCCGTCAGGTCGTCGATGCGGGCGATTCGTTCGGCTGGCGGCAGCAATCCGGTGACGGCGGCGACGGAGGCCTTCTTGCCCAGTGCCTTGGCCAGGTGTTCGGCGACATACTCGGCGGTGGGGATGAACCGGCAGAACACGATCGGGTCGTAGCCGTCGGCCAGGAGCGCCTTGACTTCCCGGATCAGCGTGGTGAGTTTGGCGTCTCGTTCCAGTCCTTCCAGGTTCTGGGCCTGCCGGGCGAACGAGCGTAGCCGGTCGCGGGCGCTTCGGGGCAGTTCCTCGTCGTCGGCGCCGGGGGGCGCGTCGGCCCCTTCGATGGTGTCGTCGGCGAGGTCAAGTACGCCAGCGCGGCCCAGCTCGTCGGCTTCAGCGGTGGTCTCCGCAGCCGCGCTGACCGAGCGCGTCAGCAGGGTGGCGGCCGCGGCGCGCGGCGACGACGCGACGCTGCGCAGCAGGGCGAGAGCTGACCACCACCGCACCCGCTGGCGCAGCCCGCCACCACTGTCACGAACGGTGGTACGGGCGTAGTCGAGCACGGCCCGGGTGAAGGCCGCGTAGTCGCGGCCGAGCCGGTACTCGACCTCCCGGACCTGACGGTCGCGGGGAAACGGCGTGTCTTCATCGAGGTACGTGCGGATGTCCCGGCGGCGCCGCTGCACGAAGTGCCGAGCCAGCTCGGTGCGTCCACGCGGGTGGTCCAGGTCCAGGTGTGCCAGCTTGGGGTCGATCAGCTCGATGAGACTGCGAAAAGCGTTCTCGTCGCCGCTGTGGGGGGTGGCGGTGACCAGGATGAGGTGACGGGGGTGATCGGCGGCCAGGGCGGCGAGAAGTTCGTGGCGTTGATGGCGGGCCCGACCGCCGGAGGTCCCGACGCAGGTGTGGGCCTCATCGACGATGACCAGATCGGGGCAGGTCCGAGCGAACTGGGCGCGGCGCCGGTCAGACTTGATGAAGTCGGTGGACACCACCGTGTAGGGGTGGCGGTTGAACACCGATTCGTCCTGGGGAAGGTCGCGCTCGAGCCGAGTGATGGTCGACGGCAACACCAGTGTGGCGTCGATGGCGAACTTGTCCGCCAGCTCGCCTTGCCACTGCTCGGCCAACGCCGGGCTGCACAGCACGGTGAGCCGGCGGGCCTCGCCCTGTTCCAACAACTCCTTGGCGATTAGCGCGGCTTCGATGGTCTTGCCGATGCCGACGTCATCGCCGATGAGTAGCCGAACGGTCGGCATGCGCAGCGCGATCAGTAGCGGCACCAGTTGGTACTGGCGTGGCTCCACCGCGATCGAGGCGAGGCAGCGGAACGGGCCGGCGCTGGACGTGAAGCCGATGCGCAGCGCCGTGCGCAACAGCCCGGCAGCGAGGTGGTCGCCGATGTCGTTCGGGCTACCGGTGGGCCGCGGGAACGAGGCTGGGCGAGCTTCATGCGGGAACAGGCCAGTGGTGTACTCGGTGTCGCCGCTCAGCGGCCGCGCCACGAGGAACCGCTCGCTGCTGTCGGGCAGCACCACCCATTCCCGGCCCCGGGCGGCGATCAGCGACCCGGGCGCGAAGCCGGTGGGCGCGGCGGCCATCAGGCGCCCCGCCCGGGCCCGAACACGTTCGGGTACTTGCGCACGATCTTGTCCCACTCCTCGTCGTATCGGAATCTGATCACCAGCCAGCCGAGGTCGGCGAGGCGGTCCTCTGCTGCCGCGTCGCGTTCGCCGACGGCAGTGTGGTCGTGGTGTGGCCCGTCGACGAACACTGCGACATCACCTCCGGGAAGGTGATACACGAAGTCGGGCCGGGACCGTGCGGCCGGCACAAGGACGCCGGCGGTGTCTGGTAGTCGGTGGTTGCCCTCGCGCAGGAACCGCAGCAGTCGCCGTTCCAGGTCGCTGCCCGCGTCCGCCTCCAGGCTCGCGTGCCGGCCGAGGCCACCACCGGGTGCCGTTCCCTCCGGCTCGACGTGGCTGGCCGCCAACTGCCGCAGCAGGTCCACTGCTACGAGCCGGTCGATGTCGCGGTGGTGCGGCTGGTTGCTGTAGGACAGCAGGCAGTCGTAGCAGCCGCGTTCGCATCGTTCTACCGCCCCTGGGGCGGTCCCCAGGTCGGCGCCGGTGTCGGGGTCAATGTGGATGATCCGCAGCGCTTCGCGGGCAACGGCGGCCACCGCGGCCGCTTCGTCGTGCAAGCGCCGCAGCACCCCGGCCCCGCCTTCGGCGCTTTCGATGAACAGCATCCGTGCCCGGCCGTCTGGGTCGGGCAACGCCTCGCTGGTCAACTCGGCGTCCTCAAGCTGGTAGACGGTTTCGATGCCCCGCTCCAGCGCATACCGCAGCGTGACGGCCTCGGTGTCGGACACCGGGTCGGTGAGGCGCAGCACGGCGATGTTCTTGCGGTCTTCGACGAAGGGAACCACCTTGGCCGCGCGTGTGGCCTCGGACAGCCGTCCCAGGTCGTCGTCCTCGGGCGTCCGGTCAGCCGCCTGTGCTTCGCTGAGCCATCGGCCCTGAATCGGGTCCAGCCAGAAGCCGATGTCGTTAACGTCGCGGCGCCTCCGCCGGCCTTTGTTGATCACCCGGACGGTGGCGGTGTCGCCGTAGACGAGCGACGCCGCCGGGGCGCCGTCCGGGGACAGCGCGGTGGCGCGCAGCCGGCCCGCCCGGGCGCCGTGCTGGCTGAACCGGTAGACGGTCTGTAGCTCGAAGCCGGCCCGGCGGCGTTCCTCCTCGTCGGAGGAGATGCGACGCCGCCGCACGGTGTGGACCGTCTGCAGCTGCATGAGGTTGCCCAGGGCTCCACCCAGCGGGAGAGAGCATTCCTCGCAGCGGTCCACCCCGGCCTGCCGGTCGTGCCAGTAGCCGCAGGCCGCGCAGAGGCGCGCCTCGGTGGTGGCCACCTCCCCGGGCTCGGCGCCGGCCGGTACCTGAACCTTGGTCACCTGGTAGCGCTGGCCCTCGTGGTAGATCAACGCGCCCGGCCCGAACTCTCCGACGGCGATGAACCGGGGCCGCTGGATGTAGGCGCCGCGCTGGCGTTCCCCGGGCACATAGGCGGCTAGTGGCAGCCGCGGGAACGAGTAACCGGGGAGGAAGCCTTCGGAGGCCAG
The DNA here is from genome assembly GCA_035650075.1 of Micromonosporaceae bacterium. GTDB lineage: Bacteria > Actinomycetota > Actinomycetes > Mycobacteriales > Micromonosporaceae > DASSUC01. The sequence goes on along the minus strand of DASRII010000007.1, from coordinate 4,241 downwards.
GTAGCGGTAGCTGTAGAAGTCGCTGAACGGCTGGTCGGAGTCTTCGTTCTTGAGCAGGCGTAGCTGGTTTTCCGCGTCGCGGCGGCGGGCTTGGGCCAGCTGACGCGCGGCAGGGGTGGTGGCGTTGTCCAGTACGCGTCGGTTTTGTTCGCGCTGCTCGGCCAGGGCTCCCCGGTATAGCCGCCGCCACCGCTCGCAGGCGTCGTCGAACTGGGCGAACGCCGCCCGGACCACGTCGTCGACCCATTCCTCGTGCCACCACGCGGCGTCGGCGACCTCGCCGCGCAACTGGTCGAGGACGGCGCGGGACCGCTCGATGGCCCGCCGCCGGGTGGCGGGGTCGGCGAGCTGTTCGGCCAGGTGGCGGTGGATGGGCAAAGCCGGCTCCCGACCCTCCACCACCGTCGCGTCGAGCACGTCGGTCATGCTGCGTCCCAGACTTGCCCCAGTTTCGGCCAGCCAGATGGCGTGCACGTGCGAGCGCAGCAGATCTTCGTTGGTCAGATCCAGCCGCGGCGGGGTGACGCTGCCGGACACCATCAGGTGGGAGCGGCGGAGGTAGTACTGATCGTGGGCGCTGCCGGTCGAGCAGTAGGTGGTCACCAGGGCCGGCTGACCCATGCGGCCGGCGCGCCCGGACCGCTGGGCGTAGTTGGCGGGGGTCGGGGGCACGTTACGCATGCCGACCGCGCTCAACGTGGCGATATCCACGCCGAGTTCCATGGTGGGTGAGCAGTACAGCAACTTGAGTGTCCCGTTCCGGAACGCTTCCTCGCGGTCGAGCCGGTCCTCCACGCGCACCTGGGCGGTGTGCTCGCGGGCCACCAGACCGGACAGTTGCGCGGCGGTGTGCGCGTAGAGGTCCCGGAAGAAGGTGTTGACCCGGGCGCCGACCTCGGGGTCGACCACCTTGCGCAGCGGGTCCGGGGCACCGCTTCGCCCGTCACCCGCCCGCCAGATCAGCGTGGACGCCTTGATCTGGTAGCCGCGGGATCCGTCGCGCTCCTCCGCGGCAATGGCCAGCAGTCCGTAGCGGGCCAGCACACGAAGCAGGCTGGCGATGATCGCCTGGGCGTCATCGACGGCGATCGGGCCAGCCGTGCGGCCGAACTCGCGCGGCCGGCGCAGATAGCGGCCCAGCGCACCGCGTCCGGACAGGTACACCGCGTCGCCTCTCCCGCCGCGTCCCGCCGACCGGGCGTACACGACGCGGGAGGCCACCCGGGGCTCGCCCGGCGGGAGCGCCCACGCCCCAGTCAACAGCTGGTCGGACTGCTGGACCAGCCGCTCGAACCCGTCCTGGGTCAACACGTCGACGTCGACCGCCAGCGAGCGGCGCATCTCGTCGAGCAGGATGCGGGCGACCTCGCCGCGGTGTGCCGGGTCGTCGTCGCGTAGCACCGGGTGCGCCTCGGCCCAGCAGCTGTCGTCGGCCGCGACGTCGTCCAGGTCGACGTAGCCGAAGCGCAGCAGGCCGGTCTGCTCGAGGTTGGGCATGGTCACCCGCCAACCGCGTTCCAGGTCGGCGTAGACGCGGTAGGCCAGCACCTGGCGCAGCGCCCGCAGCACGTACTCCTTCTGGCTGAACCGCACGTCGGGGTTCTGCGCGAACTGGACGATCGGCAGGTCGAGTGCCGCGGTGACCTGTTGGGCGACGTCGTCGTGGCGCAACCCCGTCGCCTCGGCTGCGCACGCCGCCCGGTACAACGCGCCCCGCACCTGGGTGACCTGGACGAAGTCGTTGAAGTGGCCCGCCTGCAGGCTGGCGTCCTGCCGGTTGTCGACAAAGGTCAGCAACTTGCGTGCCTCGTCGCTGAGGTCGGCCTGCTGGCGCAGGCTGCGCACCACGCTCGTACTGATCAGCGACATCGCCGAGCTTCGGCCCTCGGCATCGAAGGAGGCTAGTTTCGCGAAGTCCTGGGCCCGCAGCTGCTCGTAGGAGACGCGGCAGCGTAGACAGAACCGAAACGGCGACGGCACGTACCAGGCGCGCAGCCCGTCACCAGGTCCATGCTCGGTGCCGTCCGGCCCGACCCACACCTGCTGCGGCAGGTGGTCGGCCAGCCGGGGCAGCACCACGGGGGTTCCGTCACTAGCGAGGTCATACCAGGAGTCCGGCAGCCGCCCCTCAGCGATCGGGTCGGCAGGCCATGGATGATCGTCGCTGACGTACAGGTAGCCGTTGACCGCGTCGCCGCCCGCGGCGTCCTGCTCGCGACGGGCGATGTAGGACACGGCGCCGCCGCGCTCGGCCCGGGCCACGACCAGGTATTCCTGACCGCATTCGCGGCAGAACGCCAGCGGGAGCAGAGCCTTGTCCCGCGCGGTCGGCACGCTGACCTGGTACTGGCTGGTGATATGCCGGGAATCCTCCGGCTCCAGGCTCACATAGACCGTGTCACCCTTGGACAGGAACTGGTGAAGCCGAAACGCGAACAGTGGACGCCCGGTGTCGGGGTCCCTGGCCGCAGCGCCTTCCTGCAGCACCGCCTGAATCGCCGCGGCACAGGTCTGCTCGGGCCTGCCGGTCAGCTGCCCCAGCAGGTGCGCCGCCGCGGCGACCGTTGTCGGCCGTTGACGAACCAGCCGGCGTGATCCCTCTTCCGTCGTGATGCCGAACGTTGTCTCGATCCAGCGGGCAAGCGGATCAGCGGCGAGCTCGCTGTAGGACCTACCGCGGCCAGGGCCCGCGTCGATCGCTGCAGCAAGTTCGGCGCCGCTGACAACGCCCTCGGTCGTGGCTCGCTCCAGGGTCTCGCCGATCACCCGGGCGGCGCCCACCTCGACGCCGAACAGGCGGGTTGAGACCTCGGCCACCCTCTGCCGGGCTTTCGCGAACGTCTCCTCGGTGGCCATCGTGGCTGAAGTGCCTACACACTGCAGCGCCGGCGCGTCGCAGGCGTCCCGTAACCGCCTCACCAACATTGCAACGTCGGCGCCCTGCCGGCCGCGGTAGGTATGCAGCTCGTCCAGGACCAGGAACCGCAGGCCCTGGGCCGCGCCGATGAGGCGCCGCCGCTCCTCCGGCCGGGTCAGTAGGTACTCCAGCATCACGTAGTTGGTGAGCAATATGTCCGGACGGTTTGCCAGTATCCGGGCGCGTTCGGCGTCGTTCTCCTGACCGGTGTAGCGGGCGAACGTGACCTTGCGGGCCTCGGGCGGCACACCCCAGGTCAGGTACCGGTCCAGCTCGTGTTTCTGACTGTTGGCCAGCGCGTTCATCGGGTAGACCACGATCGCCTTGATGCGACCCGGCGCGGGATCGTGGAGCACCGAGTCCACGATCGGGATGATGTACGTCAGGCTCTTGCCCGAGCCGGTGCCCGTCGTGACCACATAGCTGCCGCCCGCGCGTGCCGCCTCGATCGCCTCCCGCTGATGGCGATGCAGCGTCAATGGCCGCGCGCCCGGATCCTCGGAGTCGATCTTGGATCGGAAGAACCGCTCGCAGTCCGGATGTAACCCGTCCGCGGTCAGCTCGGCGACGGTGGCCCCCGACGCGAAGTTCGGATTCAACGACAGCCACGGATCCGGCCAGCGAGTCTTGCGCTCCCGTTCGGCCAGCAGATGCGCAGCGACCCGCTCGTCGCGGACCTGAACAAGGGAGCTGGTGAACGCGTCGTAGTCGGCAATCAACCGATCATGTACCTCGAAGACGTCCACCCCGCTCCCGCCTCCTCTCTGCTTCGGTCACACCGCCCGGGCACCGGCTGACCCACATCATGCGCCGCGATCTCAACCACCAGCCGCGATTTGCCCGCCTCTCGGGCGCGTCCAACGGTCCAGCGTTCGTACAGCTTGACATGGACGAGACCCAGGCCCGGACAGGCGCGAACGCGGTCATACCGACAACCGGGACGGACCGATGCATCCTGGCCCACGGATGGCCATCGGCCGTCCATGCCGGCCCAGGCATCGCCACGTGTCCCGTCTGGTCGGTCGACGTCACTCACAGATGCTCCTGTCCAGCTTGTCCAGGCCTCCCTGCGAGATCCTTACATCAAGATCGCCAACCATGCCAATCCTGAACCCCCGGGCTGCGTACGCGGCCACAATGTTCCTCGACGTTCCAAACAGACCTCTAGTGGAGAACAGTGTGGGCCTTAGCCTGAATCCGTGGACCGACTGAGCTGTTGATGTCCGGGTTCGGCGTGGAGATGCGGTGAGAGTGCCCCCTGGGCTGCGATGATCGGGTTTGCCTAGAACACGATCGATGCGTTTCGGAGGGCACTCTCGGTGCA
>DASRII010000006.1:0-3932 GCA_035650075.1 Micromonosporaceae bacterium | reverse complement strand
CGGCTTCCTCACCGAGTACGACGACGCCTGGACCGAGCCCTGGCGAGCCCACCTCGACCTGGTATACGAGCAGGCACTGACCTGCTACGCCGAAGCCTGCCTGAACGTCGGCGGCACCGAGGTACCCGGAGCCGAACGGGCGGCCCGCCGGTTGATCGAACGCTCACCCGTGTCGGAAACCGGCTACCGCCTCCTGATGGAAGTCCTAGCAGCCCGCGGCGACACCGCCACCGCCCTGGCAGTCTACGAAGAACTGCGCCGCACCGTCCGCGCCGAACTCGGCGTCGACCCCGGACCCGCCGCCCGCCAACTCCACCACCGGCTGCTACACGCACCCACCGACACCTAGGTTGGGTGTGTGCCCCGCGGGCGGCCTTGCCACCGACTGGAACACGTGGTGATTCCTGAGTCTTGGGCGGTCATCCGCGGGACCTGTCCGGTGGTGACTGTGTCCCTGTTCGGGAACTTGAAGCCAGCCGTTCGGTGGGACTCCCGCTGGCAAGAATGTCTGGGCCGTTGCTGCAGAGACATTGGGCCGTGGCGCCTCGATCCGGTCAGAAGACCCCTGATTCTCACTGGCAGGGCCAAGGACCTGCGCGAAGTCGTAGAATGCCACGTCCTCGGGCGTTGCGCGGTGCCGTTGCCCTGCGGGCCGTGACCGCGATCGGGGACCGTGAGGTGGGCGATCGCCCGCTCGGCGTCCCGCGCTGCCTGGCCAGCACGTCCGCCAGGTCCACCGCGAGCCCGAGCGTGTCGCCGGCCCGATCGATCGCGGCGAACGGATCGCCGTCGTGCTCGCCGCCGGACACGGCCAGGTCCTGGCCCGGCAATAGCCGGGCCAGGATCGTGTCGAGCTGCTCCAGCAGCCGCGGCAGCCGACCCGTCATCGTGGACAGCTGGCCCAGCACGCGGTGCACGTCGTCAGCGAACATGTCCAGCGGCGCCGCGTCAGTCAGGCCTCGAACCGCCGCCCCCGGCCTCGGCCTGCGCGGCTGCGCACTCACCGGCCTGCCGCATCAGGCGCCACGGTTCGTTCACCGCTCCTCGCCTGTCGAAACCCGTCGTCTACCTACGTGGCTGTCGGCCCGCGCGCCACGCCCGGGCCGGACCTCGGGGCCACCCAGCATCGTGGGTGCCCCGACCGGGAAGGCGGCCCGGCCGGGGATCCCGTCGCCGGGCGGCCCGCGTTTCCAGGGGAGGGATCAAACCCTCGACCGGCCGGCAACAATCCCCCGCTACCCGATCAACCGTCCTGGACTGCCGTCGCGTTACGCGTCCGAGCTGGCAGGTTGATGCCGACCGCCGCACCGACATCGAATGCACCGGCGCGTGCAGCGCTCCGTGATCGCGCGCGGGCGTGCAGTGCTCGTTCACCGGTCCCCGATGGCGCGCGCACCCGCCACCGTTCCGACCGCGGTCTGTGGCCGGTCAGGTCGCGGCGTGGAATGCGGCAGGATCTCGTTCGGCACCCGGCCACGGTCGCGCACCTGGTAGCCGTTGGCGCGAGCCCACGCCTTGACCGTGCGCGTGTCCGCACCGACCCTGGTCCGGGTCGTCCGCCGCCAGGAATCCTCGATCGACCGGCCGGCCTCGACGTACGGCCGCAGCGCCTTGCAGCGCGGCCGCATTCTTGGCCGTCAGGTCGATCTCGTACGCCTTGCCGTCGTGAACGAAACCGACGGTCTCGCCCTTACCGGGTGGAATGTCCGCGCCGGTCAAGTCGTCGCTGAGTCTGATTTCAACACGCTGCGCCACATCTGCCTCCTCCAGGCTGAACGCACCACACGATACGGCGACGTTGCGAACGGCAACCATCCCGCGAACGCAATCACTGCGAACGGCAGCGCGCGACCGGATCTGCATGCGCAGACCCGGCGTGCCCGTGGCCGCGACCATCTCACAGCCGTCGGATCTGTCGAGGAGAGTATTTGCTGCTGGTTGGCTCGGTGTTTAGCGTTCGGCAATGCGGTGCAAGTTGAGATCACCAGGTGGAAGGATCAGACAACGCGCAGGCCTTTGGGGCGGTTCTCATGGTTGACAGCGATCCGGTGATGGATGTAGCGCGGCGGCTCGTTCTGTGTGCCCGAGACGTTGCGTCGGCTCGCACCGAGTTCGAGCGGGTCACGGCCGAGCCGGTGTCGGCGCCCATCGACGTGCAGCGTGAGGCGATGCGGCGATGGCAGGTCGCCGAAGACCGCGAGCACCAGGAGCGGTCCAGGCTGGCGGAGCTGCTGGACGTAGAGGCGTCGGACCTGCTCGCGACACCGCAGCACGTGCTGTACTCCGCCGACCAGGACGCCGACAGACCAAGGCACCGCCGCGGCGTCATGCCTCCCGAGTGCACGATCTATCAGCACCAACCACCGCAAGCGGCGGCGCCCCCGACGCCGGCCCGCAGAGCAGACGGCGTCTGACCTCAGCGCCGCTCACGGACGGCACCCCGTCACGCTCAATCGCCCAGTCGCTGCGAACCCTCGTGCCCGCCGCCACCGTCAACCGTGGCCGTGACCGCGGCGAGCCGGTCCGCGCCGCCGACGACCCCGGCTACTCATGGGGCGGCTCGCCGGACTGCTCGTCACCCGAGCCTGACCGGCCGGCCGATGCCGACCGTGACCGCTCCTGGGTCCCACCGTCCACACGTCGGCCGCGACCGCAGCCCCTGCGCGACGAGGCGCCACGGCCAACTCCCGCGGCGACTGCACCGCCGCCGCGGGAGGTTCGTGGTCGTCAGTCTTCGTGGGGTAGGCAGATGGTGAGGACTTGTTCGCCGTGGTCGCGGGTCCGGCTGCACGTGTTCGCCGACCTCGCGTTGCCGCCGCCGGTCTGGGTGCCGGCCCGCCGCTCTCGCGCGGGGTGACGGCCAGGACTTCGCGGTTCAGGGCGAGGCAGGTGCCGTGGATGCGGGAGAAGTCAGCCGCCATCGAGGGCCTGGAGCGATTCGGCGAAACGGGGCTTCTACAGGCCGGCGTCGATCAGGGCTTCGGTAGCCGCGTCGACCGTGGTCACGACGGTCAGCAACATCCCGGGCGGCAGCGTGCCAGGTTCGATCATCTGCGCCACGATGCCGGCCAGCTCGTACAACACCACGGGACCCTCATCGGTGACGGCCATCGGCGGTGCCTGCGGCGGATACACGTGCAGTCGGCGCAGGGCGTCCCGGGCAGCAGTCCGGTCGTCTGCAGCGTCCAGTGCCCACCCGGTGGGCGGGTCGGCGTCGATCACCGCCAGCCGGCATTCCGCGGCGTACACGAACACGGCGACCTGCTCGATCGCTGACGCCGCCTGCGGGTACATGCCGCCATCCTGTCTCAGGCAAGCCCCCGCAGTGATGGAGCGGGCGGCGCTGGTGCCCGGCAGGCCCCCCTCGCCGGGCGACGCCACCCGCTCCTGGTACTTGGTGTATCGGTCTCGTCCAAGGCTGCGTTACCGAGTCGGAACCAGACCCGTACGGTCACCTCGCTCACCTCGAAGGCCCACGCTCGCGCATCCCCGCCACAGGAAGCGGCACGGCATCCTGTCAACCACGGCGATGGATGACTTTCCAGACGCGCCGCCCAATCAGCGAGATCAGCCCTGCTTCCGTGGCGTCGAGGTTGGACGACGACTGTCACTCGTCACGACGACAGTGGGTCCAGGGCCGGAACCCGGTCCGGCTCCGGCCCTGAACACGTCGCGCCGGAGCGCTATCGGCGCAAGGTCGGGTCGCTTGCCCGGTCACCACCGTCGCGCAGGTTCTCCGCGGACTCCTTCGCCGTGTCAGTGACACCCTGGGCTGCGGTCTGCCCCTCGTCGCGCACCGTCGAGGTGGCGTCGCCGACCGACTCGCGGACCTCGTCGACCGCCTGCTGCGCCGGCTCGCGCAGGTTCTCCTTCATGTCGCGGGCTACCTCGGCGGCCTCCTGCTTGACCGGCTCGACGAGCTGCTCGCCCTT
>DASRII010000005.1:0-30843 GCA_035650075.1 Micromonosporaceae bacterium | reverse complement strand
ATCCTTGCACCGAGAGTGCCCTCCGAAACGCATCGATCGTGTTCTAGGCAAACCCGATCATCGCAGCCCGAAGGGCACTCTCACCGCATCTCCACGCCGAACCCGGACATCAACAGCTCAGTCGGTCCACGGATTCAGGCTAAGACGAGCACTAGGACGGGCGCGGGGACGAATCTGGGCAGGGTTGGGCCAGGGCCGGCCGGTTGCTCAGGTAGACAGCGTCGGAGCGAGCAGCCGTCCACCGGTGAGCACGGCGATCACCGGCCACAGGTCGCGCTCGTTGCCGCCGAAGCGACGTACCACCGCCAGAGCGGCCGCGGCGAGCGCCGCGAGCGCCTCGCCCAACGGGGTCGGGCCGACCTGCGTGGGTAGTAGCTCGCGGTCGACCGCGATGACGGCCTGTACGCCAAGCCGATGTAGCGGCTCGCTGTTGGTGCGGGCGCGGCGCAGCCACGAGCGGACGGTCGCCGCCGGCACCGTTAGCCGCGCTGCGAGGACCCGGTGCCCGTGGCCGCGGGCGGCGCCCAGCAGCGCGGCGCCGATCACGTCCAGGCCGTAGCCGCGGTGTGGTAGCAGTCCTGCCGCCAGCACGACGTGGGTGACTCGGCAGGAGCGGCAGCGGGCCCGGTCCGGTCGCACCTGCCGCGCACCATGAAGCCCGCGGATGGTGCGGGGCCGGGCGTGGCCCCACGCGCGCAGCGTCCCGCCGCATGGGCAGTGCAGCACCCCGGCGGCCAGCGCCCGCCGGCCCGCGGCCACGTCGACGACCTCGATCACACCCATCCCGCCCAGATCACCACGCCCGGCCCCGCCGCGACAGGGGCAGCCGGTGTTGCACTCTGCCGCCCGCCGTGGGCACTGCGCAACCGGAGCCGGCAACCGGGACGGTTCGGCACCACCACAACGGCATCGGCTCCGCCCGCTGGTGTCCGTCCACGTCAGACAGTGCCCTGGTTGTTCATCGGCAGGGTGCCGCCGCCAACCAACCCATCAGCCGTGCGCTGCTCGTCAGCATCGTCAACGCCGGGAACCTGACCCAGACGTGAGCATCCTCAACGTCGTCGAACACCTGTCCCCGCTGCACCGCCCGGCACCAGGGCGGCCCGGTGCGGCGGCTGTTCGCCCATCACGAGTACCTGTGCACCCGGCAGGGCTACTGGATCGGCCTGACGTCCACGCACCTGGCTCGTCGGACGCCGTCGGCGATGAGGCCCAGTCGCGGATCAGAGTCTGCGAGGGCCCCGCCGATAATGGGTCGCCTCAATGGAAGTCGGCGGTCCGGACGAATCGGCGTCGGTAGCGTCGGCGATCGCAGCGCGTTCCTCGGCCCGTCGTTCGATGGTCTGGCCGGCCGCCTCTCGGGTGCCGAGGTGGGGACCGGTTGTGTCGGCGATGCGTTCCCACGCGTCGAGCCAGGGACGGAGCTGGTTGCTGGTGACTCCCAGCGCGCGCAGGACCCGATCGTAGGTGTCGGCTGGGCACAGGCGGCGGCCGCGGAGGTACGGGTGCAGCATGCTTGGCGCAAGGTTGGCCCGTGCTGCGATGTCGCGTACCGACATCCTGAGCTGGCCAGGCCTGGCCGCTCGCCTCCGTAGCCGTTCGAACTCGTAGGCGAGGTCCTCTAACGTGTTGATCCGCTCGGGAGCGGGCTTATCGTCGGCCGGTATCACTGTCACCTCGCGCCGTCGTTCCGACACCCTCCATACGGAGCCTATCGGCCGCTCGCATGACGACAGGTGGGGAGACACTGCCCGCCAGCGGCGACTTCGGGCGCGACGGCGCCTGATCCAGTCAGCTGCGGTGCCGGCGAGGGTACAGGCCGCGTCAAGGGCAACGTGAAAGTGGCTCTGGCACCGATTCCGTGATGGATGCTCGCCGGTGATGGCGGTGCCGTGACACCTGGCAAGAGTCTGCGGATACGGGCTCGGCGTCTCACCTAGGACTACTGATCAGGCTCGGCTGATCATACCTGGTGTCCAGAATGGAGGGTACCGGCCGCCTGGTTGCCGCACTTTGCGGGCCTGCGTTGATCGGGTGTCCACACGGCACAGGGTCGGGCGGTTGCCCGGGCTGCTGCGGGCTGTCGCCGTTCAACGGGGCAGGACTCGTAGAAGTGGGTGAATGCACCGAAATCCGGATCATCCTTGTATGAGTCCCAACGATCAGGCTGAGTCTGTCGTCGTTCTCTCCGAAAGCCAGCGTTCGCGGAGGTGCTCGGGGCGGAGCCACTCGAACAGCATCTCTTGTAGCGACTGGCCACTGCTGTTGACGAACGACCGGTTCTCGCCGTTCTGGCCTGACCCTCCCGGCCACCATCGCTGGACGGCGAGGAGATCATCGAGCAGCCGGATGACCATCCTGTCGTCGTCCGCCTTCTCGGCCAGGCAGGCGTCGACCGCCGCGCTTAGGACGGCCGGTCGACCTTGCCGCACGGCAGCGGCGAGTGCCGGGCGGACGTAGCGTCGCCAGCGACCGCAGCCCTCGCCGTCGTCCGATGCCTGCGGTCGCGGCGGCTCGGGTCGGTGATCGTTGTGGTAGATCGCAAGGCACGTGGCCTGCCGTTGCCGCCGATCCCAATCGGACCCGTGTTCGGCGGCGGCGTCTGTGGAAGAGCCGATGTCCGTGTCGACGTCCAGCGGTGGGCGGTCCGGCATCGGCACGCGGGCGGCGACCTTGCCGAGTGCGGATTCGATATGGCACCGGGTGCCGTCCGGGTGGTGATGCTGCGTGCACGCCGCAAGGGCGGCGTTGCTGAGCATGCTCGCCGCCTCGGTACCGGACGTGCACATCACCAGGGAGGCGAATGCGTGCGACCGGTCGCAGGGGTCGGTGATTGCGTGGGCGATGGCCACCGCACGGTCGACTGTCGTGGGCGGAAGGTCACGTGCGAGATTCGCCAAAGTGGGCAAATCGCATATCCCGCCGTGGTTGTCGAGCCGTTGCTGCAATGCGACCGCCGACCACAGTGCGACCGGGTCGGTGACGCCGTCGGTGAGGCGCTGAAGCTCGGGCCGGCGCAGATCAATGTCTCGGATCGCGTCCGCCGCCTGGGCTGTGAGCATGGCCTGGTCTGGCCCGGCGACGTGCATCGCCAGCACGGTCAGAGCCATTACCCGGTACATAGGGCCGGTGTCCGCCGACACGAGATCGGCCAGGCCGGCAACGGTGGTCGCCGGCAGGTTGGGGGCGAGGAATACCAGCAGCTCGGCCCGAGTGTCCGGCTCCTCCACGGCACGCAGCGCGGCCAACGCGTGCCCGCGGCGCGTGGCCGGCAGTCGTGGGGCAAGCCGGACGAGTGCCCGGGCGCGCTGGGCTGGCGTGTCCAGCCGCACGATCCTGCCGAGGGCGCGCCGCAGCAGATCCGCCGGGAGGTACGGGGCGAGGGACTCCAGGGCCGTGGCGCGCTTGGACTCGGACGTCTCCGTACAGGCGAGGTCGACGGCGATGGCGAGCAGCGGGTGCGGAAGATACGGGCCCAGGGTGCAGAGTGTGTCGAGGTCGCTGGGGGACTCACCGACCAGGCGGGTGACCAGCGAGGGCACGTCCGGCCCAGGGCGGTGCGTGAACGCGATTCGCAGCAGCTCGGCGTCCACGGCCCCGCCTCCTGCCCGCGCGATGACGGCATCGGCCGCTGATGCCCGTTGCGCTGCCGGAAGCTCCGCGAGAAGCACGCCTATGGCCTCGCGGCGCATCATCGAGTCGCCGGTGTCCGTCAGCAACGCCGGCAACAGGTCCAGGATCGTCGCTCCGGGTTGCGGGTGCAGTGCCGCCCCGGCTGCGTGGGCGTCGGCCAGCAGCACGGCTTGTTCGCCGGGGGGCGCGCCCGCGAGCAGTATCGTGTACAGGCAGAGCCGCCACTGGTCCTGTCGCAGCGCCGCGATCCTGGTCCGCAGCGGCGTCCGTAGCTGGGGAAGATGGCGTGCCGCGATGGCGAGCGCGAGCATGTAGGCCGCGGGGAGCCGCTCGCCGTGGGCAATGTCGAGCAGCGGCCGGAGCACCGCATCGGGGAGATGCCCGGCCAGTCTGGCCAGCATCCAGATCTCAGTCTTGCGGGGTGCCTGCCTAGCGGCGTCCAGAGCGGACGTAAGAAGTGCCGGCCGGCCGGCATCGGTGACGAACGGGATCATCGCCGCGAGTGCCCACGCCCGATCCGCCGCGGTAGGCAGCCGCATTGCGGCGGCGATTGCCTGGGATAGCAACAGCGCGCGGTCGGTGCCGTCGGGTGTCGGGAGCCGGCACAGCGCGGCGAGTGCCCTCGCATGGTCTGCCGGCTTCGTCACCATTCCCGCGTACGTCCATCCCTGAGCGAAGGACCACACACGGCTGCGGACGAGGGCGGCAATCAGCGGCGCGGGCACACACGCGGCGAAGCTGATCATGGAACTTGTCATGAGTGCGTACCGCAGCTCCAACCCCCGGTCTGAAGGGCTGCCGTCCCGGTCGGCGGCAGCCTCCGCCAGATACCGCGCCCGGTCGAGCGTCGTTAGGTATCGGCCGGTCCAGCCGGCCCTGTCGTGGACGGCGAACCAGCGGTTCCCGGAGAGCACCGGTCCGTTAGGCGTCTCCAGCGAGAGCAGGGCGTGCAGGTCGACCACCCGTCCGGCCTGCTCCAGATGGTGCGCGAGCTGGGTCACGCCGTACTCATCGGTTTCGTCCACGTCGGGCAGCCCTGCCGCGAGGCCGCCCCAAGCCGCGAGGTACCGGTCCGCTAGGCCACCGTGCATGCCCGGCAGGTCATCGCCGGCCTCCGCGACGAGGTAGCGGTACAGCAGCTCGTGCAGGACGAACGTCTCGGTCCGGTTGTCGTACGTCAGCAACGACCGCCGGGAGAGCCGAATGATCATCGCGCCGCTGCGGGGCCGATCCAGGCCACGCGTGGCCCACAGCCGCTGCGCGGCGGCCACCGGCACTGGTCCGGAGCCGGCGAAGACCGCGAGTTCGCCGTAGGCGAGGTGTTCCTCCGGCGCCAGCACCCGCACGCCAGCAGCGAGCGCGGCGAGAAGGGAAGGTCGCGGATAGTCGTGGAATCGCTTGCGTAACAGACCGAAGTCCGCAGTGTCGAGCAGCGCAGCCACGTCGCCCCAGCGGTGCCCGTCATCGACCATCGCCCCGCAGATGGCCAAGGCCAGCGGGAGCCCGCCGCAATGGACGAGAACGCGCTCGATCGCAGGCCCCGGCGACGCGCCCTCGCCGGACTGGTCAGTCGCTCCCCTGGAGTATCGCCGCAGGAGCTCCAGGGAACCGCCGAGGTCGAAGCCGCCGACGGGAAACACCTCGACGGTGTGCGGCAGGACCTCCTGATCGGTGGTGGTGACGAGGACGGCACTGTCCGGCCCCACGACGGTGAAGGCGTCGTCATGCTCGTGGGAGTCCAGGTTGTCGAGCACGATCAAACACCGCATGCCCGCTAGCCGCTCCTGCAACAGCGCCCGGAGATCATCCCACTCCTTGACCGGCCCTCCGATCCGGGCCAGGATGTCACGCTGCCAGTGGGTCGCCGTGGTGCGGCGGGCGTCGAGCCAGAACACGCCGTCGGGGAACCGCGCTAGGATCCGGTCCTGACCTGCGATGTGCTGGGCGGAGAGGGTCTTGCCCGCCCCACTCATTCCGGTCAGCGCGACGATGCGACCTCGGGTAGCCGGCCGTGGTCCCAGCAGCGCCGCTATCGCGTTTTCCTCGACCGCCGGCCGGGGAAGGAACAGCTCGGTCAAGTATGGCGCCGGCAGCCCGGCAGCACGGCCGGGTGGTGCCGCATCCGGCCGTGCTGCACCCACGAGCTGCGCAACCTCATCAGGGAACCGCTTCGCCAACGCCGTGAAGCTGAAGCGCTCTGGTTCGATCGACAGATTCCTCGAACATTCCGGGCTGTCGTAATAGTGCTGCAGGCCGGCCAGGAACGCTTCGACCTTTGACTGGTGGAGCCTGCGCTTGGTCTTGCGCAGGTCGTAAACCCAGTTTCGGCCGAGGTCCTGCGTGTGCTCGCTGATCTCCCGCGGCCCCGCTCCGACCTCTTCCAGTAGATCGAGGAGAGCCTTCCGCAGTCCCGGCATGAGGTCGATCACGGTATGCTGCCGTCCAATCATCGACCGAGGTCAGAGTTGGTCACAGGGTACTTCGGGCTGCCCGATTAGCCCTCCGACGTTTGATGTGTCCGATCGGACCGATCAGATCCGGCATCTGGACAGCCTTTTCCTATGACCGCCGACAACATGCCCCATAACCAGTCCAAGAACCGCCGCGGCACCCTGCGGCGTCTCGTCAACGTAGGCTTCTACTCAGTGGTCCGTGGCGCCGGCACCGCCATTGGCGGTGCGCTGATCACGGTCCTCATCTGGTGGATCACACGCCGGTAGTTGCGAACCCTCCGTGACCAGCTCTGGTCGTCCGCGCCTCGGGACGACCAGAGCTTGCCCGTTCGCTTCGATCACGTACATCTGTTTTGGGATTTCGCGGCAACAGCTGGCGCGGGATCCCTGACTGGCATCGTGTGGTCGAGATCCCGTTGCCGTGGCCGAGCTCTGCCAACCGGTCAGCGCGGAGATCGCCTCCTGAGCCGCCGGCAGGTTGAACACCGACGAACGGCTGCTCGCCGGCAAGGAGCCGACGCTGTCGGAGGACGACCGCGGGCTGGTCCTGCCGGCGTCGATGGGGTGGCATGAGATTGGCTGCTGGAGACTGTCACCGTGGACAAAGCGGGTTCGACGGCCCGGGGTGGCGTGACCTCCTCGCTGGACCTGGTGCGCCGGGCGGTCGGTGGCGTGGACGGCCCCGAGGTGGTCGCCGGTGTGCAGCGGCTCTCCGATGTGCAGGTGGCGGACTTGGCCGAGGCGGTATGCGCCCGGCTGCCGCAGCCGCAGGTGGTGCCGGGTGAGGGTGAGGCGTGGCCGCTGATCACGGCGCGGGCGAGCACCTTCGCCACCACGTCCGGCACCCGGTTCAGCGACGCGCCCGGCGCCGCAGGGTTGAACCTGACCGCCGCGATGGACCCGCGGTTCATGGGCAGCGGCCGGTTCTCGACCAGCGTGTTGCAGGCGCTGCTGTACTGCCACGGCCTGGTCATCGAGGACCCACTGGCGATGGCCGCCGACCTGTACACGACCAGCCCGGCCCAGGTGCGGGCGATGGCCCGTTCCTTCATCACCGCCGCCACCGTCTCGCTGTGCGAGGTCGCGCCGCTGCTGGACACCGGGGTGGTCCAGACGTTCTTCACGCCCACCGCCGACCTGCCGGACATCGGCCAGGTACGCGCTCAAGCCCGCGAGGAACTCGACCGGCCAGGTGCGTCATTCGGGACGCCGGAGGTATGGGAGGCGTTCGAGGCCAGCTACGTCGACGGGCTCAGCCCGAGCTTGCGTGAGCTGTGGCGGCTAATCCGCGCCGGCGACCGCCATCCTCCACTGGACCTGGTTGAGGCTGGCCTGCGCGAAGACGACGCACGTGTCGTCGAGACCTTCATCGAGGTCCTGTCCGACCTGCGTCCGGCAGCAGTGGTGGACAACTGCCTGGACATCGTCCTTAACTCGGTGGCCGCCCAGACCCGGCTCGGCGCCCGCCACGATCTGCTCTGCCCGACCCCGCTGTTCGCCAAGCTGCTGTTCCTGGGCACGGACGATCCGGTCCACCAACTGCGGCTGCACGAACTGGCCCGGTTGAACGTGCCCGGCATCGCAGATCTGCTGGTCGAGGACGCGGTGCGCATCCGCCAGACCAGCGACGCCTTCGACCAGTGGCGGCGCAGCCTCAGCGTCGCGCTGGAACGCGCCCACACCCTGCGCCGGCAGGTCGGGCAGGTCGACACCACCGCGGTCGTGGCCGAGACGATCGCCGACGCCCGAGCGGGCCTGTTCCGCGAACTCGGCAGCTCGCGGGCGTTGACGCTCGCCGGAGCAACGTCGTTCGCGGCCGGTGCGCTCGGCGGCGTCATCGGCGCGGCCACCGGCGGCGTCGCCGCCGTCCTGCTCGGCGCCGCCGGCGGCCTGATCCCAGCCGTCGTCCAAGCGGTCGTCGACACCAGGCAACGCCCGCCCGGCCACCTCCGCCGCCATTACCTCGTCTTCGACAAACCACAGGCTTGAACTGCTGCCGCGACCCAGCGGCGCCCGGGCCGATCCGGAACCCGACCGGATGCGGGGCCTGCCCGGTCGGGGGTTGCGGCAACCGCGTGCCAGCCGGCATCGTCGGCCTCGATGTCAGGCGGTGACCGTCGGAAGCCGAGCCGTGGCCAGCAAGGGTGCCTTCGATCAAGGTGCGCGACAGGAGCGACGTCGGGGCCACCGATGGGCTCGGTGACGGGCGGCTGTTCGACATCCTCGCCTGGGCGACCGCCGGGCCAGGGCGCCGTCATGGGCGCTCACCGGCGCACGCCGCAACGGGACAGCGGATGATCGGCAAGTACCGTCCGCTGACCGATCACCTGCGCGTGGCCGCCGCCGACGGACGGCCGATGGTGGAGATGACCTTCGACGAGATCGCCGGTCTGGTCGGCGGACTACCCCCGTCGGTCAGCCAGCGGCATTGGTGGGCCAACACCGACCATCCCCAGGCCCGGGCGTGGGCGGCCGCGAACTACCGGGTCGAACAGGTCTATCTCGACCGCCGGCGGGTCCGCTTCGCCCTCGCTGGCATGACCGACGCCGTGGCGGTAACGCCGGCTCTGACGGCGGACACCTCGCCGCTTGCGGCCACCCGCGAGGACCGGGCGCGGGCAATCCCACCGGTCGATGTCCGCGTCGTGCTGTGCTGGCAGGACACCGGTGCCGTCGTGCTCGACAGCGCCGGGATGCTGTCGTTCCCCCGCCTCGCGGCGGTTCCCGGTCTGTACCGGCTTACCCTGCCGCCCGCGACACCCGGCCAGCGGCAGCGCGTCTACGTCGGGGAGTCCAGCAACCTGCACCGGCGCCTGGCCGGCAGCTACCGCAGCCCAGGACCGAGCCAGCAGACCAGCCGGCGCGTCAACGCGCTGCTTTGCGAACACCTCCTACGCGGCGGGTCGGTCAGGTTGGCCACGGCCGCCGCCGCGACGGTCTACCTCGCCGGGCAGCCGAAGCCGCTGGACCTCGCCGTCAAGGCCGCGCGGCTCCTGGCCGAAAACGCCGCCCTGGTCGCCGTCCTCGCCGCCGGTGATGCCGAGATCGTCAACCTGGGATGAACACGAGACCCGACCCCGCCCGCGCCCGGGCCCTAGTCGCGGCGCTCGACGCCTACCGGCAGGCCCGGCAGGCCCTGCTGGCCGCCATCGGCCTGCCGCAGTCCAACCGCGACCCGCTGGCCGAGTTCAGCGAACACCTCATCGCTGCGCTCACCGGCGCCGCGCTGGCAACCAGCCGAGTGCGGGCCGGCTACGACCTCATCCTGCCCGATGGCGAGAAGGTCCAGGTCCGGTACCTGGCCAACCCGGACGGTGCCTGGGTCAACGAGCATCTCGTCCAACGAGTCCCCGGCGTCGGGTGGTACGCGCTGGTCCTGTTCGAGGCGTTCTCCGTCGTCGGTGTCCTCGCCCTTCCTACCGGCCGGCTGGCCCAACTCGGCCGGACGCTCGGCAAGCGTCACCCGCGGCAGGACGAGACGCTGCACCTCACCCGCCGCAACTGGTGCAGCATCCGGGATGACCCGCAACGGTTCCGAGCTCTCGGCGTGATGGTGTGGCGTCCACCCTTTCGGGTGACGCCTGCATAGGGACGCGTGTTGGTGACCTGCGGTTCCTTCGGCTCGTGTCGCGATGCCCCTACGGCCGGATCCTCACCCCGGGATGTACGCGCGGGCGGGAGTGTCGTACCTCGTGAGTAGCTTTGGTGTGCAGCCCAGTCATCGTGCTGGGCCACGGACCGGTGTTGGCGCCCCGTTGCCGGCCGCCACGAGGGGCAGCTTTTCCGGCATCGCCGGTGGGTGTTCAAGGAGTTCCAAGTGCACGGCATCCCGACCCCTCCGCGGCGCGCGGCGCCTAACCTGGTGGCCAACTTCCTCCCGGTCCGTTTCTTCGGCCAGACGTTTCGGGCCGGCGTTCTGGCGTTCGAGGCGAAAGAGCAGCTCGCCGGCCTCCGAGAGGAGTTGAAAGACACCCACGCCGTCCGCCGCGACGGTGACCGGATTGTGTGCGTGCCGTTCGTGCCGAAGGCCCCGGAGGTTGGTGAGCAGGAGAAGTTTGCGATCAGCGACCATCGGGAGCTGACCATGCGGCTGGTCCGGGAGGCGCTCGTTCGCGAGGTCATCGCAATGCGGTACAAGCTGCGCTCCTTCTCGCGGCCGAGCTTCATCTCCCGCTATGCCCGCCATGACCTGCTCATCCCATGTGCGGGCACGCACCGCGAGGCGCTCGCACGGGTGCACGTCTATCCGCAGTACACGCTGGACACGCGGACGTCAGGGCCATCGGAACAGCCGGGCATCATGGTCGGGCTGAAGACCCGGTCCGAGATCGACCTGACCGTGGCCGACCTGATTGAGCTCGGCGTCGCCATGGAGGGGCGCTATGTGCTCGCCGAGACCGGGGAGGTGCCGTTCAACCCCGATCTCGACGATCGTGCCTACCGCCGGCTGGTCGGCGCCATCGACTCCATCCACGACGGCCGGCTCTACCTTCGCGATACCCGCAACGTGACTGAGGTCGACGCCGGCGGCGCGTGGGTCGAGGCTCGTCGGGAGACCTTCCATGACGTGGTCGCCGCCCTGACCGGCGGGCAGCACGCCCGGGTGCTGGAAATGCTCGAGGAGGAGAAGTACGGCCTGACCGGCGCGGACGGCCGCCTCAACCGGATCACCGCGTTGGCCAACAGGCTGGCGGAGCGCGTCCCGCTCAAGATCGCTAACGGCGTCGAGGTGGAGGTCGGGCAGCCGATCGGAAGCGCACCTCCGCGCACCGGTACGCCAGCGGTGCGCTGGCGGAGGTTCGACGAACCTACCTTCGTCTTCGACCCCGGCGGCGACAAGACCCACCGGTCGGCGGAAAAGGGACTTGTGGAGTTCGGCCCGTTCGATTCCCAGTTCTTCTCGCCCAGCCGGCCGAGGATCGTGGTGCTGACACCTCGCGCGTATCAGGGCAACGTCGAGGTCTTCATGGATCGTTTCCGCCGCGGGGTGCCCGACGGGAAGGTGTTCACGCAGGGATTCGCGCGCAAGTACCGGCTCACCGACTGCGACGTGGTTATCGAGGCCTTCGAGGCGGGCCCGCGCGACGCCGCGGCGTACCGACAGGCATGTCTCGCGGTGGCGCAGGCAACCGACAAGCCGCACCTGGCGATAGTGGTCACCAGCGAGGAGCAGGAGCACCTGCAGGGCGATGAGAGCCCGTACCTGGTGTCGAAGTCGACACTGATGGGGCAGGGCGTTGCGGTTCAGGAGATGCAGGTCGAGACCATCCGCGGCGGCGATCCCGCCTACGTGCTCGACAGCATGGCCCTGCAGTGCTACGCCAAGCTCGGCGGCATCCCGTTCGTGATCGCTGCGCCCCGGACGATCGCCCACGAGCTGGTCATCGGGATCGGTAGCGCCCATGTCAAGCCCAGCCGGTTCAGCACCCCGGAACGGGTCGTGGGCATCACCACGGTCTTCAGCGCCGACGGCAACTACCTCCTGTCGAACCTGTCCCGGGAGGCCGACTACGAGCAGTACCCGCAGGAGCTCTTGCGTGCGCTGCGGGCGTGCATCGACGACGTGAAGAAACGCAACGCCTGGCAGCCGGACGACGCGATCCGGCTGGTGTTTCATGTGTTCAAGGCGCTCAAGGACACCGAGGCCGACGCCGTCAAGCGGCTGGTGACCGGGTTGCTGGCCGAGTTCCGGTCGGTGGAGTTCGCGTTCGTGCACGTCGGCGACGAGCACGACTGGTCCCTGATGGATACCGCCGCTCCCGGTGTCGGCGACTGGCGCCTGCCCTCCGGCCGTCGCCAGCCCAAGGGCAAGGGGTTCCCGCGTCGTGGTTACGCGGTCAACCTCAGCCCGACCGAGGTCCTGCTGACGGTCTCGGGCCCCTATGACGTGAAGCTGCCCACGCACGGCCTGCCAAGGCCGTTGCTGCTCAAGCTGCACCGGGCGTCGACGTTCACCGACCTCGACTACCTCGCCGGCCAGGCGTTCCGGTTCACCGCGCTGTCGTGGCGCCGGTTCTACCCGTCCAGCCTGCCAGTCACGATCATGTACTCGGACCTGATCGCGTCGCTGCTCGGTCGGCTCCGGCACGTGCGCAACTGGAACGCGGACATCATCTCCACCGCGTTCCGGACCAGCCGGTGGTTCCTGTGACCGGTTCCGACACCGACGCCGCCGGGCTGGTTGCCGGCCACCTCGCCGACCAGATGGCCGCGCTCGAACACCGCATCGCCTCAGCGAACCGTACGGGCAGCCTCGACGGGCTGTTCGCGTACCACGTGCTCGCGACGAGCCCAATCCCGCTCGCCTGGGAGGTCAGCCCGCTGGCCGGCCGTTGGCTCGACGGGCACGCCGGCCAGCTAACCCACGCTCCCCAGCTGGCCGTGCTTGGCTACGGCCTGGCCCACTTCGACACGGCCGGCGCCGGCACCGCTAGGACACGGCTCGTCGCCGGCCTGACCCACCTCATGCGGCGCGATCCATACCCCGCCGACGGGGTGACCTTCCTGAACGATCCTCGCCAGCTCCTCGGTATCGCCCTCGCCGCCGGGGTCGTACGCGACCAGCTACCGCAGGTGCGTCAATGGCTGCGCGATGTCCTGGACAACGATCGAGCTCCCGTCGGCGGTCCACGTCTGGACCTGATTCGCCGGCACGTGCGCGGCATGCTGACCGCAGAGGCATCCGTGCTCACCGACCTGGCGGGCAGCCACGACGCCATCGTCCTCGCGCTGGCCCACTGGGTGACCGTGGCCGGCACGGCGCGCCTGCCCGGCCCGGCTACCGACCTGGGGTGGGTACAGCGACGGATCCTCACCGGGCTACTGAGTACCCGCGTGGCTGAGCTCTCCGTTCCCGACGCGGCACTGCTTCGGGCCGCGGCCGGTCACATCATCGACGCGAGCATCGACAGCGCCGTGCTGAACCGCAGCCACGTCGGCGTGGTCCTGCGCCGTTTCACCCCGGCAATGCGACGCTGGCGATGGGACGACCCGGACAAGGTCAAGGACCCGATCCGCTGGCCCATCAACTCCGAACGCGAGGTCCAGGACATTGTCTGGCTCCTTCTGCGCGGCGCTTTCGACGACCTGGTCGATGAGGAACCGCTGCGCAAGTTCGGACACAGCTCCTACCGGTCAGACTTCGGCCTGCCGCGCCTCGGCGTCCTCGTGGAGATCAAGTACGTCCGCTCTGCCACCGAGTTTAAGAAGGTCGAAAAGGAGGTCATCGAAGACTCCGTCGCCTACCTCAAGGAACGAGCCACGTACCAGAAGATCGTCGTGTTCATCTACGACGCCTCGGCCTCACCCCAAGAACACGACATCACCGCCGCCGCCCTGCTCGACCTGGAGCACGTGATTGATGTCGTCATCGTGCCCCGCCCGGGCCACCTGCCGGCACCCGGCGGGGAGGCGACCGGCACGGCTACCTCCGACACCAAGCGCAGCCGCGTCAAGGGCCGGACAGCGGCCGCCAAACGCTAGTCGTGGCGCCGCAATGATCTTCTTTCTGCCGGGCCGGGTCCCGATGGGTACTTAGCAGTTAGACGCGCGCGCCTCGGCTTGCTGCCGGCTGGAGGTGACCGGTTGGACGGGTGGTCACGTACCGAGGCGCTGGTAGGACCAGCTCTCCCTGCGGAGGAGGTTGAACGTGTCGAGGTACTTGGGCCGGTTTGGCCCGGCGGCCGCGCGGGCATCGGCGAGTAATCCCTGTGGGCGGTGGGTGTCCCACAAGGGGTGCACGATGAGCACCTCGTGCCCGCCCACGCGGAAACCGGGTAGCGGGCCGAAGTCGTGCGGCGTGCAGCCGAACGTCGCGCAGAATGCGTCCCGCCGCCCGGCCGCGAACGCTAGCCAGCCCTCGATGTCCGGGGCGGTGAAGTCGCCATCGAGGCCTGCGGCGAAGGATACGTCGGCGAGGCAGCGCAGCAGCGAAAGTCCAAGCCGCCAGTCGAGAAGCCCGTGGTAGCTCATGTTGCGGTACTGGCGCAGGCAGTCGTACCCCGAGGAATCACAGGCGAGCCGGTGGTCCGGGGCGGTGAGCGCGCCGATGAACGTGTTAGGCGGTGCCGTCGTGCTGGTGGCGGTTGCCAGGACGGCAGTCCATCGCTCGTAGATGCGGGCCACGAACCCTGCCCCGTTGGCGAGGTGATCGCTGAGGACGATCTCGCCAGCCTTCTGCCCGCCGGTCAGTTCAACTTGGCGGACGTTGCTGACGTCGAACTCGTCGGGGTCGGTGTCGAGCATCTCCGCGGCAAGGGACCGGAGGATGAAGGCTGCCGAGGAGTACGCCGCCTTGACGGCCCCGTTCGAGGCAAGCGGGTCGAGGTTAACTCCGGCCGCGACCGAGTGGGGGCGGATACGAATGACATCTGTCGTCTTCGGCGCCGCGATGGCGACGGACTCGGGCGGCTCCTCCGGCGTGAAGGTGATGCCGTCCTCGGCCTGGAAACGGCTGTCGATCCATTGGTGTTCGAGGATCTGGCCACTTCGGGTGGTGGTGCCGAGCTGGCCGCGGAACAGCTGCCCCCGTCGGTCGTTGATCCGGTACACCCGGCCGGAGGTCGAGTGCGCCAGGGCGCTGTTGGTTCCGGCGACCTGTGAGCAGGGAAGCGGGTCGGATTCTGCGAGGCTTGCGACGCCCGTGGAGACTGGCTCGCCTTCTTCCTTCGCGTCCTTGCCGGGGTGCATGCTGGTTCGGAATGCCAGCGGTACCGCAAACTGGAAGATCCGGAACGCCGGTTGGCTGTCGGGCGCGCAGCCGCACTCCGGGCAGGCCGTGTCGTTCGGTTCGTTGTCCGACGTTCGCGTGAAGTGGCACTGCTCGCAGCGTTCCATCCACCGCCGGCCGGCGAGCGGCTCGCTGGCGGCCGGTTCCCATCGCCCGTTGCGGTACAGATAGGGGGCGGTGAACCCGATCGGCAGGTGGATCCTCTTGTCCTTGGTCCGCTCGGAGCCGGGCGCGAACTCCGTCACCGCCAGGTCCAGGTCGCGGTCGATCTGGCTCGGGGTCTCCGAGCCCGGCCGGAGTTGGTGGAACAGCAGCCGGCTGCGCGATGGCATCCCGAACATCGGGAGGATTGCACCCTCGGCCAGCCGTTCGGCGAGACCCGCACCGGTGAGCTCGGCGTTCGTGGCGGCGCTATCAACGCGGCCGTAAAGGATGTCGCGGGCGAACGATTCCAGGACGTCGGGAGCCGGCGCGCCGGGGCCACTCCCGATGGCCGAGACGACGTCCGCAACCTCGGGCGAGGTGCGCAGCCAGTCCCGAACGGCTTGCCGGCGGGCAGGGTCGGCGGCCCAGTCGGCGGCGAGCCCGAATTCGCCATGGGCGTCCGGGGGTATCGGGCTCTCCCACCATTGCACGCCGGTCGCGAGGAAGGCGCGGCGCAGGCATTCCTTGGCCACGATTCGTTCAGCGATCTCGACCCGCGACATGGATAGGAACGGGACGGGCGGCTTCTCGCCGGTGATCCGCTCGGGGTGGCGGTAGTAGAACTCGTCGTGGCTACGCCCGCGGCAAAGCGTGAGGACTGTCGCGAATGCCTGCCCGCGACGGCCGGCGCGGCCCGCGCGTTGCTGGTAGTTGAAGCGCATCGGGGGCATGTTTCCCAGCACGACCGCCTGCAGGCCGCCGATGTCGATCCCTACCTCCATCGTCGTGGTGACGCTGAGAATGTCGATCTCGTCGACCTGCCGGACGAGAGGCCGCTCGGGCTGGCGGTCAACCTCGACCACGATGTCCCGGAACAGTCGCTGGCGTTCTGCCTGGTCGTCCGACTGCGCGGTCAGTTCTTCGGTGTGCAGCCGCAACGGCTGTCGCAGGTCGACGGCCTCGCGTGCGTAGTAGTTCCGCCCGTGGAGGTCGGCGCACGTCTCGGCCGGCGCGTCGGGGAGCCGGGCGTCGCAGTGCGTACAAACACCGGAGGTCTGCAGGTGTTCACGCCTGCATGAGGTGCACACCCACACTGGGTCGGCCGGCAGCGCGAGCCGGACGTTGAGCCGGCGAGGCTCGAGGATGAGGTGGGAGTGGCCGCCGTCCCGACAGATCGCTTGCCACACGGCGTTCAGGGTTGCCATCTCGCCTAGCTGGTTGACCTCAGCGCACCGCTTTACGAAGTTTCGCAAGCGGGCACGGGCACTCTGCCAGTCGGGCCACTGGTCCAGCGGGTACTCCTGCGGCTCCTGCCGGTAGCGGTACAGCGCGCCCATGACCCGGACCGTGGCGTCACAGATGCTCGCGAACACCTCGGGTTGCGCACCGCACGAGGCCGCGATTTCGGCCATCCTGGCCGGTGGGACGTCGATGCGCACGAAGCCGAGGCCAGCGGATTCGAAACCGAAGTACAGGCGGCTGAAGAGCACGCCGCAGATCTCCGCGATGACCTTTGCGCGCAGCTTCTCCCGCTTGTCATGGGCATCCGGCGAGAGGCCGGCGCGCCAGCCGGCGCCCGGCTGGGAGAAGTCGAAGAACTCGGTCCACCGGTGCCAGGTGCCGTCGAACTTGTAGTCCTGGTAGAGAACCTCGTTGCCGGCTGGATTCACCCCCAGTGCCTTCAGTCGTAGCAGGAGCGAGCCTGGTGCGGTCGGGTCGGCGGGTGGTCCCTCGAAGAGGTGCCGCAACGGCACGGTTCGGGTGGTCTCCCGCTCCCGCAGGGCATCGATCTCGCGTTGTGCCGCTGCCTGCCGTTCCTGCAGCACGGCCGTCATCTCTGGGTCGTCAAGCTGGGGGACCGGGGTTGTTGCTCTGCGCAAGAGGCCGCGTAACCTCTCGGCTGCGCCCGGGTGGGCTGCTGCGAACCGGACAGCCTGCGGCGAGGGTTGCCCGCCAGGTGCCTCAAGATCTCTGAGGAGGAGCGGCTCGCCGAGCGCGATCGTCGCCAGTTCGTCGTAGAGGGCCTCGCGGACGAGGTCGAGGTAGTGCGACCGTTCGACTCCGTTGGCCAGTGATGCGGCTTCCTCGCGGCTATCGGAGAAGAGCACGAGCTTCCGCGACTCGCCCTCGTCTCCCGGAAGGAGGTAGAACAGCTCCTTTGACAGCAGCTGGGTGAGCTTCGAGAAGCCGGTCCGGAACGCGCGGATTGGCGACTTGCGGAACCGCCTGCGGGCATAGTTCTCCCCGCATGCCGGGCAGGCGGCGGGCAACGCGGCAACGGCATCCGGTCCTGCCCCGCGGAGCGTGTAGAGGTAGCCACGCGCAGCGGAGGCCCCGGATGCTGGAGGGCCGAGTCGTACCCTGCCGCTCAGCGGGTCTAGCGAGGCGGGCGTCCACCGGCCTTCGGCCGTCATGCCCGGGATGAGCGACGGCTGGCTCCACCGGCCAGCGTCGTGGTGGAGGAGCTTGCCGCCGGCCGGCCAGAAGATCGCGAACTCGGAGAACGTGCGGCGCTCCGCGAACCGTGCCGCCTGGCGATCGGGGATGCCTTCGATGTCGGGGTCGGCCGTCAGCATCTCCAGGCCGCCGCCGTCGGCTAGCGGCATCCTGCAGCCCCCGAACAGAGTGGTCCCGCATTGCTCGCAGTACAGCAGCTCCAGGACCCGGTGGCGTTCCTCTTTGGCCTCGCAGAGGATCCTTGAGTCGAGGAAGAGCTGTCCCGCGGTGCGGCCGTCGTGGTGGTCGCCTCCCGGGCAGGTGGCGCACGTGCACGCCCACAGCCCCTCGATATTGCGGTAGAACCAGTGCAACCGGAACGAGGGGAGCGTCGTGGGCGCGCCGGTCACCTCGCTGGCCGCGCGTGCGTAGAGCAATCCTCGGGCGGCGGCCGGTGCCGCTGGCGTGTCCCCGAACAGCGACACGGCAAAGGTGCTGAGCGGCACGGCACGCGCCGCGCCACCGGCCGCGCAGGCGCTTATCATCCGGGCGCCGAGCTCCCCTGCGCGGGCATTGATGGCGGCGTTGAGGCGTTCGGTACCGGTGGACCCCGCGCTTGGGCCGAGCGCTGCGGCGGCAGCGCCGCTCGCCGTCTCGATCATTGCGGGGTCATTCGTATCGAGCGCGGAAGCAAGGTCGGCGAACGGGGTGGGGTCCAAGGTGCCTGATGAGGGCGCCGGCAGCGGCGCGGGATAGCCGGGCACGACATCGCTGGCGTCCCACGGCTGGCCGAAGAACGCTGAGAGGAACTCCAGGCTGTCGGCGTCGTCTGGTTCAAGCGAGGCGGATGACGCCAGGATCTTCAGCTTGGGGTGGCCAGGTTCAAGTCCGAGGCGGTGTAGCAGCAGGCGGAGCAGGTAGGCGACCTCGGTGCCGGCCGTTCCCCGGTAGAGGTGGAGCTCGTCAACGATGAGATGGAATACGCTGCCGTCTTGCTTGAGCCACTCGCGGGTGAGTTCGAAGACGCGTGCGTCGGCGTCGCGCATCAGCATGATGCTCAACATGCTGAAGTTGGTGATCAGGATGTCAGGCGGCGTGTCTTGCATGTCCCAGCGGGAGAACATCTCAGCGCCGTCAAGTCTCGGGAAGAAGTAGCGGACGTCCTCCTTCCCGGACTGAGCCGAATACTCCTCCGCGACCGCCGCTGCTCGCTCGGCCGCGTGCATGGCCGCGACAAGCCGCTCGATCTTGGCGGCGTCCGGGCTGCGCCTGCCGGCGCTCGTGGGGGGCCGGTACTCGTGGCCGGGTACTGGGGTGAGCCCGTTGTAGCGGCCCACGTAGATCCGGTTGCCAGCACGGTTCGCCGCCAGCCACGCCCGCGCGGCCGGGGAGTCCAGGGCCCGGCGCATCCGGCTCAGCTGGTCTTCGACAAGGGCGTTCATTGGGTAGAGCACGAGCGCGCGCACGGCCGCCGGGCGCTGCTCGTGGCCTCGCTGGGGCACCCGCAGCGAGCGGTTCCAGCGCCGCTGGTTGCCGGCGAGAGGGACGCACTGGTCGCGCCACTCGTCGCTGCGCCACCAGTCATGAAGGTGATCCGGAGCCGTACCGGGAGCCGCCCACCCGCCCGACTCGGCCGCAAGGTAGGCAAAGAGCGGAAGCAGGAACGATTCTGTCTTCCCGGAGCCGGTGCCGGCGGTAATGACGCAGCTCTGGCCCGCGAGCGCCTTGCCGAGCATCTCCACCTGGTGGCGATGCAGCGGGAAACCGCCGACGAGCCCGCAAGCGGCGAGGTGCCTGAAGTCGGCCGCTGCGGCAGGCGACAGGCCCGGGAGGTCGCTCGCGTCGAGCTGGTCGATGGTCTTGCCAGCTGACTCGTAGCGCGGGAGCGGCTCGATCCACGGCTCCTGCGACAGCACCCCGGGCTGGCGGAGCAGCGCGGCGCGTTCCTGCTCCAGGCTGGGGAACTGCGTCCCGAAGGCGGTGCGGACATAGGAAATGACGCCGTCCGCAACGCTCGAATGCGCCCCGATCGGATCGATCACAGGCCCAACCTCCTACGCAACGGGAACTAACCCCACATGTTGTCCTAGCCGGGCCGCGAGCGCCTGGACAACGCACTGGGGCACGCCGGTGTAGCTGTGATTTCCCAGGCCCTCACCCGGGACGACGGCGGGCGGCTGGCCGCTGCACAGGGCGAACGACCTCGCCGCCAGCTTGGGCAGCGGCACCTGGCGCGGCACGGTGACGGTCCCATTGCGGTGGTCGTATCGCAGGACATCGATGCCAGCGGATGCCAGCACGGCGTAGCGGCCCCAGGAACGATCAGCGCTCGCCACCTGCCCCTCGCGGTGCAGCCGGTCAATATGCCACCAGCCCCGCGGATGCGCGTACGTGCTCAGCCGCAACGCCTCGCGGTCGCGGCTTGCCCGCGGGGGGCCAAATGCCAGCCGGCCGGGATCGAAGTCTCGCCGAGGCCAGTCGAGCCCGTCGTCGGGTTGCCAGTCCAGCGACGCGAGGTATGCGGACACGGTGCAGCACGCCTGTGCGAGCCCCCAGGCCGGAGGCTCGATCGCAACGCGGATGCCCAGGTCGCCGACGAGTGCCGCGAGGCCATCGTCGGTGCCGGCTACGACGTCCACCCGGGCTGGCGCGTAAGGATGGCGGGCCGATTGCCTGGTGGCGCGAACCGTTGCCTTGCCTTGCCTCGCACCCGCCGCCAGTACTTCCGAAACCGTGTCGGGCGATCGCGAGCCGCATAGGACGGCGCGCGGCAGTCCCGGCCAGGGCAGGCGGGCGAGGACTGCCGGTGCCGCGCAGATGCGGGTCGCGTTCTGCTGGTCCGGAACGATGTCCCAATGCCCGAGCGAGTCCCCGACGTCGGCGGCGCCGGAACGCACGTA
Source organism: Micromonosporaceae bacterium (assembly GCA_035650075.1). Classification (GTDB taxonomy): domain Bacteria; phylum Actinomycetota; class Actinomycetes; order Mycobacteriales; family Micromonosporaceae; genus DASSUC01. The sequence goes on along the minus strand of DASRII010000005.1, from coordinate 10,549 downwards.
CCTCATCTCCTCCGCAGCCTTACCGCCCGGTGGATGGATCGCGTCGACCGCCGCCTTGAACGAGCTCCACGCCATATTGCGCCGCGCTGACACGGCGTAGAGCAGGGCGTCGCCGGGGCTAGGAGTCACGGGCGGCCTCCCGGTATTCCCGCCACAGCGCCTTGAACGGCTGGTCGGGCGGCGGCGTGATCCGCCTGCGCCACCGCCAAAGCACCTGCCGCCAGGTCTTCGCCTGCCGGTGGCTGCCGGCCCGCCCCGCCGTGGGTCTCACTTGCGCAAGTGACGTTCCGCAGTACAGCGGCCGGCCATGATCATTGAAGGCGACGGCCCAGACAGGGTTCCATGGGGGCAGGGGCTCAGCAGGCCAGACGGCGACAGCGCCCGGCGTGTTACCGATGAAATAGATCTTGCGTGCGGCGGGACTCAGGCCTGGGGTTCGGAGGAGATCGTGCCGAAACGGCTCTGCGGCGGCTGCGACCGCGGCACCGGCGATACCTGCGGGCGAGGATGCGTCTGCCAGCGGCTCCCCGCAACTGTCCAGTGCTGCGACCGGAGTGTGAAGCCGCCAGGAGACGCCGGTGGCTAGGTAGAGGGAGAGACGGCGGATCGTCTCCTCGCCGCGCCGGATCTCGATGGCGATCCTGGTGTCCGTAGGAAGATCGCCTGGAAGCGTGTAAGTACCGGGCGTGCGCCTGTCCTCATCGAGGACGCCGTCCTGGCAATACACGGCCTCCGCCGGGCCGATACCGTCTACGACAAGGCGCGGCGGCGCGAATGGAAAGAAGGTGTTGCCGGCGGCCGAGCTGCGGATGCCGCCGGCAAGCCGGGCGCCAATCCGGTCGGGAAAGGCCGCTCGTGGGTCGAGGATGCTTGGGCCGCGGTCGGTCCTGGCCTCGCCCACCGTCGCCAGTCGCCAACCGCTTGGCAAGCCCGAGGAGATCGGGATTTCTCGCCAGCCGGTGCAGTCCTCCTCGGCCCACGGCTGTAGCCGGGCCCAGTCCTCCGCGCGGAACGCGAGGTAGAACGGCCGGCGCTGCGGCAACCCGGGTTGCTCCACCAGGCCGGGTAGCCCTTCGGCCTCGCCACTGACGAAGGGCCGGATCCTGGCGGGCCGTAGCCGCGCGTGCCACCCCCGCTGCAGGTCGGCCAGCACCAGCCCGGCCTGCCAGGCGTCCTCGGGCGGCACGAACTCGGTCCCGGTCGCCATGTCGGACACGGGGTGGGACCAGCCTGGTAGGTACTCGGCGCCCCGCAGCGGCGCGCCGGCACCTTCGAGGCGTAGCCCCTCGTCGGGGAACTCCACCCTCGCGTGGCAACGCAAGCGCGCCCTTGCGACGCCAGCCACCCGGTCGACCGCGAGGCACAGTCGTAGCGCTGCTTGGATCTCATGCCGCTGGCTCGGACCAGTCGGGGCAGGGACCTGACCATCCCATTCAAGGTAGTCGCCGGCAATGACGTCGAGGACCGCGCGCTTGAAAGCCTCGGAGCCGCGTTCGACCGCAGACACCGTCCGCGGCCGCAACACCGGCCGGCCGTACTGGACGACGGCCCGGTGAAGGTCCCGGGTCGACGATGGCGCGTCCGGATCAAGCCGAGCCGCCGCGAACACCTTCGGTAGCGCACGTCGTTCGGCCTCAGTGAGCACCGTTTGGGCGAGTGGCAGGCCGACGTGGACCCACCCCCCAACGATCCGCGCCTCGAAGATGCCAAGCTGGCCATCAAGGTCTTGCGTCGACCACCGTTCCAGGTCGTCCCAGAGTTCGATCATCCGGTCGAACGACGGCGGGCTGCCCTCTCCCCGCTCGCCGAGCAGCTCCCACAGTCGGGGGTAGTAGGCGTGGGCAGCGAATGCGCCCTCATGGCCTCCCGCCAGAACGAACAGGGCGAGGTACGCCACGTACGGGGGGTAGGCCAGGCCTCGTTCGCGCCACCCCTCCGCCGATCGCAACGCGCGCTGGCAGTGGCCCGACCGCGTCGCTCCCGGCGGGCCGGCGCGGACAGCGGCGATGAACTCGTCAACCCCGCCTCCGAGCGGGCGGCCAACGTCCCTGATCACGTCCTCTGTGACGTACAGGTATACCTGCTGGCCCGCCGCCTCCGGGTGAAAGTAGCGGGCGGCGAGGGCGTCGTTCCATGCCATGTACGACGAGGCTTCGGCCTCGCTCACTGTGCCTCCGCTTTCTATTCACGTTCCGCACCTCGACCGGTCTGAGGATACGAGTGCAGTAACGTGGGCCCGCGCTGTCCCCAGGGGTCGTTTCGCGTTGTTCATCCGTCGGGGTTGGTTGCCTAGAGCCGGTGTCGTGAGTCGTTAGTTATGTCGTTCGATAGATTCGGGAATCTGGTGCTCGATTTGGTTCCGGTGACCGCCGCGGGCTCTGGAGCGGCAGTGCAACGGCAAGACGACCGTCAGCTCCTGATTAGCGTGAGCTTGGGCCGCTGCGGTGGAGCCGGTGCAGCGGTACCGCTGACGACGGTGGGTACCAGTGCGAAGACATGGCGATTGAGCTCGGCCGTCGTGACGTCTAGATCGCCGGCGATTTGGGCAGGGCTGGTGCCCTCGGCGCGCAAGGTGTGGAAGACGGTCTCGAGCAGGGGTGAGGTCTCGCGGGCGATGCCGCCGGGCTCGGCGGTGCGATAGCCCCGCCGGGACAGGTCGACGCAGGCGGTGCGGTAGCCCCAGTCGGTGAGTAAGCCGAGTTCGTGCAGCCGGTGGGTCAATGCCATGGCGGACACGCGCCATGTCTGTTTCGCGGTGAGGATGCGGTCGATGGTGGCGCCGGCGAGGCCGTGAGCCAGGACGCTCGCGCGGGGCATAAGGAAGGCGGCGGCGAAGCTGTTGGCGTCCTGTTCGGCGTCGGGGCCGTGCGGTACGCGGTGTTCGCTGTGCAAGACGAGGTGGCCGAGCTCGTGAGCGGCGTCGAACCGCCCGCGCTCGCCGGACTTGGTGGCGTTGAGCAGGACGTAGGGGACCTGGCGCCAGACGAAGGAGAAGGCATCGACCGCGGCGCAGTCGGCTGCAAGGGAAAAGACCCGGCCTCCGTGGGCCTCCAGCAGCCGCACCAGGTTCCCGAGTGGCGCAACGCCGAGTCCCCACCGGGCGCGCACGACTTCGGCGGCGGTCTCCGGGTCAAGCCTGGGCAGGGACGGCAGGTCGGGTTCGGGGAGGTGGAAGCGGTCTTCGATCCACTCAGCGAGCAGGAGGGCGATCCGGGCAGCCCCGCGGGCGGCGTCGCGTTGCCCGGCCGTGAGCTTGCTAAGTGCCCGGAAGCTGATGGCGTCGACGGGGATCTCGTCAACGTCGCTGGCGGTAAGAAACCCGACCGGTATGTCGAGTGCGCCGGCCAGCCGCCGCAGCGTGTCCGGGCTGGGCTCCTGCCTGCCGTTCTCGTAGGCGGACAGGCTGCGCGCGCTGAGCCTGACGGCGGTGGCCAGCTCGACCAGGGTCAGGCCGCGGCGCTTGCGGGCCAGCGTGAGCCGGCTGGGTGTCAGCGTGCCGGGGCCGGTTGCAGCCCTGCTCATCCGGCGCGGCGGGTGACGGCGACTTCTGGCTCGGCCGCAGGCCCGGCAGTGGCCGTGGGTGTGGCCTCGGTCGGGATGGCCGCGAGGATGATCCGTTCCATCCACGTGTCGATATAGCCGTCGACCATCGAGTCGGGCAGCGACAGCTCCGCCCTGATCTCGGATTCGGTCACGTTATAGAGCAGCATCCAGGTGGCGATTCCGTCGATGTAGGCGTCGGCTGGCTCGTCACCGAGGTCTATCGGCAGGGCCAGCTGTATGAAGTTGCGGCTGACGGCCTCGACCGTGGCGATGCCCTTCTCATACCGGGTAGAGGGCCGCACGCCTGGCAGGCCGGTGGCGGCGTCGCCGAGCGTGGCAATGATCGCTACCTGCCGGTCCGGGCTGACGGTGCGGGCGAGGTTACGCGGGTTGTCGTATGACCAGCCCAGCGGCAGCAGTTGCTCGCGAAGCAGCCGCACCGTGCGCGAGTACCGTGCCATGCCCTGCATGTTCGGCGGATCCAACTCGGTATAGGTGCGGGCCTCGGCATCCGCACCACGCAGGGCGAACTCCAGGATCTCGGCCTTGAGTCCCAGCTCGGCCAGCCTGTCGGCGACCCCGTCACCCTTGATCACCGGGATATCCTGCAGCATTCCGATCCCCCTCCGGCTCGTCTCCCACTTCCGGAAATCCTTCCTCACCTGAGGCAGGAAAACGCGAAGGCTCGGCCCCGGCGTGTCGCGGCGAGGTTCCATCCCGAAACGTCGTGAGGAGGCTAAACATGGGAGTCGCTCGCCCAGGGACCCGCTAGGCCCAGGCCGAGGTCAAGGGCGGTTCCGCCTGTTCCGCGTGCACGCAGCCCGCGCGTACCCAGACGGCGTCGGCCTTGCGTCACGAGCCAAGTGGGCTAGGGTCCGGTCGGGTGGTCAAGAGCGAGCCGGCGGGCGACGTAGTCCATCACCGAGGTTGCCTGCGGGATGTCCTCGTCGTCGGTCGGACCGGCGGGTTCGAACCGTAGCCCGCGTAGCTGATCGGCAATCAGGGCCACCGGGACGCCGATTGCAGGGCCGGCGAGGTCACCGCGGAGAACGCCTCGGCCAGCCCGGCCAGGGCGGAGCCCTGCTTGCCTATCCGCAGGACGATCTCGCCGATGTGCCCGTCCGGGTGGGTCCCAGTGGTCAGAGAGCCTTCCGTCCCGGCGAGGACGAAGGAGATCGTGGCCGAGCGCCGCGCGCTTGGCATCCGCCGCGCGATCACGGCCGGTCTGATCGCCGGGACAGTCATTGCGTTCCCCCGCGTGCGGTCGGTCGTGTTCAGCGCGTGCCTCGTGAGCGTCGCCCTCGACGGCAGCATGTCGACCATAGGTGCGGGGTACGACAGGAATGCGCTGGCAGGCGACGCGTGCGGAACGTTTACGGCGGGTGCACCGTACGCGGGTCGGGCCCCGGGGGCGGCGCGCGCTCGCCGACAGCCGCCGCGGGGGGCCCGCCTGTACCTGCGGTGGGCGGACATCTTGTCGCCCCCGACCGCCAGGCATGGTCGCTTGGAATGCGCGCCGATCCCGGGCTTGCCCGTGCCTATCGGGGTTGCCGCTTCGTAGCGGCGTGGCATGGCGCCCTCGCGGACGGCCTGACTCTGGTGAGGCGAGTTCGATAGCGTATCTCTGTGATGTCGAAGCCCTCGTCGCGTCGCGGCTTGGATCAATCCCGCACCACGGGTGGCGAGCCTGCCATTGGCGCGGGCTCAGCCGGTGCACCGGGTACGACGGCAGGGCAGCGTCGTGGCCGGCGATAAGGTCACCGGGGAGGCGCCCGAGCAGCTCGTAGAACGCGCATTCGGCCATGAAAACCGGATGAGGCTCCTCGGCCGGTACTTCGATGGGCGGCCGACGCCTGTCACGCCCAGTGGCGCGTGGCGCGATATCTACCGCCTGCTGCTATGGATCCACCCGACGGTCGGCCTTGCCCACTGTTACGAGTCAGACAAGTGTCAGCCAGGGCGGCCCTGGTATGCCCGGTCCCTGGCCTTTCATACGTGGCTCGCCCATGAGTTCGGCGTGACCCCGCGCACTCTTGGCGTCGAGATCGACGTGCTGTTCTCGCTGGCAGTTACAGACCTCGCTGCGTTTGCGGCGACCAAGCGCGAGCGTTCCGCCGCGATCGCAGAGTCCCAGAGGCAGGTCTATGCGCCGGAGGAGTTGCCGCTGCCGGGTGAGGATCCGGAACTCATAGATCTCGTTAACCGGCACCTGGCGCCATGGCTTCGCGAGCTTCCCGACCCGGAGCGCCTCCGGAACCTAGCGGCTAGCGTCCGGCTTTACGTGGGCCAGGAAAATAAGCGGAAAAATATCGTCGGCCAGGGCTTTGAAGACACGATGGCCACCATACTGCAGAGAATTTCGGCGATCCAGCGATCCTACGATATCCGCATTCGGCCCAAGCTTCATGACCTCCCCGGGTTCTACCCGCCGAAGGAAGGCGAGGACACGCAGGAAGTAGATCTGGCCCTTGTCAGGAAGTCTGACAAGCACAGGACCCTGGTCACGTGCAAGTGGTCCTTCCGCAGCGACCGCGAGAAGCAGTTCCCCAACGAGCACACGGCATTCATGAACCTGCGCTCCAACAACCGGCCATTCGACTACGTGCTCCTGACGAACGAATTCGACCCTGCGCGGATGGCTTCGGTATCCGAACGGACCCGCGACGTCCACCCCCTCTTCCAGACCGTGGTACATGTCAGCCCCGCAGCCTTGCTCGCTGCATACGCTCCGCCGGCCCAGGACAGGAGCGACGGTGGCATAGCGCGAACCAGGAAGCACATAGCAAACGGAAGAATCCAGAGTGTTGAATCGTGGCTGATAGCGCTTATACCGCGGGATGCCAGACCGAACCGCTAGCGTGCCCGTCTTTCACTGGGTTGTTATCTGGCGCGGCGGACCGCTGCGCGCCCCTGCCCGGGTGTGCAGCCGGCCGCCGGTTTACGGGTACAACTGATCGGCCGGGTCGAGCCGCGACTCACGCAGCGCGCCGCCCGGGTGCCGACGCCGGGTACGGTTGCCAGCCAGGAGCACGTGGCCGTGGCCCCGACGCTGACTCGGGCATGATGGACCGCGTGCTCGCTGGCCTTGCGGCGGTCGCGGACGGAATTCACCGACGTGCCGGATCACCTTAGCCGGGCGGGCCGCTCCAGGGTGATGGCGGCGATTCGCTCGAAGAACACGCGGCCCGAGCTGGCGGTCCGGGTGGGCTTGCGCGCGGCTGGCGCGACCGGGTACCGGCTACACCTGAAAGCCGTGCCGGGCCGGCCGGATGTGGCATTCACGCGATGGAAGGTGGCAGTCTTCGTGGACGGCGCCTTCTGGCACGGGCACCCTGATCATTTTGACCCCGCACGGGCATCGCCCTATTGGCGGGACAAGATCGCGCGCAACCGGGAACGGGACCGGGCTGCCGACGCCGCGCTGCATGGGGCGGGCTGGACGGTCGTCCGCTGCTGGGACTTCGAGGTCAAGGAATCGCCCGAAGCCGTCGTTGATCGCGTGCTCCTGGCGTTAGGCGCCGCGGGATGGACACCCAAGCCTCGCGTGACGATGGCAACCCGGCCGGTCACTGCGGAGGCGCTACCTGGCGCCCGCCCGGTGGCGCGCCGTGCCGACTAGCCCGGCTACCTCCCGTGCCATGGCTGCCGCCAGGAGTGGGGGCACGGCGTTTCCGACTTGCCGGTACCGCGAGTGCGCCGGGCCCCCGTCAATTCGCCCAGGCAGGTCCCCACGCCGAGGGTCGGTTGTGAAGACGAAGTGGTCCGGGAAGGACTGGAGCCGGGCGAACTCGCGGACGCTAAGTGCTCGCGCGTGCTTGTAGTGGTAGGCAGAGTCGGCCTTCGTATTCAGGGTCCATGCCCAGATCCCGGGATGGAGGCGACGGTATGCATAGAAGTGGGCGCGGCCGAGCTTGCCGGTGTCGGTGCTGGGTCCCCATCTCTGGCCGCTGATGTACCGGACGGTGAGCTCATCCGCCAGGTCGCGATGGTTGCCTCCGGGCGGGATGCCGCGCAGACGGGTGACCGTGTCCTGGTTGATGCGAGGAACGCTCACGTTGCGAAGTGTTTCGTCGAGTTCCTTACGCATGAGGTGCTGGTAGGCAGACTCGGGCTCGGGAAGGTCAACCAGCGCGATGTCCTCGTCGCGGCGGCCGGTCTTCAGGCTCCGCAGGTCGGAGATCGCCTGCGCGGTGGTGACCACGGTCAGGTCGTCCGGATCGCGCAAGGCATGCAGGAGCCGGGCGGCGTTGTCGCCGCGGCCTTCAATCGCGTACTTGCCCTTGTCGCGACGGACGAGCGCCAGCTGAGACGTTGCCTCGGTGCCGAGCAGCGGTGTGGGAACGACGCCCAGCTCACGGCGAACACCGAGAAACACGATGCGCTTGCGCGTTTGGGGAACGCCGAAGTCGGCCGCGTCCAGTACGCGGGCCGTGACCGCGTATGCCCTGGCGAGCTCCAGGTCCTCCTTAACCTGCTCCAGGACGCCCATCTGCGCCATGCCGGGCACGTTCTCCATGACGAACACGGTCGGTGCGAGTTCGTCTACCGTCTTGACGAACTCCCGGTACAGCGAGTTACGCGGGTCATCGATAATCCGCGAGTGGTTGCGGACCTGGGAGAACGCCTGGCACGGCGGGCCGCCCACCACGACGTCTGCCCCGCGGCCTGCTGCCACGACCCGATTGTGGACGTCGCGATCCCGGATGTCACCGCAGGTTGTCTGAGCGCCGGGGAAGTTGAGCGCATAGGTGGCGCACGCGTCGGGGTCGATGTCCGTGCCCGCGACAATGGTGAAACCCTCCTGGCGAAAGCCTTCGGACAGCCCGCCGGCTCCAGCAAAAAGATCGACCACCCGCAGGGTTCCCACGCCGGGCCGCGCTCCAGCCACATCAGGATCTGCTGGCCCGAAGCCGAAGAGCGCCGGTTGTACCACCGGTTCCCCGGTCATCCCGCCTCCTCCCGGCGCTCGGCACGTGCCCGTCGTCGTTGATCCTGGCGGATGACCATACCGTTCGGACCACGCCGCGCCGAGTCCGCGCGCGACTACCGGTTGATCGTCTACCAGCCACCTACGACAAAGTTGCAAGGTCCGGACGCACCTCTCACCGTCCGTCACCACAGCGTTCGCAGGCGGCCAGCGACGGGCCTACCAGCAGACCGCAGCCGTCCTTCGCTGGCCGAGGTTGGCGGAGGCGCGCCGTGCGCGCCAGAGGATCCACACCAGACGGCCGGCTGGTGAGCGGGAATCTACATCTGGGGCGACCGAACCGTGCGCGGGTCGATGCCAGGGAGCAGGCCGCGCCATGACGGGTGCCGCAGCCCGTCCGCTTCGACGGTGCGGTAGGCGACCTGGGCGACCAGGACCGGTTCCACCCAGGTCGCGTGGTGGGCAACGTCGGCGGGCACGCCGTCGGCGGCCGGCTCGGCCCGGGTCAGCGGCTGCAGCAGGGCGCCGAGTTCGCGGAGCGCGGCGTTGGTGAGGCCGGTACCGGCCCGGCCGATGTATCGCAGCCGTCCAGCGTCGTAGGCGGCCAGGATCAGGGCGCCGATGCCGCCGGCGCGGCGGCCCAGACCAGGTATCCAGCCGACGATCACCGCCCGGGTGGTGTGCGGGACCAGCGTCTTGATCCAGGCGCGGCTACGCCGGCCCGGCTCATACCGGGAGTCCAGCCGCTTGGACACCACGCCCTCAAGGCCGGTGGCCTCGACGGCGGCGAGCAGGTCGGTGCCCGCGTCGGGGAAGGTGGGCGGGGTCCGCACCGGCACGCTGTCCAGATCCAGCTCCTCCAGGAGCTGGCGGCGGCGAGTGTAGGGCAGGTCGAGCGTGTCGCGGCCGTCCAGGTGCAGCAGGTCGAATAGGTACAGCCGGACAGGGGCGGCGGCCAGCAGCGCCGGCGTCGGGCGGCGGACCGGTATGCGACGCTGCAGCCGGGCGAACCGCGGCACCCCGGCCGGGTCGAGGGCGACCAGCTCGCCGTCGAGCACCACCGGCCGGCCGCGCACGAGGCTGGGCATGACGGCAAGTTCGGGCACTGCCTCGGTCGCGTCCCGGCCGCTGCGGGTGAGCAGCCGCCACCGGTCGCCGGCGGCGTAGATTACCGCGCGCATGCCGTCGAACTTGGCCTCATGGGCCCAGCCCGATCCGGTCGGTAGTGGCCCGGCGGTGGCGAGCATCGGGTCGATGCGCCTGGGCAGAGACCCCCGAATCCCCACATCATGATCATGGCGGGTCGGTCGAGCACGGGCCGGGATTCGGTCGAAACAGACCGGTCGAATGCTCAGGACGCCGGGTAGACGCCGCTGGGGTACTCGCAGCTGACCTCGAACCATAACGGTATGCCGGCCCGCGACCGGCTGGTTGGGCCGGCGCCGAGGGCGGCCTGATCGACGACGTCCGCGTCACAGACGACCTGGATGGCGGCGATCTCTCCGCCCGGTGCCTCGGCGACCAGGACACGCACGGGCAGGTGATCAGGACGCCGGCCGAGGGCCGGGCGCAGGTGGCCAACGGCCCATTCGTCGACGCGGTGGTGGATGAGGGTCTCGTCGGGGGTCGGGCTGGGCCACGGCGCACACTCCTTCGCGTCGGTGAGGCGACTGCGCCATCACACCTGGTGCTGGGCGGCGGAGACCACCCGTCGGCGCGGGGATGTGCCATGAGGTGCGGATCCCCGCGGCGCGGGGCGCGAGGCTGGCGTCGGGGAAGCCGGACGCTGGCGCACGCCGCGTGTCGCCCGCCTCGGCGAGGCCGCGCCGCCGTGAGGTGACGCTTGCCGGATCGGACCGACCGTGGCCGGTAGCCGGCCGAACGTCGCCGTGTTGGCTCAGCCGGCATCGGATTCCCTTGACCTGGCCCGGGGCGTCGCATCGCTCGACTTGGCAGGACCATGAGTATTCAGATCGGACCCGACTATCATCGGCTGCGCGTACAGGAGATCGCCCTCACCGCTGACTACCGCGCAAAGGTTGACGAAGAGAAGGAGCGCATCCGCGAGGAACGCGAGCG
>DASRII010000004.1:0-2921 GCA_035650075.1 Micromonosporaceae bacterium | reverse complement strand
GACGGTGCAGCGCGTCCCCGCCGCCGGCACTGCCGACGAGCGGTTTCACGCCGGGCTCGGGGGACTCGGCCCCGGGCTCCCGGTCGTGCTCTACCCCGTTCGGGCCGTCGGCGGCCATCGTGACCCGCCGTCCGACACCTTCGAGCACATGCTTACCGATCAGATTGCCAGCCGGCAGCTCGATCGGATACTCCCCGTCGAAACAAGCCCGGCACAACCGGGTCTTGGGCTGCTCGGTGGCGGCGATGAGACCCGCCAGCGAGACGTACCCCAGTGAATCCGCGCCGATCGATCGGCGTACACCCTCGTTGTCGAGCCCGTTCGCGATCAGCTCGGCCCGGGTGGCGAAGTCGATGCCGTAGAAGCAGGGCCAGCTCACGGGCGGCGAGGAGATGCGTACGTGCACCTCCAGCGCGCCCGACTCGCGCAGCATGCGGACGAGCGCGCGCTGCGTGTTCCCGCGCACGATCGAGTCGTCCACCACCACCACCCGCTTGCCCCGGACGTTGTCCCGCAGTGGGTTCAACTTGAGCCGGATGCCCAGTTGGCGAATGGTTTGTGACGGTTGGATGAACGTCCGGCCGACGTAGGCGTTCTTCATCAGTCCGGCGCCGTACGGGATGCCGGAGGCCTCGGCGTAGCCGATCGCGGCCGGCGTGCCCGACTCCGGGACCGGGATGACCAGGTCCGCCTCGACCGGGTGCTCGGCGGCGAGCCGGCGACCGATCGCCACCCGCGCGGAATAGACGTTGCGGCCGGCGATCGTGGTGTCCGGGCGGGCGAGGTAGACGTACTCGAACAGGCAGCCCTTGGGCTCGGGGTTGGCGAACCGGGCGGAGCGCATCCCGTGCTCGTCCACCGCGATCAGCTCACCCGGCTCGATCTCGCGGACGACGCTGGCCCCGACGATGTCGAGCGCGGCGGTCTCGCTGGCCACCACCCAGCCACGCTCGAGGCGGCCGAGCACCAGCGGCCGTACGCCGTGCGGGTCGCGGGCCGCGTACAGCGTTGTCTCGTCCATGAAGACGAAGCTGAACGCGCCGCGCAGCGTGGGCAGCACCTCCATGGCGGCCGCCTCGACCGAGAGATCCGGCCGGCTGGCCAGCAGCGCCGTGACGATCGCCGTGTCGGAGGTCGCGCCGTCGTCGAAGCGCCGGCCCTGGATCTGGGTGGCCAAGTGCGCCGCGTTCACCAGGTTGCCGTTGTGGGCCAGCGCGATCGTCGTCCCCGCCGGGGTGGCCCGGATGGTCGGCTGCGCGTTCTCCCAGGTGGAGCCGCCGGTGGTGGAGTAGCGCGTGTGCCCGATGGCCAGGTGCCCGCGCAGGCTCGCCAGGGTCGGCTCGTCGAAGACCTGGGCGACGAGCCCAAGATCCTTGTAGACCACCACGCCCGAGCCGTCACTCACCGCGATCCCCGCCGCCTCCTGGCCACGGTGTTGCAGCGCGTACAGACCGAAATAGGTGAGTTTGGCGACCTCTTCCCCCGGGGCCCACACACCGAACACGCCGCAAGCGTCTTGCGGGCCGGGCCGTTGGGGGTCGAGGTCGTGGCTCAACCGGCCGTCGCCTCGGGGCACCTACCGCTCCTCGTGCTGATCAGGCTCTACAGCGGGGACCTTGCTGCTGACCGCAACAGTGTACGCGAGGACAAGGGGTAACACAGAGCCACCATTTCGCGCCTGGTCGTAAGCAGAATCCGGCGTCCGCTGATCTACGTGCCGATGTAGGGCGAAATATCGGCGCGGTTTCCACTCCGCGTGATCCGGCCGTCGGCGACCGCGTCGGCCCAGGTCAGCCGTCCGGTTGCCAGCCGCAGCCAGGTCGGTGGATCCATCTCCACGACGTTCGGTGGAGTCCCCCGGGTGTGTCGTGGACCGGCTCCGCACTGGACGGCACCATAGGGTGGCACACGCACCTCCACCGATCGGCCCGGGGCGCGGCGGGCCAGGTCACGCAGGAGGAACCGGACGGCCTCGCGCAGCACGGCCGGCTCCGGCGTACGGCCGCTGTCGAGCGCCTCAAGGGCATCGACGACAGCCGAGGACTTACTGTGCGCAGAGGACACGTCGGGACGATACGACCTTCCCCTGTGCTACTTCGTGCCGCCCCTGGGTCGCGCTTCCCCCTTCGGACAAGGCATAGTTGCCGACGGTGCATTCGCTTGCGTGTCTGGACCGGAAGGCGGTGGACGTGACAACGCACCGACGAGCCTGGAGGCTCCGAACAGGCGTGGTCGCGGCGCTCGTCGCCGGCACGGTGCTGGTTCTGCCCAGCCCGGCCCACGCCGAAGACCCATCCGTGCAGATCACGAATCTGTCCAACAGCAACCTGCGGGCCGGCGAGAGCGCCGATCTCCAGTTCACGGTGGAGAACGCGAACCTGCAGGAGACCTCGTTCTCGATCCGGGTCGAGGTCTTCGACGGTGTCACCTGTCAGGGCGACTGCAACCCGGTCCGGGCCATCGGCCCCGCCGGCGGCAAGGCCACTTTCAACGCCAAGCTGGTCGCCGGCAACATCCCCGTGGGCGCGAACCGCAGCGGCCGGATCCGGGTCATCGCGAAGGGGAATCCCCCCAACGACAATGACGAGGACGCCGCCGAGGTAAACCTGACGGTCCGCGGCCCGGATCAGGCGCCGTCGATCAAGCGCATCTCCGGCACGGTACGCGACCAGGCCACCAACGAACCGATCGATAACGCGGACGTCAGCATCCGCGACTCGCGTGGCCAGTCGTTCGAGACGCAGACCAACAACGACGGCGAGTGGTCGTTCACCTCCAGCCAGGAGCGCCCGATCGCACCCGGCAGCATCGCCATCACGGTGCGTGCCGAGGGCTACGCCAACGTCACGAAGCGGCAGAACGTCGGGCCCGACAAGTCGCTGACCGGCTTCAGGATCTCCCTCCAGTCCACGACCGCCCCG
>DASRII010000003.1:0-4822 GCA_035650075.1 Micromonosporaceae bacterium | reverse complement strand
CGCCGACGACCACAGAAGAACGAGCAACCGACGTAGCACGCAGGCACACTAGCTACCCTGTGGCGAGGCGTCCGTCCTTTCCTGGACGCTAAACTCCGTCGATGCGGACGATCGAGGCGCGGACACCGGAGGGTATCGAGTGGCAGGTTCGCGTTCTCTGGCAACCGCGCGTCCTGCTGCGCCGGCCGTGGACCGTCGAGGCGATCACCAGACGGGCCGACGGTAGCGAGCTGCGCGTGACCACCAACGTCGTGGGCTGGCGTAACGCGTTGCGTACCAGGGACGAGATCGCACAGCGGCTGCGCGCCGGTCAGGATCACGCACACTCGAGAGTATGAGCCGGCTCCAGCGGGCGGGGCGGCGGACGAACCTGGCGGTACTCGTCCTGCTGGCGCTGGCTCTGGTCACCGGAGTGATCGCGTTCGGGATCGGTACCACGAACCCGGCACGAGCCAACGCGTTGCTGCACGCGGCCGCGGGTCTGGGGCTGCTGGCACTCGTACCGTGGAAGCAGGCTGTCGTGCGGCGTGGGTTGCGGGGCCGGCGGCGGTCGGGACACGTGGCCGGGCTAGCCCTGCTGGTGTTCGTTCCACTGTGTATCGCCGCGGGTGCGCTGCACAGCTTCGGGTATGGCGGGCTGCTGGCGATGCAGATACATGTCGGCGCGGCGGTCGCCGCGGTGCCGTTCGCGGTGTGGCATGCGGTCGCTCGATGGCAGCGGCCACGGCGCGCAGACCTGTCGCGGCGATCGGCCCTGCGGGCCGCGGCTGTGGCGGCGGCGGCCGCGGGTGCGGTGCTGGCGACCGAAGGGGTGGCCGTGGTGCTCCGGCTACCCGGTCGGGACCGCCGCGAGACCGGGTCCCACGAGGTGGGCTCGGGTAAGCCGGCGCGGATGCCGGTCACCCAATGGTTCACCGATCGAGTGCCCACTGTGGACACTGCCGCCTGGCGGTTGGAGGTCGTAACCCCGTCCGGCCGACGCCGGTTGACCGTGGCCGAACTATCCACTGTGGACAGCGTGACCGCGGTGCTCGACTGCACGGGTGGCTGGTACGCGTCGCAGGAGTGGCGAGGCGTGTGGCTCGACCGCCTGTTGCCGGACCTCGATCCGGGTCAGAGCATCGTGGTCACGTCGGTGACGGGGTACCGCCGCCGGCTGCCCGCGCGGGACGCGCCACGGCTCCTGCTGGCCACACACGTGGGTGGCGCACCGCTGTCGCCTGGTCACGGTGCCCCGGTCCGGCTGGTCGCCCCCGGCCGCCGCGGTTTCTGGTGGGTGAAGTGGGTCGTCCGGGTGGAGGTAGCCGACGAGCCGTGGTGGTGGCAGGTGCCGTTCCCCCTGCACTGACAGACAACTGTGACGAGACGCGGACGGGACCGCGCGGTGCGGACCTGTCCGGTACGGTCTGCTGGTTGTGAACGCTCCACACCCCGGGTCGGCCATCGCGCTGACGACCAGATTCTGGCCTTTGGCGTTCTTTTTCTTCTTCGTCAAGCCGTACGTAACCGTCGACGGGCACCTCGTGCCGGCGAACTGGGGACGGTTGATCGTGCCGGTGCCGCCCGGCCAGCACCACGTACACGTGCACACGCCGTACTTCCTGCCGCCCCGGATCGGCCCCGCGGATCTGGCGGTCACGGTAGCGCCCGGGCAGACGTTGGAGCTGGAGTACAAGTCGCCGCTGATGAACTTCTCGCCCGGGTCGCTCGGCCCGCCGCCGCAGAAGTACAACGGCGTCGTCGGGACGATCGTGTTGGTGGCGGTCCTGTTCGGGCTACTCGCCTGCGTCTGCGCCGTGCCGTTGCTGAGCAACCAGTAGGGACGGCGCGGCGGCGGCGCGGCGGGGGGACCGCGCCGCCGCCCAGATCGGACTCAGGTCCGGAGCCCGACCGTCCGGTGCTTATCCGAACGCCGGTCTATGTCCTCCGGGGTGTCGGCAAGTGCCAACGCGGTACGGCGAGCCGCCGACGCGGCAAGCCAACCGATCGCGAACGCGGCCGCGGTGAGACCCGCGAGCAGGCCCCACTGTGGTCCCCGGCTACGGCCCGCGAGCGCGTCGATTGCCGCGCGGGTGCGTTCCCTGGCTTCGTGAGCGGCCGAACCAACCCGATCCTTGGTGGTCTCACCGGCCGACTCGACTGCTGACACGAGGTTGTGCCACGCCTGCTCGGTGATGCGCTCGGCGTCGCGACTCCCTCGTTTCATCCACTGTGTTCCCTGCATTGTCATCTCCGCTCGTGGTGAACCCTGGGCCACTGTGATGGGAATGCCCCGTCGTCGAGGTCGGCAAACAACCGCCCTCCCACGTGAGCGGGAGGCGCGGGCGGTCAGATAGCTCCGAGTACGAGCTATCTTGAAGGGGTGCAGTCCCTTGCCGCGGAGTTGATGTCCACGGTCGCCGGGCTGCGGCGGGTGGTCCGCCGCCGGCTGGCGCGGACGTTGCCGGAGCCGCAGCTGCCCACCGCCCAGGTCGAGCTGCTGCTGGTCGTCGAGGGGGAGCCGGGCATCGGGGTGGCCGCTGCCGCCCGCGCCCTCGGATTGGCCGGAAACTCCGTAAGTGCCCTGGTAAATCCGCTGGTCGACGCCGGTCTGGTGCGCCGGGAGATCGACCCGACCGACCGCCGGGCCGTCCGGCTGCACCTCACCGGCGGAGCGCGGTCGAGGCTGTCGCGGTACCGATCCGCGCGTGCCGAGCTGGTCGGCAAAGCCCTCGACGGCCTCGATCCGGCCGACCGCCGCGCGATCGCGGACGCCCTGCCGGCCCTGCGCCGGCTCCTCGACGTACTCCGGGAGAAGACATGACGGCTCTGCGTTGTGGGGGACTGCGGTACGCGTTCGGCGACACGATCGCCGTGGACGGCATCGATCTCGAGGTGCGGCAGGGGGAGATCTTCGGGCTGCTCGGCCCCAACGGTGCCGGTAAAACCACCGCCATCCGCGCGATCACGACGCTCCTGCCGGTACCGCGGGGCACGATCTGGGTCTTCGACCTCGACGTGGCCCGCCGCAAGCTCGCGGTGCGCCGCCTGATCGGGTACGTCCCGCAACTGCTCTCGGCGGACGGCGCGCTGACCGGGCGGGAGAACGTGGCCCTGTTCGCGCGGCTGTTCGACGTACCGCGGCGGGAACGGGTGGCCCGCGTCGACGAGGTCATCGGCGCGATGGGGCTGGCCGAGGCGGCGGACCGGCGGGCCAAGACGTACTCCGGTGGGATGGTGCGGCGGCTGGAACTGGCGCAGGCCCTCGTCAGCGCGCCGCGGCTGCTGATCCTCGACGAGCCGACGATCGGGCTCGACCCCGTGGCCCGGGCCGGCGTCTGGGAGCGGATCACCGAGGTGCGCCGGCGTACCGGCATGACCGTGCTCGTCACCACGCACTACATGGAGGAGGCCGAACAGATCTGCGACCGCGTGGCGCTCATGCACCGCGGTCGCATCCGCGCCGTCGGTACGCCCGGCGACCTGGTGGCCGGCCTGGGCGGCGGTGCTGGTACGGGCAAAGGGGGTACGGGCAACCTCGACGACGTTTTCCGGGCGTTCACCGGTGACGACGACCAGACGAGAGGGTTCCGCAATGTCGAGCAGACTCGCCGTACCGCTTCGCGGCTGGGTTGACTGGCTCGGTCCGGGGCGCATGGTGCTGTCCCGGGTCACCACGATGTGCCTCGTCGAGCTGCAGAAGATGCGACGGGACCGTACCGAGCTGATCACCCGCGCCGTCCAGCCGACCCTGTGGCTCGTCATCTTCGGTACGACGTTCACGCGGCTACGGACGATCCCCACCGGCGATGTGCCGTACCTCGACTTCCTGGCCCCTGGCGTGATCGCCCAGTCGGCGCTCTTCATCTCGATCTTCTACGGCATCCAGGTCATCTGGGATCGCGACGCGGGCATCCTGGCCAAGCTCATGGTCACGCCGACGCCCCGGGCGGCGCTGGTCGCCGGCAAGGCGTTCGCGGCGGGCATGCGTGCGCTGGTGCAGGCCGTGGTGGTGATCGTGCTGGCCGCGTTGCTCGGGGTGGCGCTGACGATCGACCCGGTACGGCTGCTCGGCGTCGCCGCCGTGGTCCTGCTGGGCGCGGCGTTCTTCTGCTGCCTGTCCATCGTCATCGCCGGGCTGGTGCTCTCCCGGGACCGCATGATGGGCATCGGCCAGGCCATCATGATGCCGCTGTTCTTCGCGTCCAACGCGCTGTACCCGGTGGCGTTGATGCCCGGCTGGCTACAGGCGATCAACCACGTGAACCCGCTCAGCTACCAGGTCGAGGCATTGCGCGGGCTGCTGATCGGGACGCACGCCCGGTACTGGTTGGACTTCGCGGTGCTCGTCGGCGCCGCGGCGGTGTCGATCGGTGTCGCGGCCGCGCTGTTGGGCCGGCTGGCCAGATAGAGCGTGAGCGAGGAGCGAGCTCGCGAGCCCCGCAGCGAGCGTCGGCAGGAGCGGAACCTTTCCACACTCTCCGGCGTCCCAAGGAGCATGCGCAGGATCGCTCTGGCGGCGATGGTGGCTGCCCTCGCGGCATGCGCCACGCCGGAGGCACGGGTCCCGGCGGGCGCACCGGAGATCCGGTCGACGTGGACGTCGTGCGACGACGAGGTACGGGACCCGTTCATGGCGTACGGGGCCGATGCCCTCGAGCTGCCCCGGCTCGGCGAAGGCTTCGAGCCCGTGGCGGTCGTCGTGTGCGGCGCGCGGGACCTGAAGCGTGACGACGGCGCCACGGACCTGGTCGCGACCGAGAGCCGCGGCGACCACATCGGCGCGCTGCTGGCCGCCCTGCGGCTGCCCGACCAGCCGCTGACCGCCGGCGCCTGCACGGCC
>DASRII010000002.1:0-11088 GCA_035650075.1 Micromonosporaceae bacterium | reverse complement strand
TTGCGTTCGCCTGGGGACGGGTGCGCGAAGGGGGAAGGTGTGGGCGCGACGGAGATCGAGGCGGAGGCGGAGTATCTGGCGGCGGCCCGGGCGGCGTTGGGTCGCATGCGGGCGGATGTCCTGGCTACGGAGACGCCGGAGTTCGTGTCGGCGGACTCCGACGAGGTGTGGTTCAACACGATGTACCGGCTGGCGCGGGCGCATCGCGCCGAGGAGCTGGTGGATCTGCCGGAGGTGCCGTTGTTCTTCGGCCGGCTCGATTACGAGCCGGGTCCGGCATATGGCGGCGACACCGAGCGGGTCTACATCGGCCGGCGGCACGTGCGCGACGAGGAGGGCGCGCCGCTGGTGGTCGACTGGCGGGCGCCGGTGTCGATGCCGTTCTACCGGGCCAGCCGGGAGGATCCGCACGGTGTGCGGTTGCGGCGGCGGTACGGGTTCTCCGACACCGCCCAGTTGACCGCGTACGAGGACGAACCGCTCACCGACGGCGCAGACGGCGGGCCGGGTGCGTTGCTGACCGCGGAGATCGAGCGACCGCGGTCCGGGCCGATGCGTGACATCGTGGCGACGATCCAGCCTGATCAGGACGAGCTGGTTCGGGCGCCGCTGCAGCCGAGCATCTGCGTGCAGGGCGCACCCGGCACCGGCAAGACCGCCGTTGGGCTGCACCGGCTGGCGTACCTGCTCTACACCGAGCGGAACCGGCTGTCCGGCGGCGTGACGGTCGTCGGGCCGAACCGGTCGTTCCTCGCCTACATCCGTCACGTGCTGCCCGCGCTCGGCGAGGTGTCGGTGTTGCAGAAGACGATCGACGAACTCTTCGACCGCCCGGCGACCGGCGCCGACGCGCCCGAGGCGGCCCGGCTCAAGGGCGACGCGCGAATGGCCGACGTGCTCCGCGACGCGCTGTGGGCCTCCGTCGGCGAGCCCGACAGTGACCTCGTCTACGCACATGGCGCCACCCGGTACCGGGTCGCGCGCGGCCGGGTCGCGAAGACAATGGCCGACGTCCGCGGCGGCGCCCGCTACGGACCGGGCCGCGAGGCCGTCGCCCAGCGGCTTGCCCATCTGGTGCTGGTACAGATGGAGCGGCGCGGCGCGACCCCTGACGACCGTGAGCTGAGCGGGGTGGCCCGATCCAAGCCGATCCGTCTCCTGCTCGACACCGTGTGGCCGAAGGTCTCGCCCGAGCAGGTGTTGTACCGGCTGCTGTCCGACGCCGGGTACCTGGCTGCGGCGGCCTGCGGGCGGTTCACCCCCGACGAGCAGGCGCTGCTGCTGTGGTCGAGGCCGTACCGGTCGGCGCGGTCGGCCAAGTGGTCCGCGGCGGATGTGGTGCTGCTCGACGAACTGGCGGCCCTGATCGACCGCACGCCATCGCTGAGCCACGTCATGGTCGACGAGGCGCAGGACCTCAGCCCCATGCAGTGCCGGGCGTTGGGCCGGCGCTGCGCGACCGGATCCGTGACGGTGCTCGGCGACATCGCGCAGGGTACGAGCGCGTGGGCCGCCGACGACTGGCCGACGTTGCTGGCCCACCTCGGCAAGCCGGACACCCGGCTGGCCGTGCTCGACCGCGGCTTCCGCGTGCCGACGCAAATCATCGAGTACGCCGCCCGCCTGCTCCCCGCGATCGCACCCGGACTGGCCGCGCCGACATCGGTGCGCCGAACGGCGGGAGCACTGAGAATCGTCGCCACCACCGCCGACGGTCTGCCCGACGCGGTGCTGCAAGCATGCCGGTACCGGCTGGCCGACGAGGGCTCGGTCGGTCTCGTCGCGGCCGACTCAGACATCGCTGGCCTGTACGAAACAGCCCGCACCGCCGGGCTCGACACCGCCCTGCTGGGCCGGGACGAGCACGCGCTCGAATCCAGCCGCCTCGTCTGCGTACCGGCACGCCTGGCCAACGGCCTCGAGTTCGACGCGGTCGTCGTCGCCGAACCGGCCCGCATCGTGGCCGCGGAACCGCGCGGCCTGCACCGGTTGTACGTCGTGCTCACCCGCGCCGTCAGCGCCTTGCACATCGTGCACGCCGAACCGCTACCCACCGCCCTGATCTGATCCCGACGTCCCGGTACCTCGCGGAGGTGTGTGGATGTTCCGCGGCGACCGGCCAGGGACGCGAGGCTCGGCCAGCACAGCCGGTCCCTGTGACGTGCCTCGTCGCTCGGAGTCGCGGCAAGCCGGGCATACGATGTGCGCCGTGGACATCGTCGCAGACCTCGCCGTCGGGGCCGTCGCACTCTTGCACGTCTACATCCTCGTACTGGAGATGTTCCTGTGGACGAGGCCGGCGGGCCGGCGGGCGTTCGGCACGGACGCCGAGTTCGCCCGCGCGTCCGCCCCATTGGCGGCGAACCAGGGACTCTACAACGGCTTCCTTGCCGCCGGACTGATTTGGGGTCTGCTGGCCGGCGGCCAAGTCGGCTTCCAAGCCAAGGTGTTCTTCCTCTCCTGCGTGCTCGTCGCCGGCATCTACGGCGCGGCGACCGTCAACCGCAGAATCCTCGTTGTTCAGGCGGTGCCGGCTGCCGTCGCGCTTGTCCTCGTGGTGGTGGCTCGCTGACCGGGCCACCTTGTCAGTGACGAACGTGAATGCAATAGTCAATGTGTGGAAGCGCTTTCCCGCAGGGCGTTCGTGGTTCTAGCAGCGCTTGTGGCGATCCTCGGTGGCCAGTTGGTGGGCGTCCCCGGGGCGGCCGCGGCCGCGCCGGGCGTGGTGCGTCTCGGGGACACCATGCTGGATCCCTCCGCGATCTATTTCGTCTCGTACGACGGTCTGGTCAACAACGCGTCGTACCAGCAGAACGCGATCCTGAGCCACGCCGGCTACCAGTACGCGGCGTGGTACACGGCCAACCGCAACGCGGTCGTCGCGCGCCGCCAGCTTCCCGGCGGCGCCTGGCAGACCCTGCAACTGCCGCACGCGCTGAGCGTCAACGACTCGCACAACTCGATCTCGCTGGGCGTCTCGCCGGCCGACGGCCGGCTGCACGTGGCGATGGACACCCACAACAGCCGGGTGTTCTACGTCAAGTCCGAGGCCGGACTGGTCAGCAACGCGGCCGGGCGGACCTGGGTGGCGGGCCGATTCGGCGTGGTGCAACGGACTCTCGACGGGGTCGAGCTCGGCGCGATCACGTACCCGCGGTTCCTGGTCACACCGGAGGGACGGCTGCAGTTCAGCTACCGCACCGGCGGGTCCGGCAACGGGACGATGGAGCTGGCCGAATACGACGGTGCGTGGCGCACGCTCGGCCGGTGGTCGTCGGCCACCGGGTCGTACTCCGCGCGCGGGGTCACCAGCACGACGCGGAACCTCTACCTGCACGGCCTGGGCTACTCGTCGACCGGCCGGCTGCACGCGGCGTTCACCTGGCGGGAGGGCAACACCGGTGTGCTCTGCAACCCTGGCGGGCTGGCCAACCACGACACCGGGTACGTCTACAGCGACGACCGGGGTCGCACCTGGCGCAACAACGCCGGCCAGCAGGTCGCGACGACCGGTTCCGGCAGCCTCGTCGCGGTCGGCACGCCCAGCCACGTCGTCGACCCGCTCTCCGTCGACCACGGCCTGATCAACCAGGAGAGCCAGGCGTACGACTCGACCGGCAACCCGCACGTCATCGTCAGCTACGTGCCGGGGCGGTTCACCCAGTGTGTGTCCAACTATGTGCAGCAGCGCATCTCCTTCGGCCGATCGTTCCACCTGCGCCGGGACGCCCAGGGCGGCTGGCGCAAGGTGGAGATCCCGGTGCCGCTGAACGCGGTCGGGCGCTCGCAGATCGTGCTGGACGCGGCCGACAACGCGTACGTCGTCCTGCCCTTCGGCCGGATCGTCACCGCCAGCAAGGCCAGCGGCTGGACCGACTGGACGCTGCGCTTCGACGGCGCCGGGCTCAACGCGTTCGGCGAGGTCGACGTAGACCGCAGCCGGATCGGCGAGGGCATCGTCTCGGTCCTCTACCAGCAGCGGTCCACCGGTACGACACCGTCACCGATCAGGGTGGTCGACTTCCGGCTGGGCTGACCGGTCAGCCCAGCCGTCCGCACCGCGAGAATTGATCAATCTGGGTACAGGAGAGGATTAGACGCCGAGTGCGGCACGCGGGGCGGTCGCCAGAACCTGTTGCTGGTAGTAGACCGGGCCGCCCTGGTCGCCGATCACGGCCGACGGGTAGTGCGTGGAGACGAACAAGCCGTAGACCGCGGTCGCGGAGATCGCCAGTCCGAAGTAGTCGCCGATGAAGCTCCGGCTGAGGCACGGGTTCTGGTGCGCGGCACAGGCCATCTGGTCCAGTCCGTCGATGGTCTGGGCGGGCTGCTCCGGATCCCAGGTGAAGGTGGACAAGCGCACATTGCCACCGACGGAGACAGCGCCCGAGCCGTGGTCGGCGAAGACCTGCAGGGTGGTGTCGATGCAAAAGTTCGTCCGCCCGACGTGGGCCGGCACAATGCTCGGGTCGGCCGGGCAGGCCGCGCGCCGGTCGTAGAAGGCGACCGCGACCGCACCGCCGGGACCGGCCGCGACGCTGGGCTGGAACTGGTCCGTCCGGGTGGCACCGTCCACATTGTCATTGACCTTCACCGGCTCCGACCAGGTCGCGCCGGCGTTCGTCGACTGGGCCAAGTAGACGTCGAACTGTACGCCGTCCCACGCCTCCCAGACCACGTAGAGGTGACCGGGGTGATCCTCGCTGGCCGCGAAGTGTTCCAGGATGCCGTCCCGGAAACGGGTGTTCGGCAGGCAGCATTCCTGCAGCACGGTTGCGTCGGCGACTGGGTTCCACCGTCCCCAAGTCCGGCCGTCGTCGGTGGAGCGCGACACGTACATCGTCTTGACGTCGGTGCGGCTCGGCGAGTTCGACGCGATCGCAAGATAGACGTCGCCGGACGGATCGACCGCCGCGTACACGAAGTCGTTCGCGGTACCGGTCTCGTTGGGCCGGCTCACCGTGGCCCGCTTCCGGAACGTCTGTCCACGATCCTCGGACACCGCGATGTTGATTTTCGTGGTCGACCCGTTGAAGATCGACCAGGCCGCGTACACGTGATCCTGAAACCGGCTACCCGGGAAATGGTTGACCGCCACCCACTGCTTGTCCTCGACGAAGCCGAGCGATTTGCTCGACCAGTTGGGCGCGTGCTCCAACGGCTCGCCGCCGTTGCCCTTGACCCAGGTCCGGCCGAGATCGTCCGAATAGGACAGTTCGATGTGCGAGTTGGGGTGCAGGTTCGCCCAGAACGCGTTGAACGGCAGGGTCACCTGATACGCCCGGCCCTGCGAGTCGAACGCCACGTTCGGATCAGTGTTGTTCGTCCACGACGGAGGCATGTCCTGAGTGCCGGTGGAGACGCACTCGTAGCCTTGGACGATCGTCGAGCCGGCCGGCTGTCCGCCCAGGATCGTGTGTGCGCCGAGGTGGAAGTTGTAGTAGGTGGAGTACTTCTCGAAGAAGATTTTCGACGTGCCGACGAGATCCTCGGTGCCCGGGCGCACGGCCAGCCACGACTCCGAGAGGTTGGCGTTGTAGTCGCCCAGCCGGCATGACCCCGGGTTCGGCGCGGTGGCGCCCGGGTCGTAGCCGGCATATCCACCGGCCTGGAACGGCGTACTGGCGACGACGTTGGTGACGGCGACCTGCGATGACCAGCCGGCAGCAGCGGGTGCGCGGGCCGCGCCGGCCAGAACCAGTACCGCCACCAGGGGTATCACAGCGAGTCTTCGCGACATGGAAACCTCCTCCCGTCCCGACCCGACAACACGGGCTCGGGAGACCGTGAACCCATTTTGCGGCTGTCTCGCACCCGAAAGTATCGACCGATCTCGCCATTGAGGTAGTTCGCTGTCTGTGGAAGCGTGCGCCCATGCGCGCACGTACCCCCTTGGTTGTCGCGGTCGCGCTAGCGGCCGTCGTGGTCGGCTCTTCCGCCGTACCCGCTGTCGCCAATCAGGCGACGCTCACCCAGATCTCTAGCGACCTCTACACCGGCGGCAAGGCGCAGCACGCCACCGAGGCCGAAGCCGACACGTACCATTTCGGCTCGACCGTGGTGTCCACCTTCCAGGTCGGCCGGTTCAGGACCGGCGGCGCGGTGAACATCGGCTGGGCCACGAGTACCGATGCCGGTGCCACCTGGCAGCAAGGCGTGTTGCCCGGCATCACGGTGGCCGAGGGCGGACCGTACGAGCGGGCCAGCGACCCGGTTGTCGCGTACGACGCCCGGCACGGCACGTGGCTGATCAATACGCTCGACCTCGGTGACCTCAACGACCTGTCGGTGAGTCGTTCCGCGGACGGGCTGACGTGGTCGCTGCCGGTACTGGTGGTCGCCGGCGGCGAGGGTTCGTTCATCGACAAGAACTGGATCGCGTGCGACAACACGGGTACGAGCCCGCACTACGGGACATGCTATGTCCAGTACGACGACGCCGGCGCCGGCGGTCAGATGGTCATGGTGCGCTCGACCGATGGTGGTTTGACCTGGTCGGTGCCGGCGGCGGTCGCGGGAGCGTCGGGCATCGGCGGGCAGCCCGTCGTGCAGACCAGCGGCCGGGTCGTCGTCCCGTACCGCGACGGCGGCGACGGTTCGATGCGCAGCTTCAGCTCGGTCGACGGCGGGCTCACCTGGTCGGCGCCAGTACTGATCGCACTGTCGACCGGCCACGCACCGACCGGCATGCGGGCGCCCCGGCTACCCGTGGCCGAGGTGGACGGTGCGGGCCGCGTCTACGTTGCGTGGCAGGACTGCCGCTTCCGGGTAGGCTGTGCGGCCAACGACATCGTACTGTCCACATCGGACGACGGCACGGCGTGGACACCCGTGGTGCGGATCCCAATCGCGGCAATCGACAGTACGGTCGACGCCTTCATCCCGGGCCTCGGCGTGGACCGGACCAGTTCCGGCGCCACCGCACGGCTGGCGCTGGTCTACTACTTCTACCCCGACGCCGGCTGCGGCAAGAAGGCGTGTGCGCTCCAGGTCGGGTACGCGTCGTCGACGTCGGGCGGGGCGAGCTGGAGTACGCCGGTGACGCTGGCCGGGCCGATGAGCCTGCCGTGGATCGCCGACGCGGGCGGGGCCATGGTAGGCGACTACCTATCCGTGTCGATCCTCGGTGACACCGCGCTGTCCGCCTTCGCGGTGGCCCGGGAACCCTTGAAGGGCAAGGTGTTCGACCAGGCGATGTACGCACCGATCGGGCTGACGGTCACGGGCGGGCTCGAGGCCGCGACGTCCGCCGGCGCCCGCCAGATCGCCGGTGGCCATCCAATCGAGGTGACGGCGTACTGACGCCCCTGTCGCGCCGGCTCACGACCCGCTCGGCGGCGGCGGTCGATCGGCGGGGTGGCGAACCCGTTTGGGGGCTGACCGGGTCGAGCCGACGGGAGCAGAGTGAGCGCATGGCGACTCGACGTACCCAACGTGTCCTGATCTCGCTCGCCGCGCTGGCGTGCATGGTGATCGGGGTGGCCGGGCCAGCGGCCGCGGCGCCGGCCGCCGCTCGTGGCCCGGTCGACCTGGGTACGCTGCGCGGCTTCTGCTGCAGCCAGGCGCTGGACGTCAACGACCACGGTGTGGTGGTGGGCGAAAGCGCCATCGCCGACGGCGAAAACCCGCCCAACCACGCGTTCCTGTGGCACCGGGGCCGGATGCGCGACCTCGGCACGCTCGGCGGCGCGGCCAGCACCGCGACCGCCATCAACAACCGGGGCGAGGTGGTCGGCTACAGCGACCTGCCGGACGGCACCACGCACGCGTTCCTGTGGCGGACCGGCCGGATGCACGACCTGGGCTCGCTGGGCACGACCAGCCTCGCGACCGGCATCAACGACCGAGGCGAAGTGGTGGGCCGGGCCGTGACCGGAGACGGCCGGCTGGTCGGCTTCCGCTGGTCCGGCGGGGTCATGACCCAACTGACCACCGCGGACGGCACCGACTTCGTGGCTTACGCGATCAACAACAAGGGCCTGATCGCGGGCGCGATCAACACCAGCGGCTTCCCCACCCCGGCACTGTGGCGCGACGGCAACATCACCAACCTGAGCGGCGAACTCGGCCAGGCGGTGGCGATCAACCACGCCGGCGTGCTGGCCGGTGACGTGTCGGTCCCACCGCAGCAAGCCTTCATCTGGCGGGCCGGCATGCTCACCACGCTCACCTCACCCGCCGACGCGCAGATCGCAGTCGGTACAGCGATCGACAACCGGAGCCGGGTGGCCGGGTTCACCGGCCACGACAGCCAGTTCGACGCGGTACTGTGGCGCGATCCACGACACCCCCAGCTGCTGCCCAGCCTCGCCGGCGGCAACAGCATGGCCTGGGGAATGAACAGCCGCGGCCAGGTAGTCGGCTGGAGCACACTGTCCGCGACCACCGGCGACTACCACGCCGTGCTGTGGAACACGTAACGACACTCGACGGGACCCGGTCGGCCAGGCCGCGGTGGTACCAAATCGCTGTCGAAGGGTTCTCGGTGGTGGTCCCGGAACCGTGGAATGTCCCAAGTGGACAGCCGCAGCCGGCACCTACATCCGACCGCCGGGCAGCACTGCTTGGACTCGCGCCGGGCACTGCTCGCTTGGACGGCCGGCTGCTTCGACGAGCATCTCTTTCGTTTGCTCGGCCCGAGGTGAGATGGGTAGTCCAGATCGACCGCCTCGTCGACCTCTTGTGGCCTGAGTCTCCGGCCCCGTACCGCGATCCACGCCGTGCGGGTTAACGTATCGAGGCTGCGGACGCTGCTGGCCGCCGCGGCGCCCGCCGACGAGGTCGAGGTGACGCTGACCGGCCATTGGCACCGGGTACATCCTGCGCGCCGATCCGATGTGCGTGGACGCTCACCACTTCCGTGCCCTGCTGGACCGGGCCAAGGTCGCGACGGATGACACCCCGAGGTGCGCCTGCTGGAGGAGGATCTGTTCGACGCGTGGCTGTGCCGCGGCGAGCACCGTGGCGTCGTGGACGAGTTGATGGACGCGGTGTACGCCAACCCGATCCGTGAGCGCCTGGTGGGGCAGCTGATGCTCGCCCTGTACCGCGGCGGCCTGCGCGCCGAGGCGCTGGCGGTCATTCGGGAGACCCGTGCGCGCCTCACCGAGGAACTGGGCCTGGATCCAGGCCGGGAGCTGCGGGACCGTCGCCACCGGCATGGGGGAAGCCGTCTACTACTGCAACGGTCACGCACTCAACATCTACAAGGCACTCGGCATCCCGCAGTTCTTCAACACCTGCGGCCAGCCCTTCGGCCAACGTTAGCGGCCCAATAACCCGGTCATTGGTCGGGGCATCGGACTACGAACCGCTTTTCGCTGATGGGGGGAACGGGGTCCGAGCGCCGGGAGGCCGTGGCGATCGCGGGCGGGGACCCCGGGCCACACACCGCTACCCATCGACGCGACCAGGCCGCGGGTGAACCGAGATCATCAGGGCGATCGTGCGACCAGCACATAGGCGACCGTTTGCCAGACCGTTCCTTTGATCTCTCGTGGCTGATCGTGCTGTGGATCACGTTGGTAACCGGCTCGCTCAGCGACGTGCCGGGAGGCCGTGTTGTCCACGTGGGTCCACAGTCTCAGCTCGCCAAGCCCGAGACGCTCGAACGCCCAGCCGGACATCAGGCGCAGTGCCCTGGTGGCGGCGCCTCGACCGCGGGCCTCAGCGGCCAGCCAATAGGAGACGTGACCGATCCCATCAGCATGACGCAAGGCAATGTTGCCCAAACGGTCGCCGGTCGACGCGTCACCGATCAGGAAGCCAGGCGAGTCATCCCTTCCCGTGACAAGGTCAGCAATCGCCATTCGCACGTCCTCGACGGACACCGTGGACGTCTCCGCGGTGAACAGCTGGATCAGCTCATCGTGCTTCACCGTGTCGGCATACCACTCGGCGTCGGCTGGGACCCACCGACGTAGGCGCACGACACCGTCGGTCAGCATCGGATCATTCACATGACCAGCGTGCCGTCAACGGTCAAGGCCACCACCGGCATTCGCCAGCCCGGATCGATCCCGCCCGGCTTGTCGCTTCGACCGTGGCTAGATTTGCAACCGCATCTGATCACTCCGAGTAGTGGAATGGCCGCCTTGCCAGAGGCTTCGTGCCCCTCTGATACGCATCAACGCGTCCGTCGATCTGGAATTCTCAGTGTCCGCTAGCAGCCGTGTCGTGATGGGAACGCCTCGGCGTGTTGTCGTCTCGCACCGTTTTCACCAGTCCACCGTGGACGGTCGTGCCCATCGGTACCCGTCGGACACCACGGACGGGCAACGGGCGGTGATTTAACCGGCTGCTGCCGGATCCGGCCTAGCTGGCCGGAAAGGGCGGCCGCCCGGAGGCGCACTGCCGACGCGCGATCGTGAACGCGATCCTCTACGTCGTCGACAACGGCATCGAGTGGTGGGCGCTGCCCAGCGACTTCCAGCTCTGGTCGACGGTCTACAACTACTTCGCCGCCTGGGAGGCGGCCGGCATCACCCAGGATGTGCTGGACGGTCTGCGGGATCGAGTCCGGTTGGTCGAAGGTCGAGTTGCCGCGCCGTCGGCGGCAAGAAGATCAACGGCGGGAAGCGGCACATCGCGGTGGACACCCTGGACTGCTGCTATGCGTACCGGTCACCGCCGCGTCGGTACAGGACTGTGACGGCGCCCGGCTGCTGCTCGACCAGCTGGCCGCCTCGTGCTGCTCCGCACCGACGATGGCCAGATCCGCCGCGCCGATGTCGAGCATGGTCAGCATCATCCACAACGCGTGCTCTGTGGCCCAAGGGAGGCTGTTGCCAGTCACAGTTGTGAATCTGCACCGTCAACGTCGAAGATACGGCCCACGCCGACCTGGCTACCGGCGGCCGAGTAGGCCCACCCCAGGCCGGGCGCGCCGACAGCCCCGGGCGGCGGCACCTACCCGAACTTGTGCGGCTGTGCCCGCTGCGGTGGCTCTGCACAGTCGGATGACATACGGTCGATTTCACCTAGGTGCGGATTGCTTCGCCGTGGCTTGTCGGACCCGCGTTACGCGTTGCTTCGGTTCTGATGGGTATTACGTTGCTTCAGCCCGCGCGTCGGCCGGCTTTGGCGTGG
>DASRII010000001.1:0-5616 GCA_035650075.1 Micromonosporaceae bacterium | reverse complement strand
CATGGACTACGGCAAGTACAAGTACGAGAGCGCACTGAAGGCGCGGGAAGCCCGGCGCAACCAGCAACAGACCAACATCAAGGAGATGAAGCTCCGGCCGAAGATCGACTCGCACGACTACGAGACCAAGAAGGGTCACGTCGTGCGGTTCCTCAAGGCCGGCGACAAGGTCAAGGTGACGATCATGTTCCGCGGCCGGGAGCAGAGCCGCCCGGAGCTGGGTCGCCGGCTCCTGGACCGGCTCTCGACCGAGGTCGCTGAGCTGGGCTTCGTCGAGGCCGCCCCGAAGCAGGACGGCCGAAACATGATCATGGTGATCGCTCCACACCGGGCCACGAAGGCGGCCGCGATCGCATCCCGTACGCCTACGGGTTCGCCGCGCCGGCCGTTGGACCCGGGTTCGCCCATCGACGCGGAGCTGTCCGTCGCCGAGAACGGCGCGGGCGGGTCGGCCGGACGTACCGGCAATGCCGGTGGTGCCGGCGAGTAACAGGGGAGAAGCACGTAGATGCCGAAGATGAAGAGCCATACCGGCATGGGCAAGCGCGTCCGGGTGACCGGCAGCGGAAAGATCGTTGCCGAGCAGGCCGGTAAGCGGCACAAGCTGGAGGGCAAGCCCTCGACGCGTACCCGCCGGTTGACCGGCCGGGTCGAGGTCTCCAAGGCCGACCGCAAGCGGATCAGGAAGCTACTGGGCCGCTAGAGGCCGCCGAAGACAAGGAGTCAACGACGTGGCACGCGTCAAGCGGGCAGTGAATGCCCACAAGAAGCGCCGTGCGGTGCTGGAGGCCGCGAGCGGCTACCGCGGCCAGCGGTCCCGGCTGTACCGCAAGGCGAAGGAGCAGATGCTCCACTCGCTGATGTACGCTTACCGCGACCGCCGCGACCGCAAGGGCGACTTCCGCCAGCTCTGGATCACCCGGATCAACGCCGCGGCGCGCGCGAACGGCATGACGTACAACCGGCTCATCCAAGGGCTGCGGCTCGCCGGGGTCGAGGTCGACCGCAAGATCCTCGCCGATATGGCGGTGCACGACGGTACGGCGTTCGCCAAGCTCGTCGACGTCGCCCGGGTCGCGGTGGCGAACGAAGCCTGAGCGCATGACACCCGGGGTTGTTCCGTTCACACAGCGGACGCCCCGGGTCATTGCTGCCCGGAAGCTGCAGCGCCGACGCGAGCGGGACGAGGCCGAGCTGTTCCTCGCCGAGGGGCCGCAGGCGGTCCGCTCGGCGCTCGCCTCCGGCGCGGTTCGGGAGCTGTTCGGTACGGCTTCGGCGCTCTCGCTATTCGCCGGCGTTCCCGCCTCGGTCGTCGACGATCGCGGGCTGGCGGCGCTCGCCGAGACGCCGCACCCGCAGGGCGTGGTGGCGGTGTGTTCGTTCGTCGACGTGCCCCTGTCCTCGCTCGGGTCCCCGCGTCTGGCGGCCGTGCTCGTCGATGTCAGCGATCCGGGCAACGCCGGTACCGTCCTGCGGACCGCGGATGCCGCCGGCGCCGGGGCGGTCGTATTCGCCGGTGACACCGTCGACCCGTACAACGGCAAGTGCGTGCGGTCCTCGGCCGGCAGCCTGTTCCACGTCGATGTGGTGCGCGGGGCCGATCCGCTTTCATCGGTAGCGTTCTTGCGTTCGGCCGGCCTTCGGGTGCTGGCCGCCGCTCCGCGCGGCGACGTGGACCTCTTCGACTACGACGACCTCGATCGACCCACGGCATGGCTCTTCGGCTCGGAAGCACACGGATTGCCGCCGGCCGTGGCCGAGGCCGCCGACGCACGCGTGCGCATCCCGATCCACGGGCAGGCGGAGAGCCTGAACCTGGCTGCGGCCGCGGCGGTATGCCTGTACTCTTCAGCGAGAGCGTTGCGTGCCCGACTGCCTGGGCTATAAGGAGTCATCGTGGTGATCAGGTCCTTTATCCAGCCCGCCGGTCGCGGCGGGCGGCAGGGCTGACGCGCTTTCACGCTCTTCTCTCCCCTCTGACGTGCCGGCGGGCTTGCCGCCCGTAGACTTTGCCGGTTGCGTCGAGTGGAGATTTTCTTATGGACTACGACCCCAAACAGGTTCACGCGCTCGATCCGGCGGCGCTGGACGAGGCCGTCGCGGCGGCGGAGAAGGCGTTCGCGGGAGCGGCCGATCTCGATGCGTTGACCGCGATGCGGCACCAGCATCTCGGCGACCGCGCGCCCGTGTCCCTGGCCCGGCGTGAGATCGGCGCCCTGCCGCCGAAGGCGAAGTCCGACGCCGGCAGGCGGGTCAACCAGACCCGGGCGACGATCCAGGCGGCGTACGACGCACGAGCCGCCGAGCTGGTCGTCGAGCAGGAACGGCGGGTGCTCGCGGACGAGGCGGTGGACGTAACCCTGCCGTGGGGCCGCCGTCCGCGCGGCGCCCGGCACCCGCTGACCACGCTCATGGAACGCATCGGGGACCTCTTCGTCGGCATGGGGTACGAGATCGCCGAAGGCCCCGAGGTCGAGCTGGAGTGGTACAACTTCGACGCGCTCAACATGGCGCCCGACCACCCGGCCCGGACGATGATGGACACGTTCTACGTGGAGAGTCCGGGGCTGGTGCTGCGTACGCACACGTCGCCGGTGCAGGCGCGCACGATGCTGACCCGTCGCCCACCCATCTATGTGGTGGTGCCCGGTCGCACGTACCGCACCGACGAGCTCGACGCCACGCACACCCCGGTCTTCCACCAGGTCGAAGGCCTTGTCGTCGACCGCGGGATCACGATGGCGCACCTGCGTGGCACCCTCGACCACTTCGCCCGGGCGATGTTCGGGCCGGAGGCGCAGACCCGCTGGCGGCCGTCGTACTTCCCGTTCACCGAGCCGTCGGCCGAATTTGACCTATGGTTCCCGCAGCACCGCGACGGTCCACGGTGGATCGAGTGGGGCGGCTGCGGCATGGTCAACCCGCGGGTGCTGCGGGCCTGCGGCATCGACCCTGACGAGTACTCCGGGTTCGCGTTCGGCATGGGCATCGAACGGACGTTGATGTTCCGGCACGGGATCGGTGACATGCGGGACATGGTCGAGGGCGACGTGCGGTTCTCCCGCGCGTTCGGCATGGAGGTGTAGCGGTGCGCGTCCCCGTTTCGTGGCTGCGCGAGTACGTCGACGCGCCCGTCGACCCGTCGTTGCTCGAGCCGGCGTTCGTGCGGGTCGGCCTCGAGGTCGAGTCCATTGTGGATCTGCGGTCCACCGTGGCCGGCCCGCTGGTCGTCGGCCGGGTGGTCTCGCTGACGGAACTCGAGGAGTTCAAGAAGCCGATCCGGCACTGCCTCGTCGACGTCGGCGAGCCTTCACCGAGGTCGGTCGTTTGCGGTGCGACGAACTTCGTCCCCGGTGCGCTGGTCGTGGTGGCGTTGCCCGGTGCCGTCCTGCCGGGCGGGTTCGAGATCTCGGCCCGGCAGACGTACGGCCACCTGTCCGACGGCATGATCTGCTCGGCGAGCGAGCTCGCACTGGGCGACGACGCTGGGCCGGCTGGAAAATCGGCGGGCATCATCGTGCTGCCTTCGTCGGTCACGGCGGCGCCGGGTTCGGATGCGCGTCCCGTGGTCGGGCTCGACGACGTGGTCGTGGAGCTGAACGTCACCCCGGACCGGGGCTACTGCTTCTCGGTCCGGGGGCTGGCCCGGGAGCTGTCGCACGCGCTCGGGCTGGCTTATACCGACCCGGCGTCCCAGGTCTCGGCGCCCGCGCCGACCGCGGACGTGCCCTACCCGGTGCGCGTCGAGGACCCCGTCGGCTGCGACCGGTTCTACGGGCGCGTGGTGCGCGGCGTCGACCCGACCGCCCCGAGCCCGGATCTGATGCGGCGGCGGCTGATCCACGCCGGTATGCGGCCGATCTCGCTGATCGTCGACATCACCAACTACGTGATGCTCGAGCTGGGCCAGCCGATGCACGCGTTCGACGCGGGTTCCCTGCGCGGTCCGCTGGTGGTCCGCCGTTCTCGCCCCGGCGAACGCTTGACCACATTGGACGGTGTCGATCGGGCCCTGGACCCCGAGGACCTGGTGATCTGCGACGACACCGGCGTCATCTCGCTGGCCGCGATCATGGGTGGGGCGACGACCGAGGTGTCGCCGTCCACTGTGGACGTACTGTTCGAGGCGGCGCACTGGGACCCGGTGACCGTGGCCCGCGCCGCTCGGCGGCACAAGCTGCCCAGCGAGGCGAGCAAGCGTTTCGAGCGTGGGGTCGACCCGGCCCTGCCGCCGTACGCGGTGGCGCGCGCCGTCGAGCTGCTGGCCCGGTACGGCGGCGGAGACGTCGACGAGCGGGTCCTGGACATCGACGCGGTCGCTCCGCCGGCGCCGGTCCGGATGCCGGCCTCGCTGCCGAGCCGAACGGCCGGGGTCGACTATCCCAAGAAGCGGGTCACCGCATTGCTGCAGGAGATCGGTTGCACGGTACGGGCCAAGGGCGACGACCTCACCGTGACCCCGCCGACGTGGCGGCCCGACCTGACCGAGCCGGCCGACCTCGTCGAGGAGGTGGTGCGCCTCGACGGCTACGACGAGGTACCGGCCGTGCTGCCCACCGCTCCGCCCGGCCGGGGGTTGACCGCGTATCAGCGCCGCCGCCGTACGGTGTCCCGGGCACTCGCCGAAGCCGGGTACGTCGAGGCGCTGTCGTACCCGTTCGTGGGGGAGGCCGCTCTCGACGCGCTCGGGCTGCCGGAGGGCGACCCGCGCCGCAACCTGGTCCGGCTGGCTAACCCGATCTCCGAGGAAGAGCCGGGACTGCGTACCACGCTGCTGCCGCCGCTGCTGGCGACCCTGCGCCGCAACCTCGGCCGGGGCAACCGCGACGCGGCGCTGTACGAGCTCGGTATGGTCTTCCTGCCCGGCCCCGGCGCCGGGAAGCAGCCGCCGCCGCTCGGTGTGGCCGATCGACCGTCCGATGTGGAGCTGGCGGAGGCCGAGACGGTCCTTCCGGCGCAGCCGTGGCACGCGGCGGTCGTGCTCTCCGGTGACCTCGAACCGGCCGGCTGGTGGGGCGCCGGTCGCGCCGCCAACTGGGCCGACGCGGTGGAGGCGGCCCGGGTCGTCCTCGCGGCGGCGGGCGTACCGGCCGAACGGACGACGGTCCGGCGGGGCGCCTACGCACCCTGGCACCCCGGTAGGTGCGCGGAGATCACAGTGGACGGTGCGGTGGTCGGCCACGCGGGCGAACTGCACCCCGCGGTGTGCGCGGCACTGGACCTGCCCAAGCGGGTCTGCGCGATGGAGCTGGACCTCGATGCGCTGCCCCTGCCGGCGGTGACCCCGGCACCGGCGGTGTCGTCGTTCCCGCCCGCACTCATCGACGTGGCGCTCGTCGTAACGGCCGACACCCCCGCGGCCGACGTCGAGGCGGCTCTCGTGGAGGGCGCCGGTGACCTGCTGGAGTCGGTGCGGCTCTTCGACGTCTACGCGTCCGACCAACTCGGTACCGGTCGCAAGTCGCTCGCGTACAACATGACGTTCCGCGCGCCGGACCGCACGTTGACCGTCGAGGAGGCGGTGACCGCCCGTGATGCGGCGGTAGCCGAGGCCGGCCGCCGCGTAGGAGCAGCCCTTCGCTCTCGAGCGACATAGCGAAGGCATGGCTAGGCTGT